>JBAVQA010000465.1:0-24818 GCA_049693595.1 Candidatus Acidiferrales bacterium | reverse complement strand
GTGTATGGCTTCCTGCTTGCCGAAGTGAAGCCTTCAGGCGAAATTGAGTTTACGTTCAAACGCCTGCAAGAATCCGACGTGCCGGATGCCGTCGCCGCCCGCTATAAACCAGATTTCGTTCATTGGTGCTTCGTCGAAAATTCTGTCGCTCGCTAATGTAGTAAATTCTATTTCGGGAGAAAAACAATGGCAGCCACTGGTCATCCATCCATAGGGCCGGAGCGTATCTTTGAAACGCTCAACGCCTATCAGAAAACTGCAGCTTTGAAAACCGCGATTGAGCTTGACGTTTTCACCGCGATCGGCCAGGGAACGACAAGCGCCGCAGCGCTCGCCAAAAAATGTCAGGCCTCCGAGCGCGGAATTCGCATCTTGTGTGACTTCCTCGTGGTCAATGGATTCCTGGCGAAGAACGTGCAGCGTTACGAACTAGCGCCCGATTCGGCAATTTTTCTTAACAAGCAGTCACCCGCGTATATCGGCTCAGCTGTCGGATTTCTTACCCTTCCGGAATTGACGGACGCTTTCAAGGATTTGACCGCCATCGTCCGAAAGGGCGGCTCACTGCAGGATGACGCGACTACTACCGAACCCGACAGTCCGAAATGGGTGGAGTTTGCACGCTCAATGGCGCCTTTGCAGAAGCTCGCCGCGGAGGGACTCGCGGAAATCGTTAACGCGAATGCCGGCAAGAAATGGAAAGTGCTCGACATCGCTGCAGGCCACGGAATGTACGGCGTCACGATTGCGAAACACAATCCTAACGCGGAAATTTTCGCCGTGGATTGGTCTCGCGTTTTGGACGTAGCGAAGGAAAATGCTCAGGCTGCGGGAGTGGCCGCACGCTACCACACTTTGCCGGGAAATGCTTTCGAAGTGGAATTCGGTAAGGACTACGATTTGGTCCTGTTAACAGGATTCCTGCACCATTTCGATTCCACGGCGATTGGAACTCTTTTGCGCAAGATTCATCCTGCGCTCAAACCGGATGGCGCCGTAGTCTCCGTTGAATTCGTTCCCAACGAAGATCGAGTGACGCCTCCTGCTGCAGCTGCTTTCAGCATGATCATGCTCGCTTCCACACGAGCTGGCGACGCTTACCCATTCTCGGAATACGATCGGATGTTTCGCGCGGCAGGATTTTCTACCAGCGAGTTGCACCGTACGCCGGGTCCGCAGAGCTTTATCATTTCTAAGAAATAAATCGCAGAAGACTATTTGGCAGTGGGTAGGCCGAACGCCAGAGAGATGAGCGTGTGCTGCTCCATCTCGTGAGCTTTGTGCGAGCCCGTGGCTGGGCTGGCGCTTGCAGAGCGCTTCACGGACAGCACCGCTCGCCCGCGCGCGAGACGCTCGAGACGTGGCAGCAAAAACGCAAGCGCGCCCATATTGGCCGGCTCTTCCTGGACCCAAACAAACTCGCGCGCGTTCGCATGGCGATCCATTTCCGCAGCCAATTCAGCCTCAGGAAATGGATAGAGCTGCTCGAGAGTCACAATGGCCGTCGAAGGGTCTTTGCGGCTCTCTCGCGCTGCCGCGAGCTCGTATCTGATCTTGCCGCTGCAAAGCAATACGCGCGTAGCGGATCCATCACCTCCGTCCGGAATCACACGCTGGAATCGAGGCGCCGCGAGATCGGCCAGCGCCGAACAAGCCACCGGATTGCGCAGCATGCTCTTGGGCGTGAAGACCACCAGCGGTTTGCGCCACGCCCGCAGCGCTTGCCGTCGCAGCAGATGAAAATATTGCGCCGCCGTGGAAGGCTGACAGATTTGGATATTATCTCGCGCTGCAAGTTGCAAGAACCGCTCGATACGCGCACTCGAATGTTCCGGCCCTTGCCCTTCGTAACCGTGGGGCAGCAGCAGCACAAGTCCCGAAAGCAAATTCCATTTGTCTTCACCCGCGGCTACGAATTGATCGATGATGATTTCCGCGCCGTTGGCGAAATCACCGAACTGCGCTTCCCACAGAACAAGCGCTTCCGGAAAGTCGCGGCTGAAGCCGTATTCGAACCCCAGAACGGATGCTTCGGAAAGCGGCGAATTGTAAGCCTCGAACCAAGCTTGCCCTGGCGACACGTGTTCGAGCGGCACGTACTCCTGTTCCGTCTCGATATCGATCAGCGCAGCATGCCGCTGATTAAACGTCCCGCGCCGAGTGTCTTGTCCCGTCAGCCGCACGGGCGTGCCTTGCTTCACCAGCGAGCCAAATGCAAGCGCCTCAGCCATCCCGTAATCGATGGCTCGTTTGCCGCGCGCCATTTCCAGTCTTTGTTCCAGGAGCTTTTTTACTTTCAGATGGATGTGAAAGCTTTTCGGATAACTGGCAAGCGCTTCGCCGATTGTTGTCAGTTCGCTTTCCGGCACGCCTGTATCGACTTCCATGGACGCGGAGTAGCGGCCGCCGCGATAGGCATCCCAGTAAGCAGGGAGCTTCCGCATTGGAGGATTTTTCTCCAGCTCCAGCGCGTGTTTCTGCGCGGCATCCAGTTCCTGCCTGATGCGCGCCACGATGGGTTCGGGATCAACGCCGATTTTCTTGGCGTAAATCTGCCAAAGTTGCGAGTGTGCCAGAATTTTTCGATAGCGCAACGGTTGCGTAATGGTCGGATCGTCCACTTCGCTATGCCCGTGCCGGCGATAGCCGATCAAATCCACCACCGCGGGTGAATTAAACGCGTAGCGGTACTCCATTGCGATCCGTCCGACGCGTGCGACCGCCTCCGGATCTTCAGCGTTCACATGAAAGATGGGAATAGGCAGGCGCTTCGCCAAGTCCGACGAAAATTGCGAGGAATGCAAGTCGCGCGGAACAGTGGTGAACCCGATCAAATTATTCACGATAATATTCACCGAGCCGCCCACGGTGAACCCAGGAACCTCAGCCATGTTCAATGTTTCCGCGGTGATTCCCTGCCCCGCAAACGCCGCGTCGCCATGCATCAACACCGGAACAATTTCTTTTCGGCCGGATTCTCCTGCGCGTGTTTGTTTCGCGCGCGCACGCCCCATGGCGACTGGATCGACGGCTTCCAGATGGCTGGGATTCGAAACCAGGTGAATCCCGACGGTCCGGCCATCCTCCGCCGAAAAATCTCCGGTCGCGCCCATGTGATACTTAACGTCTCCGCCGCCAAGAACGCTGCGCGGATCCACGTCCTCGAATCGCGCAAAAACTTCCGCAGCTCCTCGGCCCACGATGTGCACCATTACGTTCAATCTTCCGCGATGGCTCATGGCCAGCACCGCTTGTTGCAGCCCCTGCTCGGCGCCCGCGCTCAGGATCGCGTCCAGCAAGGGCAGCAATGCCGCCTCGCCCTCAAGCGAATAACGTTTCGTCCCCAGGTAGCGCGTCTGCAAAACTTGCTCGAAAATCTCGGCACGCACCAGCCATTCCAAAATTCGTTCGCGATCGACCTTCGGAGCTTCTGATTCGATCCGCTTCTGAATCCACTGCCTGCGCTCGCGGTCGGCGATGTGCATGAATTCCACACCGATTGTCCCGCAGTAGAACCGCCGCGCCGCGTCGGCTTCCGGCCCGGTCACGTCGAGTTCCGACATGGCAACGGGTTGCAGATCGCCTAGAGGATCGAGGTCTGCTTGCAAGTAGCCCCATCGGCGAAACGCATCCCACACTCGACCCTGGCTCTCTTTCGTTACTATGGATTCCGCCACAGCGTGTTGCCGGTTCATGAATCTCCTCGCAATTGGTCCTTATATTATAACGGCTGCACAGCCCGACCGGTGAGAGCCGATCGTTATTTCTCCTTCCAATCCTCCAAGAGCCGACGCACCAGAACAAATTGGCCCAGATGATAGGAATTGTGATCGGCAAGGAGCAAAACTTGGCGCAAAATCGTCTGCCCGGAGCCGTGGGCGATCGGCGCCAAGAGATCGTGTTTCGGATCCATCACCAGATTTCCCATCGCCTCGTTATCTTTTTGAAACGCCTCCACAGACTGCTTCCACGCGGCGTCGCTGGGTGGATTCGGTGTCTTTGGCCAATAACCGGACGGCCAGGCCGGCGAAACCTGTTTAGGGTCCAGGCAAAAACTAAGGATGTCCGACTGCGCGATTCGCATATGTTCCAGAAGTTCCCATGCGGAGTGGGGTGCACCGGGCGGTCTTACACCGCGCTTGGATCTTGAAAGTCCATCAATTGATGATTTCCAATCCGCGTGAGCTTCACCCCAGTTTAAAACTTTTCGCAACTGCTCGCGTAATGCTTTTTTCATGAAGTCTCTCCTTACAAGAAGGAATAAAAGTACCAGCTAAAATGGACATCCAGCCAGCTTCGACCAATGCTGTTGGCACCGTTGAAGCGACTGCTTGCCCGTTTGCTCCATCGCGTCGTATCATCCAGGCGGATTCTGAGGAGTGTGACATGCCTAATTCGCTTTTTTCCCGACGCGACTTTTCGCGCACGATAGGTTCGCTTGCCGTCGCTTTCGCCGTCCCGCGCTTGCCTCTGAGATTGGATGATAGACGCAACCTGACGGCCTCAGAAAATGCGATCCATCTGAACTTCAACGAAAACCCCTACGGCCCCTCCCCCAAGGCTCTGAACGCCCTCGATTCCTGCGGTCCGGTGGCCGCGCGTTATCCTCATGCCACGAATCTCCGGTTGGCCGATGCGCTGGCCAAAAATTATAACGTGTCTCGCGAAAATATCGCGTTGGGTTGCGGCTCGACCGAAATCTTGCGCTGCGTCGACATGGCTTTCCTCGGGCCTGGCAAGAATATTGTCGTAGCGCAGCCTACCTTCGAAGCCGTTCTCGAATACGCTCGAATTACGCAAGCAACCCCAGTGAGAATTCCGCTCACCGCCGATCACCGCCATGATCTTCGGAAAATGGCCGCTGCATGCACTTCGAAGACTGGCGTCGTCTATGTTTGCAACCCCAATAATCCTACCGGCACAATCGTTACGCGCGAAGAATTGGCAAGTTTCGTCCCCGCTGTCCTGCCTTCCACCCTGATACTTGTTGACGAAGCCTATTTCGATTTCGCTGACGATCCGCACTACGGCAGCGTCGCCGAATGGACGCAGAAATATCCCAACCTCGTCATCGCGCGCACATTCTCGAAAATCTACGGTATGGCTGGCATGCGGCTGGGCTACGCAGTTGGCGCTAAGGAAACGATCGCGCGGATCAGCGAACAGGCTTTGCAGGACAACGGAAACGCCGCGGTGCTTGCTGCAGGCCTAGCAAGTCTCGGCGACACCGATCACGTCCTGTCATGTCGCGACAAAATCAACGGTACCCGCAGATGGCTCTGCGGCGAACTTGCCAAGGACGGCCGGTCATACATTCCTTCGCAAACCAATTTCGTCATGATCGACATGCACACGGATGTGCAACCCATCATCGACCAATTCGCCGCTCGCAATATTCTTGTGGGTCGGCGTTTTCCGTCTATGAACAATTTCCTTCGTATCACCATCGGCACGCAGCAGGAGACAGAAACGTTCGTCGCGGCCCTGCGCGAAATCGCCCCGGCCCGCGACTCCGAAGCCGCCTAAGCCGCCAGACGGCTTCACGTCACAAAAAAACGGCTTTCTGAGCGCACCCGATGGTGAACTCAAAAAGCCATAGAGAATCCGAATGCCATTCCGTTAGGTAAATTTCCGGCTCGCCCGAAATTTCTCAGGCCGTTTCAACGCCGATAGCTCACCCGCACAGTTTTTCGAGCCGCGCCGTTTACGTGCTCGTCTTCAACTACGCGGTCGCACCGGGAGAGCCCGCACTCCGCCGCTGCTGAAAGCATTCGCGGCAGAAAACCGGCCGTCCCTGCGTGGGTTTAAAAGGAACCGTCGTTTCTTTACCGCATTGCGAGCAAACGGTTTTGGTCTCGACCCGCTGCATGCTTCCCGAGCCTGAGCCCGCACCCGCGCTCTGTCCGCGGTTCCCTTTGCACGCTTTGCACCGCTTGGGTTCGTTCTTAAAACCCTTGTCCGCAAAAAACATCTGCTCGCCGGCTGTGAAAATGAATTCCGCCGAGCAATCCGCGCACTTCAAGACCTTGTCGCTGTATTCCATACGCCACTCCGAAACCGGGCTGGGAAGGAGAGGCAGCGAGGCAGTTCCGCCCTCTTGCTGGCACGAAACTGCCCGGATGGACCCCAACTAACTTGGCCTAATCCTGTTCACGCCTTTGCTTCTTTCGGAGACGCTTACGCGAGAGGGCTTCCTTTGCGCGACGCTTTTCACCGGGCTTCATGTAGTAGCTGTGCTTCTTGATCTCTTTGATGATGTCTTCCGACTGCACCTTCCTCTTGAAGCGCCGGAGAGCATTTTCCAAAGATTCTCCCTCTTGAATTACGACTTCTGCCACGCGTATTCACCCCCATTCCCTGTTGTCTGTAGAATTGGTCTGACGGAATCTAACCAGTCTACCGGTTCAGACCGCTTCCGGCAAATGTGAAGTTCTTCTAACGGAGGCCACCACCGAAGTCAAGGTTTATATTGTTTAAGGGTTTTAATCGCCGTGTATATACCTTCGAGGTTAACTATCGAAGGCCCTTCCGGGGCTGCGCCTCCGCCCGCGAGAAAACTAAGCCCCCGCATGTGCTTGCCCTCGCTTGTACTGCTAGAATAGATTCCTCCGGTCGGCAGGTTCTTGGAGAAAGTATCCCGTGCCTCCTTTGATGCGCAACGCGCTCGCTGTGCTCCTGGCAGGCGGCCAGGGCGAACGTCTGTGGCCCTTAACCCGCGACCGCGCCAAACCCGCCGTCCCGTTCGGCGGCGTGTATCGCATCATTGACGTGACGCTTTCCAATTGCCTCAATAGCGACTTGCGCCGCGTTTTCGTTCTCACTCAATACAAAGCGCTCAGCCTCAACCGCCACGTTCGCCGCGGCTGGTCCGTCTTGATGGGGCTTGGCGACTTCATCGAAGTTCTTCCGCCGCAGATGCGCGTCTCGCAGCATTGGTATCAAGGCACTGCCGACGCGGTGTACCAGAATATTTATTCCATCGGCAGCGAACAATCCAACTACGTCTTCATCCTCTCCGGCGACCACATTTACAAAATGAATTATCAGAAGATGCTCGAACAGCACGTCCAAGCCCGCGCCGACGTCACGGTGGCGACTCTCGAAGTGCCGCCGGCTGAGGCGAGTAAAAGATTCGGCGTTCTGGAGACGGACAACGATTGGCGCATCGTCGGCTTCGAGGAAAAGCCCGAGCATCCCAAGGAATCCCGCATTCACCCTGGAAAAGTGAACGCTTCGATGGGCGTCTATCTTTTCAACACGCAGCTTCTTTTGCCCATCCTGATTGCCGACGCCGAAGATCCCAATTCCTCGCATGACTTCGGAAAAGATATCATTCCCCGCATCATCGAAAAATATCGGGTCTTCGCTTACAACTTTCTCGACGAAAATAAAAAGGACATGTCCTACTGGCGCGACGTGGGTACCGTCGAGGCTTATCACGAAGCAAACATGGACCTCGTTTCCGTCTCGCCCATTTTTAACTTGTACGATAAAACCTGGCCGCTCCACACCTGGCAGCAGCAGCATCCACCCGCAAAATTTGTTTTTGCCGACCCGGAACGCAAGGGCGTCGCTCTCGATTCCATAGTCGGCGCCGGTTCGATCGTCTCCGGCGGCCGCGTGGAGAAATCCGTGCTGGGCTTGGACGTGCGCGTGAATAGTTACAGCGAGGTGGACGATTCAATTATTTTCAACCACGTGATTATCGGCCGCCACTCCCGCATCCGCCGAGCCATCATCGACCGCCACGTGAATCTTCCCGAAGGCACGGTAATCGGCTACGACCTCGAAGCCGACCGCGCCCGTTACTCCGTCACAGAGAACGGTATCGTCGTCGTAGTCCGTCCCGAATCCATGCTGGAAGAACCCGAGTAACATTGAGTATCTGCGATATTTGTACGATCCATCCACGAGTGGCTGGGTCGGCGTGCACACTCTTGTGAGGAATGTAATCGTGCCTAGCTACGTCGGGGCAATCGATCAAGGGACCACTAGCACACGCTTCATTGTGTTCGACAGAGACGGAAGGATTGTTTCTGCCGCGCAGAAGGAGCACGAGCAAATCTATCCGAAACCCGGGTGGGTCGAGCACGATCCCGAAGAGATCTGGCGCCGAACACAAGAAGTAATCGTCGCGGCGATGGAAGCGAAAGGGCTTCGGCCGGAAGATTTGGCTGCCGTCGGAATCGCGAATCAGCGAGAGACTACGATCCTGTGGAATCGCCTAACCGGCAACCTAATTTACAATGCTTTGGTCTGGCAAGACACGCGCGTTGCAGATGACGTTGCCGAATTTTCGGCTAACGGCGGCCAAGACCGCTTCCGCAAGAAAACCGGCCTTCCGCTCGCGACTTATTTCAGCGGCATGAAAATACGCTGGATTCTTAATAACGTCGCCGGAGTGCGTGAACGGGCCGAAGCCGGCGAGGTGCTCTTCGGAAGCGTGGACACCTATCTCGTTTGGAATCTCACCGGCGGCCCTCAGGGCGGCATCCACGTCACCGACGTAACAAACGCAAGCCGCACGCAGTTGCTTAATCTCGAAACTCTCGCGTGGGACGACGACATACTCAGCGCCTTCGGAATTCCTAAGAACATGCTCCCGCAGATTCGTTCCAGTAGCGAAGTTTATGGGTCTGCACAAATTCCAGCGATCAACGATGTTCCAATCGCGGGAATCCTGGGCGATCAACAGGCGGCGCTTTTCGGCCAAACCTGCTTCCAGCCCGGCGAAGCCAAGAATACCTACGGCACCGGGTGTTTCCTCCTGATGAACACCGGCGCTCATCCGGTGCAGTCAAGCTGCGGCTTGCTGTCGACAGTTGCCTACAAGCTCGGAGGCGATGCGGCTCAGTATGCACTCGAGGGCAGCATCGCCAACACCGGTGCCCTGGTTCAATGGTTGCGCGACAACCTCGGGCTCATCCAGAAGAGCGCAGACATTGAGACGTTGGCCCGATCCGTGAAGGACAACGGCGGCGTCTACTTCGTCCCGGCCTTCTCCGGCTTGTATGCCCCCTATTGGAAAACAAGCGCGCGCGGCGTGATTGCCGGCTTAACTCGCTACGCAAACAAGGGACACTTGGCTCGCGCAGTCCTCGAAGCAACAGCTTTCCAGACCCGCGAAGTGGTCGAGGCCATGGCCATGGATTCGGCAATTCAGCTCGACGTGCTTCGCGCGGATGGCGGTATGATCGAAAACGACCTATTGATGCAATTCCAGGCAGATATTCTGAACCGCTCCGTGGTTCGCCCGGCGATCGCGGAGATCACCGCGTTAGGAGCTTGCTACGCTGCAGGCCTCGCGGTTGGTTTCTTCAAAGATCTAGAGGAACTGCGCACGCACTGGCACGTCGGACACACCTGGTCTCCCCGAATGGCGGAAACAAAAAGAGAAGAGCTTTACCGGGCGTGGAAGAAAGCCGTCACGCGTTCATTCGACTGGACAGACGACGCGTGAGCGGACACTTAGGAATGCAGACCACAGCTAGGCGATCGCCCGAGTTTCCCGCTTCCTCATTCCAGAACTGACATGCACGGAGCGCGGTTCATGTTGCTTTGAATCGGCGCTATGCGAAAATTTGTATTGCGGGATGGACAAAGACCACTCACATAGACGCATGCCCGGACACCAGCTCCCGAACGTCACCGGCCGGCTCTTCATGACGAGAGTCGCAATTCTTTTTTTACTCTGCGCGTTGCCGCTCTTTTGCCAGAGCAATAGCGGTGAGTTGCGCCTTAAAGTGAGCGACCCGTCCGGCCTTGGCGTGAAAACGAGCGTTCAGATTACCAGCGAGGCGAATCAATATCGGAACACTCTCTCAACCAGCGATCATGGCACTCTGGACGTTCTGCGCCTGCCTTATGGCGTCTACCAACTCGAGATTCGCCAGCCTGGCTTTGCGGCCGTCTCCGAATCCGTGGAGATTCGCTCCTCGCTTCCGACCGAATACGCAATTCAGCTCAAGCTACCTACGGTAAATCAATCCGTTACGGTTAGCGCGGTCAATACACTGATTGACCCCGATCAAGCAGGCTCCGTTAGCCAGATAGGCTCAGACGTCATTCAAAACAGGCTGAGCTCTCTTCCGGGCCGTTCCTTGCAGGATTTGGTGAATTCGCAACCGGGCTGGCTATATGAAGGCAACGCCGTCCTGCATCCGCGAGGTTCCGAGTACCAAACTCAGTTTGTCGTGGACGGCATCCCTCTCACCGATAATCGTTCGCCCAGCTTCGGACCGGAAATTGAAGCGGACGACGTACAATCGTTGAGCATCTACACTGCAGGCTTTCCCGCGGAGTACGGACGAAAACTGGGAGGCGTGGTCGAGGTCAATACGCTTCAAGATTCACAGGCTGGTTTTCACGGCCAAGTAGTGCTTTCCGGGGGCAGCTTTGATTCGGCGGGCGCGTTTACCCAAGGGCAGTACGTCTGGGGCAAGAATACGCTGGGCTTCAGCGCCAGCGGCAGCATGACGGATCATTATCTGAACCCCGTGGTTCCCGAAAATTTCTCCAATACAGGCACGCTGGGCGATTTTTCGGTCCATTACCAGCTCAACCTGACGCCTAACGATCGCCTGAGCTTTATCGTTCGCCACGAAGTGGCGCGCTACGACATCCCCAATGAAATGGTGCAGCAAGCCGCCGGACAGCGCCTAACGGCCAACAACATCGAGACCATGGGAATTGCCAGCTACCAACACACTTTTTCAACTCACGTGGTAGCCGATTTTCGCGCCATGGTCCGCAACAACGCCAATGATTTCGACTCGAATGCGAATTCGACTCCCCTAGAGGTTTTCCAGCACAACTTTTTTCGCGAAGGATATTTCAAGGGCACGGTCACCGCCGTTCACGGCCGGCACGAGTTCAAGTTCGGGGTCGAGTCCGACAACGCTTTCCTGAACGAGAATTTCAGATTTGTTATTACGGATCCCACCCAATTCGATCCTGGCACGCCTCCTACTTTCAGCTTCTTAGCGAATCGCCCGGATCTCGAACAGTCTGCATTCGTTCAGGATTTGATCCACGTCGGAAATTGGACAATCAGCGCGGGACTTCGCTGGGACCATTATCAGCTCATATTGAACCGGCAGGCGGTGGACCCTCGTTTCTCGATCTCACGCTATTTTCCATCCGCCGGTCTCGTGCTGCATTTTTCCTACGACAGAGTCTTTCAGACGCCCTCTTTCGAGAACATTCTGCTTTCAAGTTCAACAGCCGCGACGTCGCTCAACCCAATTTCCCTCCAATTGCCTGTGGAGCCTTCGGAAGGAAATTACTACGAGGCCGGTTTAACGAAAGCTTTCTTCGGAAAGCTGAGACTGGACGCCAACTATTTTCGCCGGCTGGTGAACAACTATGCGGACGACGATCAGATCGATAATACGACCATCAGCTATCCCATTGCGTTCCGCAAGGCCGTCATTTATGGGGCGGAAGCGAAGCTCGCCGTTCCCGATTGGCACCACTTTTCGGGTTTCTTAAGTTACTCCTGGACCGTCGGCAATGCTTGGTTTCCAGTGACGGGCGGCCTGTTTCTCGGAGACGACGCGGTGATACCCACCACAGGTCATCTCCCGGATTCGCAGGATCAACGCAACACCGTTCGCGGCCGCGCACGCTATCAGATCACTCCCCGCCTGTGGATCGCCGGCGGAATTCAATACGACACCGGTCTCCCGTTCGATTTTCAGTGCCCGGACGGCGAAACTCAAGCTCAATGCGTCGCGGGGGTAGCCCAGATTTACGGCCAACAAGTCGTGGATCGCATCAACTTTACTCGCGGCCGTGTCTTTCCTGCGTTTCAGGTGAATGCCTCTGCAGGCGCGGATATTTACAGGTCAGAGCGTTTGAATATGCGGATTCAAGCTGATGGACAGAACCTTAACAACGTCCTAAACGTTATCGACTTCGGAGGGCTTTTCTCCGGTAACGCCATTGGCCCCTCGCGCAGCTTCGCACTGCGGCTCACCACAAACTTCTAGATTCGCAGCCGCAAGTTTCCCGGCTCACCCGCAGTAACTGCCACCTGTTTTACGTCGACCTTTCTGCGATAATCCCGTTCAACAGTAGGTGGAGAATCAGCGTCACATGCGCCAAGCACGCGTAAGCATCCTCAAAATCCTAAAACAGTTGGAGTCCTTTTACGGCGTCCAGGAACCGAACTGGCCAACCGATCCGTATCTGTTTCTGGTGTGGTGGCATTGCGGGTATCCGGCTAGTGATGCCGCGTGCACCAGAGGCTGGGAAATGCTCAACCGCGAGATTGGGGTCGAGCCAGAGCAACTCCTCTTAGCGGATCCAGCAACTCTCGCGAGCGCATTGAAACCGGGCGGCATGGTGCCGGAATTAAGAGCCATGCGGCTGAGGGAAATCGCGCTACGCGTGAAGGACGAGTTTGGCGGCGATCTGCGCGCGGCCCTGGTCGGACCCATTGCCCAAGCGCGGAAGATCCTTAAGAAGTTTCCAAATATCGCCGATCCAGGCGCCGACCGCATACTGCTTTTTGCGGGCCTCGCGCCTGTAGCCGCCGTTCCGTCAAATTGCCCGCACGTACTGGTGCGCATTCAGCACGGGCAAGAGCGCGAGAGCTATGGCGTGACATACCGCGAAGCACAAAAGGCCATCGAGACGGAAATTCCGCAGAAGTTCGACCCGCTCGTCCGCGCGTATTTGCTGCTGAAACGCCACGGCCAGGAACTCTGCAAGCGCACCAAGCCCAAGTGTGAGCAGTGCCCTGTAAGCGCTTCCTGCGCCTTCTTCGCCGGAAACCGCCGCGGGCGATCGAGCCCAGCATAATGCACGAGAGCGATTTCTCGATTCGCTCTGAGGTATTGCTTACTATATGAGGGCTGCGGACAGAGAGAACCGCATGAAAGAGTGGTCGGGGCGAGTGGATTTGAACCACCGGCCTCCTGGTCCCGAACTATGAAGCTCAATTCTATAAATGCTTCATCTGGCGTCGCTTATGGGACAGGATGCCATATTTCCCCTCTCTTAGTTGTACCTAACTTGTACCTAGATTCGAGAGCCGAGAATCATTGGGGTGCGGAAAGCAGAATTCCACTGCAGTTTTTCGCAGGCCTATGAGGTCCTGATGCGTTCGTCCCGCGATTCTCGAAACGCCCTATGTGGGTCGCGGCCGCGATGATAGCTTCCGAGGAGCCACGCCGCTACTACTCCAGTCCACAACCGAAGCGGTAGTCGTGGTTGAGTTGGCCACGGAGCCTCCTCAAAGGTAACGTGCAATTAGCGATCAGAAAGCCGCTGAAAATGCTGTAATTCCACGAATCAAAAATGGGTTGGGCGCGAACGGTATATACGAGACGGGGGACGCGCCCTCATATAGATCCATGAAGGCGGCCGTCACCCATCCCCCGTTGGGATCGTTCACTCCGCCTCTTGCCCCCACCAGGTTGACGCTCGTCTCAACGATCACCTGCTTTGCGCCATCTACGTAGGGTACGCTCGCTTGCAAATCCAGGATGGCCCATGGATTCCCCGCAAAAGCAAAGTCAAGGAACAAGAATGGCGCTGCGATCTTATCCTGCACACCGTTTCCATAGAATTGCGCGTCGGCCCCCACAGTCAAAAGATTCTGGGTCGCCTTCCCGCTGCTCACGGCGCCCCCATCTGAGAGCAGCGTGATCGTTAGCTCTGCCATGGCACTGACACCTACAAAGCCGCCGAGCGCGGAATCGCTGGTCCCCGGCGTAAGTGAAATCGCATTGTAAAGTAGATTCTCGGAGTCCTCGGGCGTTGCTGGATACATCGGATCCCACGAGAACCCTACGTCCCCATGGATGTAACTCCCCACCGCTAGTCCGGCAGGTAAAGCCGAAACTTGTGTAACGGACGCTGAACTCGATATCGCGTCTCCAAAGATCCAACGCTCAGGAAGCTCACTGTAAAACGCCTTGCCACTCCAATCGGCGTCCTTCGTAACACCCGCCGATACTCCTACCGACAAACGTCCGCGCAGGGGATCACCAAACTCTTCTATATTGAAGTAAGCACCCTGCGCCGTGCCCGCTGTATGCAAGGTATTCTGCGGATCGGGCTCGCCCTTCGTGTATGGGAAAGTCTTTACGAGAAATACATCCCGGGGCGGGAAGGATTTCTTCTTCGGCTTCATGTCCCGCGAAGTCGGCGCGGTCACGCCTTCAATGACCACGCCCGGTTGAGCGAACCTTGAGGTCTCTCGAACTCTGCGAGCCAAATTCTCAAGCTGTGGTGCGAGTGACTTCATTTGTTCACCATACCGAAGCCCATAACATACCCGAAGACCGCGAAACTGCCCACGTTTCTAACGTCGAAGAATACCCGGCGGCCGGAGGTATCCTCCTCCACCTGGACGTTTTCGACGGCAAGAGTTTCTTCTGCGCGCGGCTCACCAGGATTGTTGAAGTGTCCCGGATGCGCTGTGATCGTGAGTGTGTCTCCTTGACCAAACCCCCACATGATCCAGGAATGAACTGCGCCGGGAACTAGATGATCTTCAAAATCCGGCGACACGGTCGCCCATGAGCCGGACCAATAAGAGACCTTTGCCATCGCTGCGCCTTTCTAGAACTGCTCCCGTACCGAGGCGAGCTACTTCTTTTCCAGTGTGCGCTTCTGGGAAGCCCCAGAAATCCTGTGCGTAGCCGCGAGTGCGCGCAGTTCTTCTGCAGTCGGCGTGCCTGATTTGAATTTCAATCCTTCGAGTTCAGAGAAGAGAACTCCCGGTTTCTGACCCAGCATCATTGCCGATCCTTCCGGCCCATCAAACGTGATAAGAGAACGGATCGTTCCCTCAGCGTCATGCTGCGCGT
Source organism: Candidatus Acidiferrales bacterium (assembly GCA_049693595.1). Taxonomy (GTDB): domain Bacteria; phylum Acidobacteriota; class Terriglobia; order Acidiferrales; family UBA7541; genus Palsa-295. Next base: position 9,999 of record JBAVQA010000465.1, on the reverse strand, counting down.
AGATTTTCATATGTCCTCTTGTTGCTACTTGTTGATCATCGAAATTGCTACGAGGAAATCGGTTACATAGCTGGTTCCGACGTTCTTCACGTCAAGAAAGATACTGCGCGTCCCCGAAGCTTTGCTCCCAGCCCCCGGTGAAGGCGGAGCCCAATCGACCTGCAAATTCTCGACAGTGAGGCGAGGCTGCAAGGGGCTATTGGTGTTGTCGCCGCGAACGTGGCCGGCTCCTCCCGGATGCGCCGTGACTTGAATCGCATCTCCATCGGTGAACCCCGCGTATCCTAGAGCAAAAGTCTCACCGGGAAGGAGGCCAAAAGGATTCGCAATCGTAACAGAAGTTGACCAATACGTAATTTTGGGCATGAACAATACCTCAAACAGTCTTTCACCGCTGCAATGGATTCGCTTCCTACTCATAGCCTATATCAAATATTCATTTGCATGACAAGCGTGGTGAAAACAATCCTGCTGGCTGTAGATAAAGTGTTGCCACCGATCCTATGCGAGAAACTCCTGGCCTGGAATAACTTTTCCGGATAGTAGAAGAAACCGATGGTACCGAGCGGATCAGTAAACGATAAATCTTGTGGAACGTGATTGGGCGATTCGCGATGTCAATTGTCGGATTACGGGCTACTCGGAAGCAATCCAGCTCGACGAGCTCGCCTAACACGGAGAAGCGCATCTTCCCTTCGCACGAAACCGCTGCGAGATCGACTTTTTTTCTGGTGAATGTCCGCGATCAGCGCAGGAGCAGGATCGCATCTTGGCAGGGCACAGAACTTGAACTCAATTTTCGTTTTTCTCCTCGAAGGACCGATCCTGTACCTAATTTCCCCGAGAATCGGATTCCCAGTAGAACGAACTGGCTATCGCAAGGCCATGAACTCAATGAACTAAGAGCGCGAGCGTCCAGCGGATATGAGACAAGAACGCTTGGTTTCGTACCAGGCGCTCTTCGCATTTTCGTGTCACTCTCGTGTGATATAAATCGTTGATTCTAAAAAGAGTGGTCGGGGCGAGTGGATTTGAACCACCGACCTCCTGGTCCCGAACCAGGCGCGCTAGCCAGGCTGCGCTACGCCCCGAAAATTGCTACCGACTGCCAAAGAGTTTATCGCGCATCGGCACCGACCGCAACCTGCCCCGCTTTTGTTGTACCTTTCCTGGGGCATTCCTCAATCGATTTGGCTCAGCATCGGTCCTAGTGCGAGGGCACGCGTTCCTTTGGCAGCTCCGGGAGATGAATTAAGCGCGCTTCAGTGATGGAAGGAATGGCGCGGATATTTTCTAGAATCGACGGATCTACCGTTCCGTCGAGGCGGACGAGCGCGACGGCTTCGGCTCCATGCACCGGGGTGCGGCGGCCCAGCGCGAACGTGGCGATATTCACGCCGAGATTCCCGAGTGCGGTTCCGATCATTCCAATCACCCCGGGAACGTCGCGATTTCGCGTTAACAACAGAGTGCCTTCCAGCGGAGCTTCGAGCGGGATGCCGTCGAGCGAGAGGATTCGCGGCGAGCCGTCTTGAACCACAGTTCCTTCGACGGTAAGTTCGGCGCCCCCGTCGGCTGCAGCTACTTCGAGTGTATTCGGGAAGCCACGCTCCCGACGCCGCGTGGTTTCTTCCACAATCAAGCCACGCGCGGCAGCAGCTTGCGAAGCATTTACCAGGTTCACCTTTTCGTCCAGCACGGGGTTCAGCACGCCGATAAGAACCGCGCTGCGGATAACGTGCGAGCCCAGCTCGGCCGGCTCTCCCGCATAACGAATGCGGATGCGGCTGAAGCTGGCCGAAGGCGCAGCCTGCGCAACCAGCAGGCCGAGGCGTTCGCCAAGCTCGAGGTAAGGACGCAAGAGTCGGTATTGTTCGGCGGAAAGCGCGGGCATATTTACGGCGTTGCGAATCAGGCCCTCCCCGAGATACTCGCGAACTTGCTGCGCGATCAGAGTTCCCACTTCTTCCTGCGCCTCCGCTGTAGACCCGCCGATATGCGGAGTGGCAATGAAGTTTGCCAATCCGATCAGTGGAGAATTTCTCGGCGGCTCCTGCGCAAACGTGTCCACCGCAGCGCCGGCCAAGTGGCCGGAGCGTAGCGCCTCGGCCAGCGCGGCTTCGTCGATCAGTTCCCCACGAGCGCAATTGATCAAGCGCGCGCCACGCTTCATCTGTGCCAGGGCCGCAGCATTAATTATTTTTTCCGTCGCGGGGCTTAGAGCGGTGTGCAGCGAAATTACGTCGGAGCGGCGCAGCAAATCTTCGAAGGGAATCAACTCGACGTCGAGTTCGCGCGCAGCCGCTTGCGTCACGTAGGGGTCGTAAGCCAGCACTTTCATTTCGAGCGCGCGCCCGCGTCTGGCTACTTCGGTGCCCACGCGACCGAGCCCTACAAGGCCCAGCGTCTTGCCGCGCAACTCCATTCCGGTGGAAGATTTTTCCCAGCGCCCCGCCTGGATTGCGGCATTGGATTGCGGCACGGAACGCGCGAGCGCCAGCATGAGCGCGAACGTGTGTTCCGCCACGCTGACGGCGTTTCCGCCGGGCGTGTTCATTACCAGGACGCCGCGGCGGGTGGCTGCGTCCATGTCCACGTTATCCACGCCAACTCCGGCGCGTCCCACAACGCGAAGGCGCTCGGCTCTGTCGAGAAGCTCGGCAGTGACGCGCGTGGCGCTGCGGACGATCAGTCCATCAGCGTCGGTGATCTCGTTGGGCAGCGCTGCCGCCACCGGGAGAACAATCTGCCAGCCTGTATTGCGCAGGAGTTCGATTCCGCGCTCGCTGATTTTGTCTGCGACGATAATTTTCATCGCGACGAGCGTAGCGGCTGAGGCGCGCAGTGTCAAATGCGCTGGCGCGGACCAATGCGGGAGGCGAGGTAAGAGTAGAAGTTCGAGACGATTCAAGAGCAGAACGTCAAAAACGCGAATTTGGAGTTCCACGGAGATGTTCCGAGAGCCGAGACGGGTTCTCTGGAGGGGATTGAAAGCCAGCCTAAAATGCTAATCGTTTTTTTCTTGACAATTGCATACCGAGGGCGTATTCCGTCTTGCAGCAATACTCGATCGCGTCACGCAGGCGTAACATTACACAGCAACCGTGATCAGCTCACAATAGCAGCACTCAATGCTTGATGGGTGCCCAGCGCACAAAGACGCAAGCAGAGCACTAGCCATAGCCCTATACCCATCCTGAAATTCGGAAAGCGCCCCTTGGCGGCGCGGAGGGAGACTTATGTACTACGACGTATTCGGAAACAAGATTTCCAAATCGCAATACAAGGAAATGGTCAACGCGCAGAAGAACCGCCGGGAACTTCGCAGGGCTGGACTGATGAACCGGCGCGACCTGATGAAAATGGGGCTGCTTACGAGCGCGGGCACGCTCATCCCGAAACGCGGGCTTAGCTCTTTCATGTGGCAACAAACACCCTCAAGCCAACACGGTGGCGGAGGTGGAAGCTGTCCACAACAGCCCGCGAGCCCGGCCACGACGCCGTTCGTTCAGCCTCTCAACATCATGCCTCAAAAGAAGACGACCACGATTTCCGCTCTCACCGTGGGTGCCACGCCAAGCATCACGCCCAACAATGCCGCCGGAGAAGGCAGGCTTTGCCAGCATCAGTCACCGATCGGCAGTAACAGCAACTTGCCCTTTCCCCCACCCAACATTTATGAAATCTGGCAACAGCCGGGGACAGCGGTGATATCACCAACCTACGGGAACACATCAATCTGGGGCTTCAGCGAGCCCAACGGCCCGGCGCTCAGCCCTGGCCCCACTTACGTCTCGTACTACGGCTCTCCGAGCCTGGTGCGCAACGTCAACAAAATCCCCAGCTCGGCTATCGACGGATATGGAATCAACCAAGTCACCACGCACCTGCACAACGCTCACACACCCTCGGAGAGCGACGGCAACCCCTGCGATTTCTTCCCCAATCCCAGCATTTCCGCGATTGCCAATGCCACCTACTACGATCAGTATTATGCGAATGTGCTAGCCGGATTCCTCTCCACCAACCAGCCGACCGGCGATGTAAACGAGACGCTGAGTTCATTGTGGTACCACGATCACCATGTCGGCTACACGGCGCCAAATGTGTACCACGGCCTCGCTGGTTTCTACGTGCTGTTCAGCTCCAACCCCAACGAATACGATACGGGAAACGAGCTGACCGGCTTCCACTTGCCCACTTATCCCGCTTACGACATCCCGATGATGTTTGCCGACCGGGTTTTCGACAGCACCGGCCAGCTCTATTTCGACGAGTTCAACTTCGACGGGATCCTCGGAGACCAGTTCCTGGTGAACGGGAACATCCAGCCGTACTTGGTAGTCTCTCCGCGCCGTTACCGCTTCCGCTGGCTCAACACCGGCCCGTCGCGCTTCTATCAGATTTACCTCACGAATTTGAACAACCTCAGCGCGACCAATATGTTCTGGCAGATCTCCAACGGCGGCAACCTGCTACCGAACCCCGTGCAGGTTCCGGCGGTCATGATAGGCGTAAGCAACCGTCACGACGTAATCATCGACTTCTCACAGTACGCCGGCCAGACGCTCTACCTCGAAAACCGCTTGCAGCAGGTCAACGGGCGCGGGCCGACCGGGAACGTCCTCGCGGCAGGGACGGGCAATCTGCTCCTGCAAATTCAGGTAACCGGACCGACCGTCGCGGACAACAGCGTCAATCCTTCGACCAATCCCTCGTTCTTCGCTCTGCCAAGCACCAACGTGACGCCTCTGGTGCAGCGCACGTTCAAGTTCGACCTCACCAACAACGGCGAGTGGACGATCAACGGCCAGCTTATGGCTGCGTGCCCCGATGTTGCTGTTTGCGGCGGAACCGACAATTCCGTGATCCGCTTCCAGGTCACCCAGAACTCGGTTGAGACCTGGGAGATCAAGGTCATGGGCGGCGGCCAACCGCCGTGGACGCACCCCATCCACATCCACCTGGAGGAATTCCAGATCCTGAAGAACCCGCCGCCGTCACTGTTCGCTGCCAATTGCAACAGTCAAAACAATTACAACAACAACAACTACAACGACCCGTGCAGTGGCGATACGTTCTGCGGTGACTACAGCGGCCGCAACCAGGGCCAGGGACCGACTGGAGTCGAAAACGGACGAAACGACGTGCTGGAGGCGGTCCCCGGCACAGACTCGACGTTATTCTTCCGCTTCCGCGACTGGCTGGGGAAATACCCGCTGCACTGCCACAACACGGTGCATGAAGACCACGCCATGATGTTGCTCTGGGAAGTTGCGGTGAAGGGAGACAATAATCAGCAGCCGTAGGTGCCTGCCCCGGGGGGACGCCGGAGATCCGGCTTTCCCCAGATGTGGCCGAAAGGAGATTCGAAACATGCCAAATCTGACCAGAAGGAATTTACTCGCCATGTCGGCGGTAGCTCCGGCAATGGGCTTGTTCTACGCCCAGAAGGCTGTAGCCGGCATTGCTGCTAGCTTGGATCCGACTACGACCACTCCGAAGCAGCTAGCGGTCCGCAAGAAACTTCAGGAGCGCTATTTCCCGAATGTTCCACTGATCACGCAGGACGGGAAGAAGGTTCACTTCTACGACGACTTGGTAAAAGACAAAATCGTGCTGATTAGTATCTTCTACGCTCGTTGCCAGGAAGCTTGCCCGCGCATCAATCGGAACCTGGAAAAGGTGCAGGAGTTGCTGGGAGACCGCATGGGCCGGGACATCTTTATCAACTCCATCACGATAAAGCCGGAGGAAGACACGCCGCATGAACTCAAGAAGTTCGCCAAGACGTTTCATGCGGGGCCCGGATGGACCTTCGTAACCGGAAAGCCGGATGATATCGAACTGCTGCGCCGCTCCCTCCGGTTCGTGGATCCGGACCCGGTGCGCGACAAGGATAAGTCCCGCCATAGCGGCATGCTGCGCATCGGCAACGAGCCGTACACGATTTGGTCCATGGCGCAGGCTCAAGGCAGACCGGAGTCAATCGTTGAGGACGTGAAGGAGACAATAATAGGGCCGCCTTTGGCGGCCAACACCAAATTTGGCCCGGCGTGCCAAGTCCCAAAAAATACCTAACGCAGTAATCGTTCGAGTAAGCCGACTCTATCGGAAGACAAAGTATTCGTCGGGGCGAATCCGAATCACCTTGGACACCGCACGAAGCGGCACGATGACGCCCAGCACCTTGTCCGCAAAATCAGGAAAGAGCGGCGGACGAGGTGCTGTTAACACCGATTCCGCGAAAAAACCGGGGCCTCGGGCTCCGGTTTCCTCGATTGACTTAGCCTGGTGCACGATGCAGGGCACGTGCGAAAACCCCGCTTTCATCAGCCGGTAAACTCTGTGGTATCCGCTGGCCAGATACGAGCGGCCGCCAAACTGCGAAACCTGCACGATATTGGGGGCCGCGCCAATCAGCAGAGTAACGACGAAAGGGCCGTCTTGCTGCTGTTTGCCGAACTGAACGCCCCGAACTTGCAGTGTGGGGTTGATGCCGGTGATGGTGACGGACTTCTGCGATTCATCGACGTTGATTCCGAAGGCCGTCGAGCGGCTGTCGGAGAAACAGAGTTTCACGGCAACGAGCAAGTGTGACGGGCTCAGGTCAGATGGGCCCAGGCTTTCGGCGTAAGCCACATCCAGGTTGGGCTGAAACGGAATTAGCTTTGATATTTCGATCAGCCTCGCGGTCCAAGTTCCCGGGGGGTACATCTCCTCGCAATCCGGCTGCTCCATCACTTTTTCAATTTCGGCGATAGCTTCGCGGTCTGTTATCGGAAGCGGCGCAGATATCTTATTGTCCAATGGAGGGAGACTCTTGATACGGTCCTCCGCTTCTACTCGCTTTTGCAACAACTCTTCGACGAAGCGCTCCTCGAGCCCTTTGCCCTCCAAGAACTTCCGAGCACCGTTGCGGTCATAATGGCCGAGCAAAACTGCGTGGTCCCTCCTGCCAGGAGGGGTGGCACGCTGGCTCCCAAGCCCGGCCAAAGCTAGCATCCGCCGCGTGTCCACCACTTTAATCGGGCCGTCTTCCTTGGATTTCTTTGCCTTCTTCGCTTTCATGTTGAGTCCTCTCGAAAGGGATGCATTTTTACAACAAGACACGAAGTATTACAACCCCGGATGATTACCATTCTCGGCGGGTCCCGCGCCGGTCGAAGCGGAAGCTACCGAGGAAAAATCTGCGCGACAAGCGTTCTTAGAAGCGTACGGCGCTTTTTCCGGAAGTATCCGGCGGGCACCTGATTCAAGTACAGGCGTTACTGCGTGTGGTATAAACTGATTGTGTAATTGAGTTTACCGCGGCTATTGCTTCCCGCGCGACGTTTCGCTACAACTGTCCCCGCACGTTGGGACTCCCAGTTGACGGAGCAGCAGAGTAGGACGGACCAAGCCAAACGAGCGCACAGCATCGCGAGCCGATTTTCTCAGGGAACCATGAGCCAACCTGACAAAACGCAATCTGCGAATCGCGGACGCAACTCAACTGTCGCCTCTAAAGCGTTCCGGCACCTCAGGCGACTTCCGTTCTTCTATGCATTAATCTTGACGCTCTTTTGCCTGGCGCTTGCCACGTACTTGCGTGCGGACACGATTTCCGGCACGGTGAAAGATCCTTCTGGCGCAGTCGTCGCGGGAGCCCACATCGAAATCAGCGGCGGCGACTTGTCGCAGGCGATGGTGCTCACGTCCGATGAATCCGGCAAATTCGCAGCGCCGAATCTGAATCCGGGGAAATACTCGGTTCGGGTGGCCAAGGAGGGCTTCGACGACCTGGTCACCACAGTGGACCTGAAGGGCGCGGCGGACCTCCCGCTGAGCCTGACCATCGCCGCGCAGCAGACTCGTGTCACCGTCAGCGAAAAAAGTACCGCCTACGCGAATTCAGATGCGGCCTACCGCCAGCTTCGCGACGGGGGCCTGGGCGAGACCTACCGCTGCGAAAACTTCAACCTCAACGTGGACGTGGGAACCTTCCAGCTCAAATCCGGAACGATCACTCTGCTGGCTCTTGTCAACAAATTCGAAACCGGCGCCGTTTTTGTCGGTCAGGGACATTTCACGCTGAAGCCGGTCGATGCCATCGACACGCGCGAGATCTTCCGCCGCACCGGAAACCCGACGGCTGAGGAAGACTTCGGTGAGGTCGTTTTTCGCTTCAGCGGTAACCAATATCCGCGGTTCGCTGGCGCGCTGGGCGCAAGAACAGAAACGCCGCCCGAAGCTGCTGCCGCCTTTCAACATTGGAAAGATAAAGTCCGCCATCGACATGAAATTCCCGAAGGCCTCACGGAAGCATTCCTCGAAGGCGAAACCATCGACAACGTCGACGCCGACGTGCTTTCCGCAATCTACAATCCGAAACATCCTCCGTTCTTTAACGCCTACATGCGCGGTTCGCCCCACAAAGACTTGCGTTTTTTCATGCGCACGCGCGTGGGCGCGCTGCCACAACTGGAATCTCCCGAGGAAGTTGCGCTCGTGAATTTCAACGGCGGAGAACTGGACGACGGCATCTGGTATTCGCAACATTTGGTAAGCGAACTTAAGACGCACACGGCGGACTCGCGCGAGGATAAGCGTCTGTTTGCCACGAAGCGCTATAACATCGAAACCGTAATCGCGAAGAACGATCATTTGCAGAGCCGCGCCGCGATTACGTTTGAACCGCTGGTCCCCGGCGAACGAGTAATGAAATTCGGGCTGCTGCCCAATCTGCGCGTTACCCGGGTGACCGACCAGAACGGCCAGGATCTGCATTTCATTCAGGAAAACAGGAAGGAAGACGGGTCGTTTTACGCCATCCTGGACGAAGCCCCTGCGATCGGGCAGGAACATTCGATCAGCGTCGAGTACGTCGGTGACAAAGTGCTGGTCAATGCGGGTAATGGAAGCTACTACGTCAACGCGCGCGAAGCCTGGTATCCGAATCTGAACGGGTTCGGTGAAAAAGCACTCTACGATCTCACCTTCAAGGTTCCGCCCTCGAACATCGTGGTCAGCGTCGGCAAGCTCGAAGGTCAAAGCACCGAAGCGGGGTTTGCGGTGTCGCATTGGGTGACGCCGGTGCCTGTCGCCGTCGCGGGCTTCAACTACGGTCAATACAAAAAGATCGATTTTCCCGACACCATCACGCACTACAACATCTCCGGATATTACTTGACGGATTTGCCGGACAGCTTGAAACCCTATGAAAATGGCGCGTTGGGCGGCATGTCGCCTACCGCGATGACCAAGTACGCGCTGGATCAGACTCGCGCCCAGATGCAGGTGTGCACGATCTTTTTCGGCAAGGCTCCCTACGACAACGTGTACATTACCGAACAACCGAATTTCAACTTCGGACAATCGTGGCCCAATCTGGTGTACCTGCCGATTTCCGCGTACATCGACTCGACCCAGCGCTGGCTGCTGTTTGGCCAAATCAACACAAAATTCACCGGATTCGTGCAGGAAGTCACGCCGCACGAGGTGGCGCACCAGTGGTTCGGCCATGGCGTCAGCTGGGCCTCCTATCACGATCTGTGGCTCTCCGAAGGCTTTGCGGAATTTGCCGCGGGATTGTTTTTGCAGCAAGCCGTGGGCGCGAAGTGGCAGAAGGACTACATCGATTTCTGGGAACGCCAGAGAGTGCGCGTCCTTGAAAAAAATAATTTTGGCGTTTCGCCGAATGATGCCGGTCCGCTGTGGCTCGGGTTGCGCCTAATTTCTCCGCGTTCGGCGCAAGCGTACCAGGGCGACACCTATTCCAAAGGCGCCTACGTGCTGCTCATGCTCCGGTCGCTTATGTACAGCGATCACGGCGGCCCGGGTGATAATCGAGATCAGGCCTTCATCGACATGATGCACGAGTTCATGGCGACGCACCGCGACAAGCCCGCTTCCACCGAGTCGTTCAAAGCCATCGCCGAAAAGCACATGACTAAGCAAATGGACCTTCAGCAAAACGGTCGGCTCGATTGGTTTTTCAACGAGTGGGTCTATGGCACG
>JBAVQA010000464.1:0-5351 GCA_049693595.1 Candidatus Acidiferrales bacterium | reverse complement strand
TTCATCCAGATTTCCAGGCCCACTCGCTTGACTGGAATAGTCGTAGGCAAGCTAATCGTAACTGTCACAGAAGTCCAATCTGTCGCATGGCAGGATCGAGGCCCAATCCTACACCCGTCGTTTTACTTTTTCCAGCGCACCGGGTTTTTACCGGACTTTCATTCAGCAGTAACAAGACACATGCAGGATGGCCCTGCCACTGCGGGAACGAACTACTACAAGACTTTCCGCGGTCCTTCACCACATACCTCCCTGGCTCGGCCGCCCCCCGTCGGTCCGAGCCAGTTTCTTTTTTGCGCATCGAACCCGCCGCCTCCCGGATGTATGCTTGGAAACCGCCTTCGAGTAGGGGCGGACTCCCTGGAGAAGCCTGCTTGCCGCCTAAACTTCATAAACTTAATCTCACGCAAATATCCGAATGGGATGACGGACAGCTTCGCCGCAAAGACGACTACCTGGCCGCCGAAGAGCCGCTCGAAATTCGCGTCGGCGACGAACCACTCAGCGTCACCATGCGCACGCCGGGCCACGACCTCGAACTTGCCGCTGGGTTCCTGTTCACGGAGGGGTTAGTTCAATCCGCCGAACAGATCATCTCACTTCAGCCTATTGCGCCAGCCGACGGCGCCGATTCCGGCAACGTAGTGCAGGCCACTCTCGCTCCTGAAGCCGCTCCCGATTTTGAAAAAATGCGCCGCCATTTTTTCGCTGCCTCGAGTTGCGGCATTTGCGGCAAAGCGTCAATCGACGCCATCCGCTCGCGCCTGCTCAACGCGCCGAACGCGGATTTTCGCTTCGATCCGGAACTCCTCGTCGCCCTCCCCGACGTGCTACGTTCTTCACAAGACGTCTTTCGCCGTACCGGCGGATTGCATGCCGCCGCGCTTTTTGACCCTTCCGGCGCGCTGCTCGTATTGCGCGAAGACATCGGCCGCCACAACGCCGTGGACAAAGTGATCGGCTGGGCCTTGACCAGCGGCCGCGTTCCGCTGGGAAATTCAGTTCTGCTGGTGAGCGGCCGGGGAGGATTTGAAATTGTGCAAAAGGCGATCGTCGCCGGCATCCCGATTGTTGCTTCGGTGTCCGCGCCTTCCAGCCTAGCAGTGCAACTGGCGCGAGAGTTGCGCCTCACCCTGATTGGATTTCTGCGCGGAAGACGATTCGTGATTTATTCGGGCGAAGAGCGCATCAGCAAATAAAACAAGCCGCGACGCCCGAAGAAATCAAATCCCCGCGTTATAGGCGCTTTTCCGCGAAGGCTCTTGTTCCGGTTGATTCCGCTCTTCTTGAATCATTTCCCTGAAAGCGGCGTACAGCTCGCGGTCCCACCATCCGCGTTCCGCTTCCTGATCCATCATCACCAGCGCGGTCTCCCATGGAATCGCAGTCTTGTATGGACGGTCCGTCGTCAGCGCGTCAAAAACGTCGGCAAGCTGCAAAATCCGCGCAGTCAGCGGAATGTCTTTCCCCTGCAAATTGTCCGGATAGCCCGACCCGTCATATTTCTCGTGATGATGCCGGATGATCGGTAGCACGACGCCGAACGTTTTCAGCGGCGCGCAAATACTTTCGCCCACCGCGGCATGCTTTCGCATCTGCATGATTTCTTCGTACGTCAGCGGTCCGGGTTTCAGCAAAATTGAATCAGGCACCGCCACCTTGCCGATGTCGTGCACGATCCCCGCTCTGCGCAGCGCTTTGATATCTTCGCCGGAAACCCCCAGCCGTCCTCCCAACTGTGCGGACATTTCGGCCAGCCGCTCGCAATGCCCGCGCGTGTAAGGATCGCGCGCCTCAATACTGCGAGCGAGGCTGAACAGCACACCTTCGGCGTTCTCCAGTTCGTCGGTGTATTGCTTCAACCGCAGCAACGAACGCGTCCGCGCCAGCAGCTCATTCAAGTCGATTGGCTTGCTCAGAAAATCGTCTGCGCCGGCATTAATGCCTTTAATCCGGTCTTCGGTTTCAAAAAGCCCCGTGATTAGCACCACTGGCGTAAGCCGTGTTTCCGGCGTGGCCTTAATTCGTCTGCAAACCTCAAATCCGTCGATACCCGGCATGAGTATGTCGAGAAGAATCAGGTCGGGACGAAACGCGGCGCATTCGGCCAAGGCAGCCTCTCCGCTGCCGGCATCGCGCACTTCGTAACCTTCGCGGCGCAGCAGCATTTCCAGAGCCGCGCGCGGCGCGGATTCGTCGTCAACAATCAGAATTCTTTCAGGCATGGGTCTTTAAGTAAGACGCTCATTCTCTGCGAAGTGTCGCTTCGATCAAACCTTGCGGTTCTTCCGTGGGCAGAAAAACTTCCGCGGAATTGTCCATGCCGAACGGCGAAAGATCAACAAGATTGAAATGTTTATCGGGCAATAAAAGATGGATTTCGCGAATATGATCGAAAGTGGCCAGCACCGCTTCCCCCATGGCGTACAACGTGTGCTGAAGCGATCTGCTGTCGTGCGCAGCAAAGGTTTCAAGCAGCGTTTGCCGCACGCTGTGCCACAGCGGGTTGAATTCGATTTCGTCGCCTTCGTAAAGCCATTCCGCGCGAATCGTCGTTGCTAGGATTCGATCGCCATCCTCTTTCAAAGTGGTGTACGGGTCACGCAGAAATCCTTCGAACGCTGATTTCGTTGTCTTCATAACCTCAAGGTCCTGAATCCCGGCGCGGATCGTAATTCCTTCACGCGTCCCGCTCAACGTCGCCGTGCGCTTTTCCGGCCCCGATGCGCGCAGGAACGCGAAAGCGTGCGGCTTCGTTCCGTGCGGAATGCGCGACCAGGGATTTTCCAACGCCTCAATCTGTACCCGCGAAATCTGTTCGTTATAAGTTAGAAAGTGTTCGATCAGGTGCAGCGCAAAATCCTCCACCGCTTCGACCGGATACTGGCGCGCAAGCGCGTACACCGTGTTTTTCATGGTGTCCGACGGCAGGATTTTCTTGTTCTCGCCTTTCGTGTGGGCCGCCTCGAAATCGCCTTCGAAGCGAATCGTTACCGTCAGCTCCTTGATGTCGTGCCGCCCTTCCTGCCGCAAAACGCGCAGCAGCCGCACGCTCGACTTGCCATAACTGTTTTCGCCGAGCTTTACGACCATGCTCAGCTCCCACGATGTACAGGCCAATTCGGATGGCCAATCGCATTGCTACTTTTTATTTCAGACGATATTCCTAGTTGCGTAACACCCTTCACCGGGGTCGTAGGCATGGTCGGAGGTGCAGTTGATCTATTCGCTGAGTCTTTGCGGAAGACTCGAAGTGGTTCTATTTTGATCACAGAAAACGCTAGCACGTTGTTTTGCGGAACTCAAGGACTTGGATGCTGTTGACGCGCTCGTATCACGGCGCCGTCAGTTCCATTTTCTACGCGAGAACCGATTCAAGGTTTCTTGGGCGTGGGTGTCGTTCCACTTGGAGGAAGCGGAGACGAGGACGGAGCCGCCTTAGGTAGCACAATCGAGCCGGAAACGCTGATGGTGTTGTCCTTGTCGCCGTCCGCTTTTGACTTTGACGAGTCCGCGACTTCAGTGACGGTGAACGATCCGCCCGCCACGCCCGACGGCGAAGCGACGCAAGTGAACGGCGTCGCTGGTGTCTTAAGATCCAGGTATTGCGAATGAGAGTGCTTGTAGACTTTGGTTTTGACGCTCAGCTTGTTTTCAGGCTGCGCGGGCTCGGTCGTCGTGATATGCGGAGCTGCAAAGCCGGCGGCGGCCGTACTCGCGCTGCTGATTAAGGAGCTGATGGCCGCAATCGTTTGGTCCTCCACTTGAACTGAGCCCTCCGTAAGAGTGCCGTCCGCAGCCAGCTTGGCATCCACCTGCGTCGTCCCGGCCAGAGGGCGCGCTGAGTTGAGATAGAAGACGTTGCCGTAATCGACCACGGCCTCCACTGCTCCCGAATTCGAGACTCTCACCCAGTTCCCAGCGGCTTCTTCCCGCGTGATGTCGGCGGAATTGCTTTCGTTGATCGAATCCGGGCCAGGCAGGTCAAAGATGGCCGTTTTCCAGGCACTCGGAGCGCCCGGGTTCGCGATGAAATCCTGAACTGTTTTCTGCGAGAACTGCTGGCGACTTAAAACTTTGTCCACCGGTCCGGTGGCAGTAGTCCCGGATTTCGATTCATAGGTCAAGATGTACTGCGGCTCGAGCCAATCCGTCTGCTGCCTGCAAACTCCCGTCTTAGCGTAAAAAGGAATACCCTTTGGAGGATCACCCAGCGAATTGCTACGAGAGACTCGCACGCTGCTAAAACAACCAACAAAAGTGAGACAGAGAACGAGAAGTGCAGCAAGTCGTATCGTCATAGGGCGGATAGTACCACACCGATAGTTCACTACTGAGTTTGCTCCTCCCGTAGATACGCCAACGAGAGGATTCACAATCTCCGATGGCAGCTTCTCCTAGTAGCTGGCCTTGTCCGGCTTTTGTTCCCAGGCGCGAAACGCTGCCAGCGATTCTTCGCGCATCAACTGGATCATTGGAACTTTCCGGTGCGGGTGCGGAAGCTGAAGTTCCCGGTAGATGAACGAATCGTCGAAGCCCGCTTTCGCGGCATCAGAGGCGGTGCCCGCAAAATAGACACGAGCGAGCCGGGCCCAATAGACGGCTCCCAGGCACATGGGACATGGCTCGCAACTGGAGTAAAGCTCGCAATCTGTGAGATGAAAAGTTTCCAGCTTCCTGCAGGCTTCGCGAATGGCTACGATTTCGGCGTGCGCCGTCGGGTCATTCGTCATGGTCACGCGATTCGCGGCCTCGGAAAGAATTTTGCCGTCTTTTACGATGAGTGCTCCGAAAGGGCCGCCGCCGGAACGCACATTTTCGAGCGCGAGCGCAATGGCGCGTTCCATAAAAGTGTTGTGAGACATATTCGATTAATCAGTATGCAGCATCCCGGCCGTCAACGGAATTTTCTGCGTGGCGAACGAGCGTTCCTTGCGTCGCCAGAAATATAAAAGCGCGCAGCCGATCAAAATCAGCGCTACGCACAGACCGGTCCACAAGCCTGGCGCGCCCCATCCCAAGTGGAAACAAAGGTAGGCGCCGAGAGGTAATCCCACCAACCAGTACAGGATCAAATGGCAGAGCATCGGAGTTCGAGTGTCGCCTGCGCCGCGCAGCGCTCCGGTGGCCACGGTCTGCATTCCGTCAAAGAGCTGAAAAAAACCGCCAACGAAAAGTAAAGTGCTGGCTGCGCCAAGGACCGCGGGGTCGGGCGTATAAATCCGGACTATGTATTGCGGCACCACCAGAAAAAGAACGGTCATGATTCCCATGAAGCCGGTGCCCAGAAGCATCGCGGTCCAGCCCGCGCGACTCGCGCCGTGCGGATCGCCGCGCCCTAACGCCTGACC
>JBAVQA010000463.1:0-2287 GCA_049693595.1 Candidatus Acidiferrales bacterium | reverse complement strand
CATACTCCGCAACCAACTTCTCCACCTCGACCCGACTCCGCCGCTTCCGTACTAAGACCGCTTCGCTCATCACTCAAGTTCAACACCCAACGAAGCCGCACAACAGGTGCGTTGCTCAGACGGATACCCTCAATCGCCAATTGCCAGCCAACTAATCACGCGGCGCGGACTGCGCGCTGCCGCAATCCGGTCGTGGCCAAACCTTTAACCCTTCTCTCCTCTACCGCACTCTTTCCGAAAAGGCCGATTCGGCGGAACTGCCTGAGGACCCTTATTGGAGCGAGGTTGAGCAACGTGAAATGCCCACAGATCCTGTAATCTGTTCGAAATATGGTAGGCACGACGGGCGTCAGCTCGTGCAAGACCGAGGTTCCAGTCCGGACTTCGCGAGAATGGCATAGATCGCGAAGCTCACGAGGAAACTGTAGAGCGGAGCAGGCTGCGAATAGATTTTTATGGCTGGCGAGACTGGAAGAATAGGCAGTATTCCAACGAGAAATCCTCCGGCCCAGGCTCCGTATCCAGCCCAGTTGACTCCCAGTCTGGGCCCAGCCCACTTGCGACCGCTCAACAGGTAATCGGCGGCGATGGCGCCGCAGACGGGACCAAACGACGCGCCAACAATTCCGAAAAAACCGATCAAATCGCCAGCGATACCCGTTACGGCCAAGATGATCCCGATGGTGATACCAATCATGGTCGAGAACAGACGCGAAACGTGCGGAATCATCGTCGAAAAACTATTGCCGACAATGAAAGAGCAAAAGCAAGTGGCCGGAACCGAGGTCAAGGCAAAAAGGAAAAACATCACCGTCGCAATAGGGCCACCGATTGCTTTAACTACGTCGTCGTATTGATAGCCGGTTAGAGATGGATCAAGACCGTGCGAGCCCGCCACGGAAAGCAGCGCTAGGCCACCCGCGATCAGAGCCGCAAGCGAGATGCCTACCAGTCCACCCAGCTTGACGTCCTTCGCATTCCGGCTATTCATCGCGAAATCCGCGCCTGCAGCCCCCCCTGTAGCGAAAAAGCCCAAAACAATTGTCAGCATCGCAACGAAGGCTCCATAGGTGTCAGTTTCCGCGGGTTTCGGCACATAGTGGGGGACACCCCTTGCCGTCTGCCAGAAAACAACGATAAGCATGACAAGCGGGATGCAATTTAGCAGAAGCGAAACCCTTCCAACATATTTAATCCCCTTCACCCCGACATAGGCCATCGTGTATCCCCAGACGACCCCCACGACGACGAATGGGATTGAGCCAGGTCCGGCGGCGAGGCCCAGCCCCTTCAATATGAAGTCGCTAGCGAGGAACGTAGCGACCGCGAACCAGCCAATTTGCACAAAGCCCATCAGCAGTCCCGGCACTATATATCCCCCCGTTCTCCCAAACGTAGAACTCCCGATAACGTAGAGCGGATAGCCGCTCTTCATCCCCAACATTGCTGGAGCAAGATAATACAACACATAGCAGAGCAGGCCTGCAGCGACCAGGGCTACGAGGCAAACTCCCAGTCCTGCATGGCGGATCGTCGAGCCGCCGATAGACTGATAAAACGCAATCCAGAAAAACACCCCTGCGTAGCTTGGCGCGGTGTTTATATACCAAGGCGCACGGTTCTGCGGCGGATTCGACACGGCCTGCGAAATGTAGTCCGGACGGTGGGCCATGCCGCAAGTACGGTTGTCTGCGGTCGGCGGTGCAGCTGAATGCTTTTGGTTATTCACTTATTTCCCAGTAACATATGCCCTGTAAGCCTCCGCTATTGCGACAGGATTGAATTTTCCTGTACACGCGATAAGTTGATAATGAGGAACCTCAGTTTGGCCCTTTTCCATCTTCCACTCTCGCCACGATCTGTCGGGGCCAAAGCCGAACTGATTATCCACTCTCCAAGCAACTGGGAATCCCTTATTGTCCCGAGAATCAAAGATCACAATATGAGCCACATCATTACGTCTTTTGACTTGAATTCCGTGATCAACCCATTTGGCACGTTGGGCCTCAGCGTCCTTATCACGTTGTCCGTTTTCGTTTGGCCTTTCCATTTCCATGTCTAAGATATATTTTCCATCGGGTGCCTCCATGAACCAATTATGCGTTTCGGTCATGACAGTAGCACCCCGTTTCGTCGAGCATGTCGTAAACAGTCTGCCACTTGACTTGCTGTCCCTCTTGCTGGACGACATTTGCCGAAACTTTGCGATAGTGATGCATTTTCGTAACACTCACGCTCTGAGCTCTAAGGATTACTAGTGGTCTCATGGGCACCTACTCCTCAGGCC
>JBAVQA010000462.1:0-3509 GCA_049693595.1 Candidatus Acidiferrales bacterium | reverse complement strand
CCGGAACTGCCGCACAGCGTGGGCGACTAGCTCAGTGGTTAGAGCGCTCCCCTCACACGGGAGAGGTCCAAGGTTCAAGTCCTTGGTCGCCCACCACTCACCCCACCATTCAGTTCTACCACCAATCCTTAGATGATGCGAAAAGCGGAAGGTACAGGTGTGTTCAAAAAGTTTTGGGCGGTGAACGCGACCTTGTCCATGGAATGGCTGATCGTGCAAGGCCGCTTTTTGCTTTTCTAATATCAAGTGAACCGCAGGTATAATCCGTCCGACTGATGAAGAAAGAATTCATTCTTCAAGAGATTAAACGAACTGCCGAGGCCAACGGTGGCGTTCCGCTGGGCTGGCGGAAGTTCGCGAATGAAACGGGTATCAGAGAAGCAGATTGGCTTGGAAAGCATTGGCCCAGATGGAGTGCTGCGCTTCGTGAGGCTGGCTGCACTCCGAACGAGATGACGACGGCCTACGATAAGTCTTTTCTATTTCAAAAATTCATAGAGCTTGCGCGCGAACTGAAGAAACTTCCGGTCAAAGGTGATTTTCTCTACAAGGCGCGGCGTGATTCTAGTTTTCCACACCCCAAAACGTTTGAGAAGTTTGGCTCAAAAACAGAGCTAGTGAAAAGCGTGACGGATTACTGCCGGACCCGTGAGGGGTATGAAGACGTCATCGCGATGTGTGAAGGCCATACACCTCGCGGCGATGGCGGCGCAGATCAATCCGAGCTTGCTGAAGGAGAAATGGGCTATGTGTACTTGATGAAATCTGGAAGATTCTACAAGCTTGGCAGGAGCAATGCGGCGGGTCGCAGGGAATATGAGTTAGCGATCCAGTTGCCCGAAAAATTGAAAACGATACATACTATCCGAACTGACGACCCATCCGGGATTGAAGCCTATTGGCACAACCGCTTTGCGGCTAAGCGTAAGAACGGTGAGTGGTTCGACCTCGGAGCGGCTGACGTGTGGGCATTCAAACGACACAAGTCAATGTAGGCCGCGCGAGCGATGAAAGAATTCAACGGAAATCATTGATGACAAACATTCTGCGGTTCGTACAAGTTTTTGCGTTGGGCACATGGGTCGGGTCCATCGTTTATTTGAGTTTTGTGGTGGCGCCGGGAGCGTTTGGCGTTTTGCAGAGCCGCGACCAGGCTGGGTTGATAGTCGGATACTCGCTGGCGCGTTTGCACTACATGGGCGTGATCGCGGCGGTGCTGTATTTGTTGGCGGGGCTGGTGCTGGCGCCGTCGTTGAAGACCTTCTTGCAGCCGGCGACGATTGGCGTGGTCTTGATGTTGGTGCTTACCCTGGTGTCGCAGACGCAGGTTACGCCGCGGCTCGCGGAATTGCGAACGGAGATGGTTTCGGTGGATGCGACGCCGAAGGACAATCCTTTGCGCGTGGAGTTTGATCGATTGCATCAGACTTCGGTGCGGATTGAGGTGGTGGTTTTGTTGATTGGGATTGCGGCGTTATTTCTCACCGTGCGGGATTCGGCGAAGTAGCGCCGCGTGACGTGCTCTTGGTAGCGCCGGCGTCCCGTCGGCTCATTTGAGTTTGCTCCGGGACTGAACTGCGCAATTTTTTATTGTTGCTCGTGTTAACGATTTGCCTGCCCGTCTGAAACCACGCCAGGTCCGTTCGAGCACTTCCTCCGGCGGGACGCCGGCGCTACGCAAGGCGGAGCAAACAGTGCTGGATGCCCGGGCGCACGGGGCTGGGTCTAAGACCCGCCGCTACTGGTGCTGCTTGCGTCGCGACGTTTTTTCCTTCACCGAACGCTTCTTTGCCGCGGACTTCTTGTTTGATTTCTTCGCTGGCTTGGCGCGCTTCTTGGCTTTGGTGCTCTTGGTGATTTTGCGCGTTTTGCCGTAGTGTTCTACGGCGCGCCACATGTACCAGCTCGCTACCGTGCGATACGGGCGCCAGCGTTCGCCGAAGGCGGCTAGCTCGCGCGGCTTGGGAATTTCTTTTTTGCCGTAGGTGAGCGCGAAACCTTTTTGCACGCCGTAATCGTGGATGGGCAACACGTCAGGTCGGCCCAGGCGGAAGATCAAGAACATTTCGACGGTCCACGCGCCGATGCCGCGCACGGAAATCAGCCGCTCGACCAGTTCCTCGTCCGACAATTGCCCGGCGGCTTCGAGCGTCGGAACCACTCCATCAATCGTTTTCTGCGCGAGGTCTTTCATCGCGGCGGCTTTCGCGCCGGAAAGCCCCGCCTCACGCAGGGTCTGAACCGAAACCGCGAGGATTTCCGCAGGTGTGGGGCACAGGCCGTTCGAGCCGAGCGCTTTCACGCGCGCGAAAATCGTGGCGGCCGCTTTTCCGGAAATGCTCTGATACGCGATCGCTTCAAGCAACGATTCGTATACGCTGTCGCACTGGTCCAGCTGAAAACGGAACGCGCCGGTCTTGGTGATGAGGCGCGCCATGCGCTTGTCCGTGCGCGTGATATGTTCGTGCGCCTTGACGTGATCGAAGGGCAGCGAGATTTTTTCAGTCATTGGGATGTTCTGCCGGCGGCTTTTCGCTGATTGCTTGCCCGAAAGCGAGTATGTTGCCGTCCGGTGCGAGCACCAGCAGTTCGCGTTGCCCGTAACTTTGGTTAACCGGGCCGTACACATCGCCCGTGGGCAGAGTATCGAGCTTCGGTTTCAGTTCAGCATGGAGTTCATCTACGTCGCGAACGTCAATGTAATACGCGAAGCGGCGCGTGCCGGGCGGCGGCGCGTTCTCGCCGGTCTGCTCCCAAATCCGGAAGCCGACGGTTTCGCGGTGCACATACGCGTAGTCGGAGAAGCGCAGGATCGTTTCGAAGCCCAAGATGTCGGTGAAGAACTTCACGGCGCGATCGAGATCTTCGACGATCATGAATGGCGTGATCTGGATGAAATTCGACATAGCTGCACTCCTCGCGGGAGATTAGCATAAGTCGCGTTCATGGGCGCCGTCGGCGCCGTAAATTCAAGGGCGAATTCAAATTCACAGTCAAAGGGGCCGGCCTGAAGGCCGCCGCTACCACTGCAAAGGCGTTGTGCGCGTGGGAGACGGCTGTGCTGCGCGCTTGTGTTAGTATCGTGGGCTCATGAAAACAGGAATAATTGGGTTGCCGCAAGTAGGGAAGACCAGCTTGTTCCGCATTCTCACCGGAGCGCGCGTCGAAGGGCGCAGCACGCCTAATCAGGCGCACATCGGCATCGCCAAGGTGCCGGACGCGCGCGTGCTGAAGCTGGCGGAAATTTTCAAGCCGAAGAAAAACACGTTTGCGACGATCGAATACGTGGACGTTGGCGGCTTGCAGAAAGATCGCGAGAAAAACTCAGCGTCGCTAGTGCCATTGCGCGAAGCGGACGCGTTGGCGCAGGTGGTGCGCCTGTTTGAAAATCCAGCAGTGCCGCACGAAGGTGGCTCGCTCGACGCGCTGCGCGATATCGAGAGCGTCGAAATCGAATTGATGCTCTACGACCTGGAACAGGCTTCGAAGCGCGTCGAACGCCTGGAAAA
>JBAVQA010000461.1:0-3703 GCA_049693595.1 Candidatus Acidiferrales bacterium | reverse complement strand
CTTCCTATTTGCCGATTCTGACGGACGTGCACAATCAACGCGGGCGTTTCGAGCGGTACCTGGAAATGCTGCTCGCGCGCCCAGTCGAAGCGCTGGTCTTCGTCGCCAACTGGCTTTTTGTTGACATCGAAGTGCTGGCGGATCTGGAGAAGCGGAACATCCCCGCCGTCATGATCGGCCGCGAACTCAGCAGCGGCTCCATCAGTTCGGTGATGACGGACAACGAAGCGGGCGCGCATTTGGCCATGGAACATCTCTACTCGCTCGGCCATCGAAAGATTGCGTTCATTCGCGGGCCAAAGATGCTGGTGGATAGCTCTCCCCGTTGGCGTGGTGTGCGTTCGTTTGCGCGCTCGGTGGGCCTGGAAATCGATCCGGCTCTGGTGGTGGACTTGCCGGACTCGCTCGATCCGAATTCCGGCTTCGAGGGCGGATTCAAACTGACTGAAGAACTCCTGAAGCACAAGAAGCGTTTCACGGCAGTGATGGCATTTGACGACATGACCGCATTCGGAGCAATTCGCGGATTGGCGCGGGCGGGCTTGAAGGTCCCGGAGGATTGCTCGGTGATCGGGTTCGACGACGTGATGCCGGCCGGGCTATCGGTTCCGTCGCTGACCACCGTGCGCCAGCCGATGGAAGCGCTGGGAAGCGCGGCCGTGGGAATCGTGCTGGAAGCGATCAACGCAACGATCGAAGAGCGCGAATTCGAAGTTGTTCGCCGAAAACTTACACCCGAGCTTGTAGTGCGCGAATCTTCGCGGTCGGTCCCCTGGGCCGGAGCGGATTGAACCTAAGCGGGGGTTTTTCCTTGACACTCCGGGCTAGGTGGGAATAATACGTCAGTTTAATAAACTTTAATAAACCCGATGCGGGGGTTGCAGCGTTTTACCTTCCTGGAATTCGGTGGTCATTGCTTCAGATACAAACTCTTTGGAGAACGGGGAATGTCTTTCAGGGAACAGCCCAGCCTTCGGCTCATTTTGACTTCATTGTTCGCGATCTTTCTTTGTTTGATTCTTCTCTTCGGGCCGCGTATCGCGTCCGCAAATACGCCTGAGCTATCGGAAGCAAAAATATTTTTGCATGAAGGATGGGCGCTGCAGTCTTCTTGCTTGTTTCTTGCGAGGGGCGAGCAAATCTCGGCCCCGGGATACAAGACGAATGGCTGGCATTCAGCGAATGTGCCGACGACCGTTGTCGCTGCGCTGGTCGCCGACAAAACTTATCCCGATCCGTATTACGGCAAGAATTTGCGCGACATTCCTGGGACAACGTATCCGATCGGAAAGAATTTTTCGTTGCTGTCCATGCCGCAGGATAGTCCTTTCCGCTGCGCGTGGTGGTATCGGATCGAATTCACGCTTCCTGCGTCTTACAAAGGCCGGCACGTCTGGCTACATTTCGGCGGAATCAACAACCACGCGAACATTTGGGTGAACGGCCAATTGGTGGCCGGCGGGAAGGAGATAGCCGGAGCTTACCGCACGTACGATTTCGACATCAGCCCGATGATAAACCGCGATGGGCCGAACGCGCTTGCGGTGGAAACCATCGCGCAGTCTGAAAAGGATCTTGGAATAAATTGGGTTGATTGGAACCCGGCGCCTCCTGACAAAGATATGGGATTGTGGCGCAGCGTTTATTTGCAAAGCAGCGAGGCAGTGGCGATCCGCCATCCGATGGTGGTCACGCACTTCCCTACTGCGGCGCTCGATGAAGCTGAGCTCACGCTGGAAGCCGAATTGCGAAACGCTAGCGACAAACAGGTCACTGGTGTTCTGGACGGCCGGATTGAAGATGTGAAATTTCGCCAGACGGTGGCTCTGAAGGCCGGAGAAACGCGCGTGGTCCGCTTTACTCCCGACGAATTCCCGCAATTGCGCGTCAAGAATCCGAAAGTGTGGTGGCCCTATCGCATGGGCGCGCAGGATCTTCACGAACTGCATCTGCGTTTCGTTGTGGGCGACGATTTATCCGACCAGCAGAGTGTCCGGTTCGGGATTCGCGAGATTACTTCGGAATTGAATTCGCAGGGCGCGCGGCAATTTTATGTAAACGGGAAAAAAATCCTCATTCGCGGCGGCGGTTGGTCGCCGGATATGCTATTTCGGTCGGACCAAGCCCGCCTCGAAACGGATTTTCGCTACATTCGGGAGATGAACCTGAACGCAATCCGACTGGAAGGAAAACTGGAAACGGACGAGTTCTACGATCTCGCGGACGAGCAAGGCGTGCTGATCATGGCGGGCTGGTGCTGCTGCGATCATTGGGAACTGTGGAAACAATGGCGGCCGGGCGATTTGGAGATTGCCTCCGCGTCATTGCGCTCGCAAATCCTTCGGATGCGAAGCCACCCCAGCATGCTGGTGTGGTTGAACGGCAGCGATATGCCGCCGCCGGCGGACGTTGAAACGGAATATATCAAAGTGCTGAAAGAAACCGACTGGCCGAATCCTTATATTTCTTCCGCATCGGAGACGCCAACCTCGGTGACGGGAAAGTCCGGCGTCAAGATGACCGGGCCTTACGATTACGTCCCGCCAAATTATTGGCTTGTTGATACGAACAAATACGGCGGAGCCTTTGGCTTCAATACCGAAACCGGGCCAGGTCCGGCTGTTCCGCTGGCGAGTTGCCTGCGCAAATTCATTCCCGCGGATCATTTGTGGCCTGAGGATTTTTTCTGGAATTATCACGCCGGCTCCGAAGGCTTCAAGGATTTGAGCCATTTTGACGGCGCGATGAAATCGATTTACGGGGCTCCCGCCGGACTTGACGATTACGAAATCAAATCGCAGGCCATGGCCTACGACGGCGAGCGCGCCATGTTCGAGGCTTATTCTCGCAACAAATACACTTCCACCGGCGTCATTCAGTGGATGCTGAACAACGCTTGGCCTTCGTTGATCTGGCATCTGTACGACTACTATCAGCAGCCAGCCGGCGGATATTTCGGCACGAAGAAGGCTTGCGAGCCCTTACACGTTCAGTATTCGTATGACGACAACAGCATCGTGGTGGTGAACAGCTTATATCAGAAATTCACTGGACTGAGTGTCACCGCGCATCTCTACGATGATTCGCTGCACGAAAGGTTTTCGAAACAGGTTCAAACGGACGTGGATGCAGATGGCGTGGCGAAGGTTCTCACGCTCCCGGTGGAGGCTTTCAGTCCTGAGTCTTCAGTGTATTTCGTGAAGCTCGAGCTTCAGACCAGCGATGGAAAAACCGCGAGCACTAACTTTTATTGGCTGTCTGCGAAGAAAAACGTGTACGAATGGGCGAAGACTACCTACAAATACACGCCGGTATCGTCGTACGAAGATTTCACCGCGCTTCAGAATTTGGCCAAAGTAAAACTTGATGTTAGCGGAGCCAGAACCACAGCGCCTGGCGGCCTGGCGGTTCACGTTACGGTTAAAAACCCCAGCGACCATTTGGCGTTTCAAGTGCGGTTTGGAATTCAGAAAAGCGGCCAGACTGAGGAAATCCTGCCGGTCTTTTGGGACGACAACTACATCGAGCTGATGCCCGGAGAATCTCGCGAAATTATCGCGCGATATCTTCCCACCTCGGATATTTCAGGTCCGCTTGAACTCACCATCGCGGGCTGGAATACAGACGTGACGACTATCCCGTTGAAGGAAGCCGGCGCAGCCTCTGTGCAAAACTCAGGCGGCGGGCGCTGATGCCCAAGGAA
>JBAVQA010000460.1:0-19356 GCA_049693595.1 Candidatus Acidiferrales bacterium | reverse complement strand
CAAAATCCAATCAGCAAGTAGCTGCACAGGCCCACGCCTTCCCATCCCACGAACATCAGAACGATGTTCGCGGCCAGCACCAGCGTAAGCATGAAGAAGACGAACAGATTCATGTATGCGAAAAAGCGGTAGTAGCCTTCTTCGTGCGCCATGTACCCCGTCGAATAGATATGCACCAACAAGCTGACAAAAGTGACCACCAGCAGCATCACGATAGTCAGGTGGTCCATCTGCAGCGCGAAATCTACTTTGAACGATCCCGCCGACATCCAATTGAAATAATTCCTGAAAAACGAAACTTGCCCGGCAGGCAACAGCGAGAATTCTCGAATGGCTTCCAGCACGGAAAGGAACGCCAGCGAAACAGACCCGATCCCGACGGAATTTACGACGAGCTTCGACCAGTTCTTGCCCAGCAAGCCGTTGATCGCCGCACCGGCCAGCGGCAGCGCGAGAATGATCCACAGATGATCGAGTATCGGCATCAGAATTTCAGAAGGTCCACGCGCTCGATGTTCAGCGACCGGCGATTCTGATAAATCGTAATCACAATCGCGAGTCCAACAGCCGCTTCCGCCGCGGCCACCACAATCACGAAGAAGACGAACACCAATCCGTCCAGTTGATTCCACGCGCGCGCAAACGCCACAAACGCCAGATTCACCGCGTTCAGCATCAGCTCGATGGCCATGAAAATCGTGATGATGTTCCGCTTGAAAACAAACGCCACCACGCCCAGCCCGAAAAGAATGGCGCTTAGCGCCAGATAATAGGAAACCGGAACGACGCTCATTCGTCCCTCTTCGCCAGAACCAGCGCGCCTAAAATGGCGATCAAGATCAAAATGGAAGTCGCCTCAAACGGGAACAAATATTTCTGGAAGAGTTGCATTGATAGATCGCGCGTCGAAACCATTACGTTCGCGGAACCTGCGCCATTGGCGGCCGTTTTGCCAATCAGCGAATGCGCCATCCAATGAGCCAGCTCCAGAAGCAGAAAGATTCCAAGCGGAAGCCCCGCGTATTTCGCAATCTTGCTGAAGTCTGTCCGTTCTTCCGCCCCGGCATTCAGCAGCATGATCACGAAAACAAAAAGGACCATGATCGCGCCTGCGTACACGATGATCTGCACCGCGGCGATAAATTCCGCGCCCAGCATCAGGTACAGCACGGCCAGCGACATCATCACCAAAATCAACGCGAGCGCGCTGTGGATCGGTTCGCGCGCCAGAATCAACAGCACCGCCCCGCCCACTGAGATCAGCGCGAAAACGAAAAACAAAATGAAAGGCAGGCTCATCCGTGCTTCACCAGCAGAGGAAAGATAATCCACAGCGCGGTGCCCACCAGATTCGCAAGCGAAACCGGCAGCAGCAGCTTCCAGCCAAACGACATCAACTGATCGTAGCGGAAACGCGGCAGCGTTCCGCGCGTCCAAACGTAAAAGAAAATCAAGCAGCCCACTTTCAGCAGAAACCAGAACGGCCCCTGAATCACCGGCGTCACCGCGGGGAGAAGACAAAGCGCTCCAAGTACCAGCGCGCCAAAAGTAATCACGATCAGCTGAATTCGCGCAATGCCCCGCGCGACGACGGCCGCGTCGTAGCCCAGATAAATCCCCAGCCCCAGCAGCGTCACCGCCGGCAGGTATTGAAGAACGGTCCAGCTCTCCGGAAAGGGAGAAAGCCATCCGCCCAGAAACAAAATCGTCGCCAGAAAAGAAACGGTCAGCATGTTCGCGTATTCCGCCATGAAAAACATGGCGAACTTAAAGCTGGAATATTCGGTATGAAAACCCGCGACCAGTTCCGTTTCAGCCTCGGGCAAATCAAACGGAACGCGATTCGTCTCCGCGATCGCCGAAGTGAAATAGCACAGAAACCCGATGCACTGCGGAAACACGTGCCAGCGGGGAAGGAACGGCAGGTAACGATAATATCCGCTCTGATCTCCTACCATTTCGCTGAAATTCAGCGTGCCCGCCAGCAGCACCACGCCAACTACCGAAAGCGTCAGCGCCACTTCGTAGCTGATCATTTGCGCCGAACTTCGCAGCCCGCCGAGCAGCGGATACTTGCTGTTGGAAGACCACCCCGCCAGTGCCACGCCGTACACGCCAATAGACGTGATGGCGAAAACAAACATCAGTCCGATGTTCACATTCGCGACGATCAACTGCGTGGGCTGCCCCAGAATCGTAATGGTCGCGGGGCCAAACGGAATCAGTGCGATCGTCGTCAGTGCCAGTGACAACGCCAAAAATGGCGCGAGGATATACAGAAATCTGTCCGCGCCCGGAGGCGTCAAGTCTTCTTTGAAAAGGAATTTCACGCCGTCGGCAAGCGGCTGAAGCAGCCCGTGCGCGCCGACGTAGTAAGGACCCCAGCGCGATTGAATGTGCGCCACGACCTTGCGTTCAAACCAGGTAAGGTAAGCCAGCGTCGTCAAAGTCAAAAAAAGCAAAATGACGATCTTGACTAGCGATACCACCAGGACTGCATGCTGGGTGACGAACTCCACGGCGTATCTTTAGCCTCTTTGGTGGATGCGAGCCTGGAACAATATCGCCCCAGGGTTCCGCTCGAAAACAAATAATCGTGTGAAGAGAAAACCGCGCCCGCAGGCACTTGATAGTTGGGCTCCGGCGATTTGCAAGCCGCGCTGGTAAGTTGTGCGCCGCCTGCGAGCAGGCTGGCAACCGAAACATCGTAGCCCGCCACATTCTGGCGGATTTCATCCAGCGCCGCTTCCGGCGTGCGCAAACGAATGGGCGGGCCCAAACCGAGCATTCCGAGTTGGTGCGAGAGAATGCGCAGCAAATCGAAGTCGCTGCGCGGCCCTTGCGGATCTATCGAGCGATGCGTCATCTGCACTTCGCCCGACGTATTCGTCAGCGTGCCGTCTTTTTCGTACGACGAGGCTGCCGGCAACACCACGTCCGCGCGCTGCGCCGTCTCGGTCAAAAACATGTCATGCACCACAAGCAGCTCGAGGCCGGCCAATCGATCGGGCTGCGCAACTTGAAAAGTCTTCACTGGATTCGCGCCCACCACGTACATCGCTTTCAACTTTCCCGCGACTGCAGCTTCCATCATCGCGCGAGCAGTCAGCCCTGGCGCGGCGGCGATTTCTCCTCCCCAGAGCTTGGAAAATCGCGCGCGTTCTGACTTGTCTGAAAGGGACGCATAGCCGGGCAACCGATCGGGAAAAATCCCCATGTCGGCAGCGCCCCGCGAATTCGAATAATCGCCAAGCGCCATATAGCGCGTCTGCCCGCCAAGACGCGAGCCGAACGCAACCAAATCGCGAATCGCCCCGCCTTGAATGTCGGCGCCAAACAGAATCACCATGTCCGACTCTTTTTCCAGCGCGGCTTTCATTTGCCCCAGCGATTCCGAAACGCTCTGCTCGAACTGGCCTTCACCCGTCGCCAGCCAACGGACCGCAGCAGCTTCTCCGCCCTTCGCGGTTTCCACGCCATGCACAGCTTGGCGATGAATCTTGCTCGGCTGCCCATTGATCGCGTAAAAGCGCGCCTGATGGTGCCGCACGCCAGTCCGAATTTGCCACGCAACCAGCGGATTCTGATTCGTGACGTCGTTGCCAATCAGCAAAACAGCATTCGCCTTATAAACATCCGCCATCGTAGCCTGCGCGTCTTTAGCCTTGGGCCCCAAGAAAGCCGCGAGCCCGGCGTAATCAGCGGTTCGGTGATGGTCGATGTTATTGGTTCCCAACGTCGCTCGCGCAAATCGATTCAGCAGGTAGTTTTCTTCGTTCGTAGTGTGATTCGAGCCGATTACGCCAATCGAATTCCCGCCATGTTTTTCATGAACTTGCTTTAGCCGCCGCGCGATCTCTTCCAGCGCGTCTTCCCAACTGGCAGCTTCGAGCTTGCCGTTGCGCCGGACTAGCGGCTCGCGCACCCGCTCTGGATTGTGCGTGAAGTCAAATCCGAATCGCCCTTTCGCGCACAGGAATTCGCCGTTCACGCCGGACTGATCCCGGTTGTTCGCGCGAAGAATCTCATTGTTGCGCACGCCGAGCGTCGTCTTGCAGCCATTCGAGCAGTGCGTGCAAGGGTCCGGCACATATTTCATTTCCCACGGCCGCGTCTGATAACGATAAGTGCCGCTCGTCAGCGCGCCGACCGGGCAAATATCGATGCACATGCCGCACTCTTCGCAAGCCAACTCGCCCGGCTTGTTCGGCAGAATCACGGAATTCACGCCGCGCGCCCCGACGCCGAGCGCTTTCACGTCCATCCCTTCATCGCAAACGCGCACGCATCGGAAGCACAGAATGCAGCGCGGCGCATCGTAATAAACCAGCGGCGACCACTTTTCTTCCGGGTAATGTAGCTTTTCTTCGGCGAAACGGCTGTGGTCCAGTCCGTAGCGAAAAGTCATGTCTTGCAATTCGCACTCGCCGCCTTTATCGCAAACCGGACAATCCAGCGGATGATTCGAGAGCAGAAACTCGATCATGTCCTTGCGCGCTTTGTGAACCTGCGGCGTATCGGTCTTGACCACCATGCCTTCCACCGCAACAAGCGTGCACGCCGTCTGCAGCTTCGGCGTTTTTTCCACTTCCACCAGGCACATGCGGCAAGCCGCTTGCAGCGAAAGCCCCGGGTAGTAGCAGAACGACGGAACCTCAATGCCTTTGCGTTTGGCTGCTTCGATTACAAGCGTGCCCGCCGCCGTGGTGAGTTTCTCGTCGTTAATCGTAAACGTAATTTGTTTTACTTCTGCCATGGAGTCCTAGGAAGCTCCCGCAATCATCTCCGCCGGTTTAAACGCACATTTCCCGCGAAGGTGGTCCTCAAATTCGTGACGCCACTTTTTGACGATACTGATAGTCGGCAATGCCGCAGCGTCGCCGAGCGGACAGAAAGTTCGTCCGAGCATGTTCTTCGAAAGCTCATCAATCAGCGGAATATCTTCCGCGCGTCCTCCGCCGTCATGAAAGCGGTCGAGCAGCTTCCGCAGCCAGGTTGTGCCTTCTCTGCAGGGGATGCACCAGCCGCAGGATTCGTGCGCGTAAAAATGCATGATGCGCCGCGCCAGGTCCACCATGCACGTTTCTTCGTCAATGATTACCGTGCCGCCCGAACCCAGCATCGATCCGATTTTCGCCACCGAGTCATAATCCATGGCCACATCAATTTCATCTGCCGAAAGCAGCGGGCACGAACTTCCGCCCGGTATCACCGCCTTCAGTTTTTTGCCGTCCTTCATGCCGCCCGCCACTTCTTCAATCATGCGCTTCAAATTAAATCCCAGCGGCAACTCGTAAATTCCAGGCTTGTTGATGTGCCCTGAAATCGAATACAAGCGCGTCCCGCCGTTTTTCGGCGTTCCCAGAGCAGCGTACCAATCACCGCCTTGCCGAATGATCGCGGGCACAGTGCTGAGCGTTTCCACGTTGTTGATTACCGTGGGGCACCCGTAGAGCCCGACGGTGGCAGGGAATGGCGGCTTGATTCGCGGATAGCCGCGCTTGCCTTCGAGCGATTCCATCAGCGCCGATTCTTCGCCGCATTCGTACGCGCCCGCGCCGGTATGCCCGGAAAGCTCAAAGTTGAATCCGCTGCCCAGAATATTTTTTCCCAGGTAGCCTCGTTCGTAAGCCTCTTTAATCGCGGTCTCAACGATATCCAGCACGTAGCGATATTCGCCGCGGATGTAAACGTATCCCTGCTCCGCGCCGATTGCGCGCCCCGCAATCACCATTCCCTCGATCAATTGATGCGGGTCCATCTCCATCAACGGCCGATCTTTTGAAGTCCCCGGCTCGCTCTCATCGCCGTTCGCCAGAATATATTTCGGTTTGCTTATGTCTTTGGGGACGAAACTCCATTTCATCCCAGCAGGGAAGCCCGCGCCGCCTCGCCCGCGCAGATTCGATTTCTTCATTTCATCGATAATCTGGTCGGGAGTCATCTGCTTCAGCGCCTTTTCGAGCGCCTGATACCCTTCGTTCTTCAGATAGACGTCGATCTTCGTGGAGTTGGGAATTCCGAAGCGTTTGCTGATCACCGGAACTTCCGCGGGATCGCGCGGGTGTAACGCGCCGGAGATCACCGCCACGGATTTCGGTTTCTTGCCGTCTTGAAGCTGTTCGAAAATCGAATCCACTTTGTCCGCATCAAGCTCTTCGAAGAAATCGTAATTCACCTGCATGGCCGGCGCGCCCGTGCAAGCGCCGATGCATTCCACTTCTTCCAGCGAAAACGTGCCGGACGGCGACACTTCTTTATTGCCTATGCCGAGCCGCTTCTGCACGTGTTTGTAAAGTTCATTTCCGCCGCGCAGCATGCAGGAAATATTCGTGCAAACTTGAATGTGATAGCGCCCCGCGGGTTTGCGCCGCAGCATGGAGTAGTACGCTTGCGTCTCGGTCACTTGCAGCACGCTCAGGCCCAGCCGCTTGGCAATTTCTTCCAGAATTTCATCGCTGAGAAAGCCGAACTGGTCCTGCGCGTACATCATCATCGGGATCAGCGCCGACCGTTTAACCGGATATCGCCCGAGCAGTTGCGTGAATTTTTCTTCCAGTGCCGGAGGAAGCTGCATTAGCGGTCCACTTCTCCCAAAACGATGTCGGTAGTACCGATGCATGCGACCACGTCGGCGATCAAACGTCCCACTGCCAGCTTCGGCAGCGATTGCAGGTTCACGAAAGACGGCGCGCGGACTTTCAGGCGATACGGTTTCGCCGAACCATCGCTGGCCACGAAAAATCCCAGCTCCCCGCGCGGCGATTCAATCACCTGATACACTTCGCCGGGAGGCGGCGCGAATCCTTCGGTGTAAATCTTGAAGTGATAGATCAAGCCCTCGATAGAAGTCTTCATTTCCTCGCGTGAGGGCGGAATAATTCCCGGCGCCTCGGTCCGAATCGGCCCGTCCATCTTCGCAACTTTCTCCATCGCCTGCCGCACGATTTTAATGCTCTCTCGAATTTCTGCTACGCGCACTTGATAGCGCGCGAAGCAATCACCGGCAGTTTGCGTTTGCACCTCGAATCGAAAGTCCTCGTAGCTTGAATAGGGAAAAGCTTTGCGTACGTCGTAAGCCACCCCGCTGCCGCGCAGCATGGGTCCGGAACAACCCATGGCTATTGCATCATCCCCGCTGATGATTCCAACTCCCTTCGTTCGTCCCAGCCAGATAGGGTTGTTCGTCAGCAGATCTTCGTATTCATCAATGTGCCCCGGCAGCGCGTCAATTACGCGGCGCACTTTATCGAGAAAGCCCGGAGGCGGTTCGAGCGCCAGCCCGCCCACGCGAAAATAACTCGTCATCATTCGCTGGCCGGAAACGTACTCGAAAATCTTCATTATTTCTTCGCGCTCTCGGAAAGTGTAGAGGAACACCGACATCGCGCCGAGGTCTATCGCATGCGTTCCGACCCACACCAGATGCGAGGCGATCCGTGTGAGTTCGGTAAGCAGCACGCGATAATATTGCGCGCGCTTTGGAGCTTCCAGTCCCAGCAGCTTTTCCACCGCGAGGCAGTAGCCCAGGTTGTTTGAAAGCGGCGCGAGGTAGTCGATGCGGTCGGTAAGTGTGATCACTTGCGAGTACGTCTTTGCTTCGCACGATTTCTCGATGCCTGTGTGGAGATAGCCGATTATCGGCTCTGCTTTCACCACGATTTCGCCGTTCAACTCAAGGATCACGCGCAGCACTCCGTGCGTGGACGGGTGCTGCGGCCCCATGTTCAGGACCATCGTTTGAGCGGCGCCAGTCGGCGTTTCAACAGTCGTGGTCATGATTCTTGGTCTCTTAGCAAGCTCAACGAGGCCCCTCTACCGGGTAGTCCTTCCTCAACGGATAGCCTTCCCAATCATCCGGCATCAGGATGCGTCGCAGATCGGGATGCCCTTCAAAGCGAATTCCAAATAGATCGTAATTTTCGCGCTCGTGCCAATTTGCCGTCGGCCACACGGAAGTAACGGACGGCAGCGTCGGATCGTTTCCCGGCAAACGAACCTTCAATCGCAAACGGTCGCTGCGCGCAATGGAAAGGAGGTGGTAATTCACTTCAAAGCGCGGTTCGATGGGGAAGCGGTCCACCGTCGTGATATCGGACAAGAAAGCAAAATAAAGGAACGGCTCAGATGCCAGATGAGCCGCAACGCGCTGCAGTAGCTCTCGCGGCACCACGACCGTAGTTTCGCCGCGAAACTCAATCACTTCCGACACAACTTCGGCGTCCCACTGTCGCAGTCTTTGAACTACCGGATTTTTGTCAGCTTCCTGCGATTCCATTATGAGTTCGTTCCCGGGGGCCGGCGTTCAACGATTCCAGTCGAGCGCGCCCTTCTTCCAGAGGAATATGTAACCGGCCAGCAAAATTATAATGTAGAGCAACATCTCCACAAAGCCGAACACTCCCAAGCCATTACGGTAAACCAGGGCCCACGGATACAAAAAGATGGCCTCGATGTCGAACAGAATAAATAGCAGCCCCACCATATAGAATTGAACGGTAACCGGCTCGCGTGCGTCGCCCGTCGGATGGATTCCGCATTCATACGGCTCGTCCTTCTCCCGCGACCTTTTGTGGCGTCCGACCAGGTTGGAAACCACCACTAGCGCCCCGGACAAGCCCATGGCCAGGATGAACATCAGTAACAATGAGCCATACGAATCTAGGTAATTGCTGTTCATTTTCTGTGCGCTGTTATAATAACGACCCGAGTGCACCCGGTCAAATGAACTCTCCATTAATCGGATTCGCGCAACCTTCGCTGGAATGCCCCAATAGGGAGCAACTCGCTCGATGAGTTCCGGTTTCAACACCGACGTAAAGGTTGGCGAGCAGGTCTTTCACGTTCAGACTGAGGACCGCGGCCCAAGCCATCCCATCATCGACACTGCTGTTTATCAAAGTGGGCGCATCCTGCATCGCCGCGCCCTGAATTACTCCGAATTGGCCGAATCGGCCGCTTTCACTCCTGAGGATCTTCGCCGCCGCGTGGAGGAGCAGCATCGCACTGTGATTGATGACCTTCGCTCGGGGACCCTGGATTCCGAAATTGCCTCGGCTTCAGCCGCAACGCAAGCGAGCCGCCCTGCCGGAATTCAATTGCAGCTTCTAAATCCCGGCTCGTGGCTGTCTGCAGGAAAAGTGTCTCTGGAAGTTGAGGTTTCGCGACGCGCCGATCGCCAGCCGCAAGTGGGGGCCAACGTGGAAGCCTTCATCGAGGGCGCGTTGGACCAGGCTCGCCACTCGCTGACGAGTGACGAGGAAGGTCGCGTGCGCATTCAATTTCCGCTTCCGCCGCTGGGAAAAGGGGATCTGGCGCTCGTGATTCACGCCAATACCGGTTCCTGGAAGGACGAAATCCGCTTTACGATGAGATCTCGCCAAAAAGAATCACCGGCGAGTCCCGCGCCATGATGGTCAAAATTAACGGTGACCCGCGCGAGGTCCCCGACGGCTTCACCGTCACTGCGCTGCTCGATCACCTGAAAATGCGCAGTGACCGCCTCGCCATTGAGCGCAATCTCGATATTCTCCCCCGCGCCCTCTGGAACGAAACCCAAGTCCAGCCCAACGACAGCTTCGAGATCGTCCACTTCGTCGGTGGCGGCTAACCGCGCGATTCGCGAACGGCAACGAACAGAACGAGACTTTTCATTTCACCCGGAAGAAAGCCTAGCCGAATCGACGACAGCGATCACTTTTCCGAGACTTGGACGATGCTCAATTCGGTACTGTCCGCCCGCTCGCGCATCGAGCTCGGCGTTGCAAAGGCTGGCGTTTGGCTCCCCATCCTCGCCTCCATCCTACGAACCTCTCCGCGCTAGGCTTCCAACGCTTTCGCCAGCATATCGAAGCATCCGTTCCAACCCTTGTTGTGCGCCTCTCGCGCTCCCGTGTTGCTAAAGCCCTCATGCGTCAGAAACACTTCGGTAAAAGTGCCGCGCGGCTGAAATTCCACCGTAACCAGCGTCTCATCCTGTTCGTCGATCTTTTGTCCCGACGCGGAAAATTTCTCCCAGGTCCATGTGAACACCAGCTTTTCCGGAGGCCGAATCTCCCGGTACGTCACTCGCTGTTTGAAAATGGTGCCGTCCTGGCTCGTAACCTCCATCGTGTTTGTCCCGCCCGGACGCGCATCAGCCCCCGTATAGCGCGTTTCGTTCCCCGGAAAGCGGCACATCCATTTCTCTAGCTTTTCCCGTTGCGTCCACGCTTCGAAGACTTTCTCCCGCGGTGCCGAGAACATTCTGCGGATCTCGAGCTTGGTTTCGGGGCCGGTGATGGAGCTTGCCATTGTGAATCCTCCTCTTTCTGCGAATCTTCAAGATATCGCGCGAGCGAATCAAACTGACTTTCCCAGAACTGACGGTAATGCTCGATCCATGCGGCTGCATCTTTCATGCGGTCAGCCACCAGACGGCATCGATGCACCCGCCCATCCTTATGCCGCTTCACCAACCCCGCCCCTTCCAGCACGCGCAGATGTTTGGACACGGCTGGCAAAGACATCTCGTAAGGCGCTGCAAGCTCGCTCACCGAAGTTTCGCCCAGCGCCAACCGCGCCAGTATCCCGCGCCGAGTCGCATCCGAAAGCGCCGCGAAAGTCGAGTCGAGCACCGCTCCTGAATAGTTAACCATATGGTTTAGTATCGGCACGCGCCGCATTCTTGTCAAGAGGAATTTTCGCGGGGAAGACCGTTCAGGGTGAGACTCGCGCCTTAGATTTAAGTGTAGCGCCGGTTTACCCTGAGGCGCGAAGGGGGGCTTCAGCCCGGCATCTTCTCTGTTCTCTGCCTGCCGCAGGCCGTGTCGTACGGTCGCTGCAAATGCTTGGCAGAGGAATGCGCCCTCATAAGAGAAATCTTCAGAACTTTTATGCCACCCAAATATTCTTTGTTTCTCGCCGCCGCGTGGGAGCCGAACAATAAGGAGTTGTGCAGTCGGCTGGATATGCTTTGTGGGTCGCCCCTTTAGGGGCGACATAGCCCGGCCCAAAATAGAAGGGGCTTTAGCCCCGGAAGCTAGCCGAGCAGATGCCCGAGCTTGTCTTTCTTCGTGCGCAGGTAAAACTTGGAATGCTGGCTAGTGCGCGGCCGGCAGGGAATTCGCTCAACTACCCGTATGCCCGCGCTCTCCAATTGCTGTATCTTGTCCGGATTATTCGAAAGCAATCGCAGTTTTCGGATGCCCAGAGCCTTCAGCGCCTCGGCCGCAAATTCGTAATCGCGAGAATCCGCCGCGAACCCAAGCTTCCGATTCGCTTGCACCGTGTCCAGCCCCGCATCCTGCAGTTCGTAGGCCTTCAATTTATTAATCAACCCGATCCCCCGGCCCTCCTGCGGCAAATACAGCAGCACGCCCGCAGGTTCCTTGGCGATTTGCCGTAACGAAAACTCCAGCTGCGCCCAGCAATCGCATCGCTCCGAGGTGAACACATCTCCTGTCAGGCATTGCGAATGCACGCGCACCAACGGCGCCTTCCCGCGTCGCAAATTGCCGCGCTGGATTGCAACGGCCTCTTCCCCCGCCTTGTCTCCGGTAATCCCGAACACCGTGAATCGCCCAAAACTCGTAGGCAGTTGCGCCCGCGCCGCCACCCGCGCGCGATTAGCTCGGGCCGTCGTGGAAGCTTTTAGTCCTTTGCCAGATTGTTTTGCGCGCTTCATCAGAATTGGACATTATAGCAGCCTGTGCAAGGTGACCGGTCCCGGGCCATGCGGCCTAGCAAAAGTTGACGGGGAAGCCTCTACCCGCGCGATTTTCCGGCCGTGTCTGTTTCAGTCGCCGAGAGTAACTTGTTTGAGGTTATCGCTTGGGATGCGGTCGACGAGCAGCAACAGCGGATCGATTCCCGCTTTGTCCGGCAGCTCATCCACGGTAAACGTGTAATTCGCCTGCCCGGTCGTCATGTGCTCGCGCTGGCGATAGAGCACCTTGCCGTACTTTTTGCCTTTCGCCGGCGCTGCAAGAGCTCCGATCTCGATCCAATCGTCCACGGGGACTTCGCGCTCGTTGCCCTTCTCGTCCGCCTTGAATTTCCGCGTCTCCACCTGGATCGTCACGTCGTACTTCCCGTCGCTGCGTTTCCGCGCCTTCGCCGATAGCGCCCGATTCGAAAACAGCGTGATGTCTTCGAACAAATCCTTGATCAGGTATTGCGACTGCGGCGGCGTTTCCTCGCGCAAGGCATCAACCAGCGCGTGCGACGTCGGATAAGGCGGAGGCGCATAGCCGTACTGCTGAAGCACTTTTCGGACGGCGCGATTGACGCCATCTTCGCCGATCATTTCGCGAAGGTAATACATCACCACGCTGCCCTTCCTGTAATGGATGTATCCCTGGTTCGCTTCCACTGTCAGGAGCGGCCGCTCCTTGAGCAGCTCGCGGCCGCGCGAGCGCAAATAATTATCCATTTCGTATTCGAGGAATTTTCGCATGGTATCCCGGCCGTATTCCTTCTCCATCACCATGAGCGCCGAATACTGCGCGAGCGTCTCGGAAAGCAGAGTGGCGCCCTCCATGTTTGCGCCAATCACCTGATGCGCCCACCATTGGTGGCCCATTTCGTGCGCCACGACGTAGAAAACCATGTCGATGTCGTCCGGATGCTCGAGGTTGGCAATGAACCCGATCGATTCGGAGTACGGCATAGTGCCGGGGAAAGCCTGCGCAAACTGCGCGACCCGCGGGAATTCGATAATGCGCGCCTCTTTATGCGGGTACGGGCCGAAATTTGCGGTGTAATACTCAAACGATTTGCGCACCGAATTCAGCATTTTTGGCACGTTCCAGGGGTGTTCCTTCAGGTAGTACACTTCGATGTTGATCCCGTTCCAATTCTCGCGAGCCACTTCGTAATTCGCGGAGAGAAACGAATAGAAGTTGAGCGAGAAGTGGTCCAACTTGTATTGAAAATGATGCCTGCCGTTCTCGGTCCACTCGCGCTCGAGCGACCCCGGCGCGATGGCGATCTGATCGGGTGATGTGCTGATGGTCGTCTCCACGTCCACCCAATCCGAATTGTTGCTGAGATAGGAATTCATGCAATCGGCTGTGCAATTTCGTTCGAGCAACGGCATCAATTCCTTTTCCTTCAAACCGTACTTCTTCCTTTTGTTTCGGTCGGTCAGCTCCGCGCCGGGCTGATAGCCGATTTGTGGCGCGATCTGATTGTTGAAAAAGGTCCCGTTCTGCACGATGGACTGGTTCGTGACCGAATTCTCGAAGCCGCGCGTGTTTGTAGCCACGGTGAACTTCATCGTCCGCGATTCGCCGGGCTGCATTGGCGTGGCAAGTTCATAGATTTGGTACCGCAGGCGCTTGTCGTCCGTCGCCAGTTTCGCGCCTTCCAACTCAATTGCCGTGTTGTAATTATTGTCCAGGCTGAAATGGATTTCCCCCAGCGGCTGGCCGGTTTCGTTCTTGATGGCTTGCGTGCCGCGCATGGTCATGTTGCGCGTCTCCGGATATAAATCGATCGCGTACTTGACGTCCTTAATCCGGGGCTGCGGCTGCTTCTCGTACTTCTTGTAAGTCTTTTCGTAATCGGCCATGAGCGTATCGCGGTCGGCTTCGCTGACGATCTTGTTCAGGACTTTGGTGTTGTAATAAATCCATCCTCCGACGACGAGGAAGGCCGCGATACCCGTCACAGCCACGGCTCGCAAAGCGCCCCGCCAGCGAAGACCGGCATCGCGAAAGCGATGGCGCCAGGCGGTTTCACGTCCGCGCGGCCACAGCAGAATGCTGGCTACGAACAGCAGGACGCAAAACGCCGTCCAGTAGAGCGTGAACCAGGCCCAGGCTTTGATGAAGGGCGCGTAGCCGAAAAAATCCGAGTAAGTCATATCCGGCTGCGACCCGAAACGCACCAGGTACGTCGCGATATGCAACGGCCGCCAAATAAAGATATTCAGGATCAGGAAAGCGATGTAAACGAAGTAGCCGATGTATTTGTTCGGCGAGATGACGTGAATGAAGAACGCCAGCACCGCTAGAAATACGAATCCGATCAAGTCGATGCCGAGCATCGTCTCAACGTATAGGCCGATCTGGTAGCGGTGATAGCCGTGGAAGAACTGCACCAGGATCCCGGCGCTCATGGCCACGCAGAGGATGATTACGACGCTGGAAATCAGCGCCACGAACTTTGCCGCGTACAAAGGCCAGTCGCGGTGGGGCAGCGCGTCCTGAATCTCGTCCATGCGCGTGTCGCGCGCTTCCCACACCAGCACGCCCGCGTAATACGTGATCATCGCGATCAGGAAGAGATACAGGGTTCCGGCGATCAACTCGAGTATGCGGTAGGTGACCGGCAGCGAAGTGTTCCCGTAACCTTCGGAGGCCGAGAAAATCAGCGCCGGTATGCAATTGAGCAGCGCCGCGAGAGTGATCACGATGAAGGACGTGGTTTTGATCAGATTCTTGAATTCAAGCTTGGTCGCGCCGATAAACTGCGCCCACTGCGCGCCCGTCCCGAACGAGCGAGTGGCTGCCGTCGGTAGCGCTCCGGCAACCGGCAACCCCAAGTCTTCGGTTTCCGCCACGGCCTTTTGCTTCCGGCTCTTTTCTTCAAACGTAAATCGCACGTAGGCAAAACCGAAGATCAACAAACCCACCGCCAGCCAGATCAGGCGATTCCAGAGCAGCAATCCTGAAAAACCGATGCTGAGATGGTTCTTGTCCGCCACCGTCCAGTATTTCGTCGCCAGTGCGAACGTTCGTATGCCGAACGGATCGATCAGGGCGGCCAGAGTTTCATTCTTCAGGTTCGTCGTCAGCGACTGCGAAACTGCGTAGCCCACCAGGAGAAGCAGGCTGCCGATGAATGAGGTCACGGTACTGCGGGTCAGCACGGCGATGGCGAAAATGATCGCTGCGATGAACAATCCATTCGGAAGCGCAAAAACCAAAATTCCTTTCAGGTGCGCGGACCACACAACCGGCCCCCAGCGCTCCGCGTCCACCCACGGCATGTACTTGGCCGCAAGAATTCCCGCGGACACGCCCGTCATCGGAATCACCGAGATGAGCGCCGAGCCCAGATAGCGCCCAATGAGATAGTCCGACTTGTGCATCGGCGTGGTGAAGACTAGCTGGTAGGTGTTGAACGCAAAGTCCCGCGACGCGGCCGAATTTACGAACGCCGTGGCCATGAGAAGGTTCAGAAGGGCGATAATCGAGTAATAGTTCTCGATGACGAACGGCGCGTTGCGGTAGGTATTCTCCAGTGCGCCGCCGACCTGGATCTGGTCCGTGCTCACCGCACCGAAGATCATGAGCGTGATGATGGCGAAAAAAACCCAGAGCATCCACGATCGCAGCCAGTAGCGGATTTCAAACCAAAGAAAATGCCTCAGCATAAACGCTCCGTTATTGCAGTCCGGAAATGCTTGCAAAAAACACGTCTTCCAGATCGGCCGCCACGGGCTCAAAGCCGTTGCCTGGATTTTCTTCGGAGTAGATGTGAATGAGCGGCCGCCCGGCGATCAATTTGCTGGAGATCACGCGGTACTTTTGCTCCGCATCCTTAACTTCCGTCTTGGCGATGAATTTTTGCCAGATTCTCCCGGACAGGCTGTTCACCGCCTTGTCCGGCACTCCGGCAAACAGCACCTTGCCCTGATGAATGATCGCCATATTCGTGCACAGCTCCATCACGTCCTGCACGATGTGCGTCGATAAAATTACGATCACGTTTTCGCCGATTTCAGAAAGCAGATTGTAGAAGCGATTGCGTTCGCTGGGATCCAGGCCGGCTGTCGGCTCGTCCACAATTAGAAGTTGCGGATTGCCGATCAGGGCCTGCCCGATTCCAAAGCGTTGGCGCATTCCGCCCGAAAAACTCGTCAGCGCTTTCTTTCGGTACGCGTAGAGATTGATCCGGTGCAGCAGCGACTCCACCAGTTCTTTGCGCTCCTTCGCATTCACGAAGCCTTTCAGCAGGGCGAGGTGGTCGAGCATGTCCTGAGCCGTGATCCGCGGATACACCCCGAAATCCTGGGGCAGGTATCCCAACAACTTGCGCACTTCTTCTTTCTGGCGCAGAACATCGATTCCGTCGAGGCCGATTCGGCCGCTGTCCGGCTCTTGCAGCGTCGCGATCGTGCGCATCAGCGTGGATTTTCCCGCGCCGTTCGGGCCCAGCAATCCATACATTCCGCGCGGAATGGTCAGGCTCACATTGTCCAGGGCCTTCACGCCGTTGGGATAGACTTTCGAAAGACCTTCGATTCGCAATTCCATGATCGGTGTCTCCGCCGAGATCCAAGTTTCCGGCTCGCGCCTTACTATACGAGATTCCGCACCTCAAAGTTTCAAAATCACTCGCGCGATGCTCGCGCTGTCGCGGGAGCCCTTGTTCCTCTGCCAGATTGTTTTGCGCGCTTCATCAGAATTGGACATTATGGCAGCCTGTGCAAGGTGACCGGTCCTGAGCCATGCGGCAGTCCTTCCCGGGGGATTTCGTTGTAAACTACCCGGCTTCACTGGCTGTCTCACCGGCGCTCGCCGCAGAGTCCGCCGATTCTTCGTTTCGCGGATTTGGAGGTGTAACCATGGCTGAGCCTGCTGACTTGCGGATGACGAGAATTCCACTCAACCACGGAGTCGGCCAAATGCCCGCGCTCGGCTTCGGCACCTTAATTCCCGACCCAGCCGTGACGATAACTGCGACCAGAGACGCACTGGAAGCCGGATTTCGACACTTCGATTGCGCCGAACGATACAGGAACGAGCGCGAAGTAGGCACGGCGTTGCAGGCAGGATCTGCTGCTGGAAACATTGCGCGTGAAGACATTTTCGTCACCACAAAGTTGTGGAACTCCAATCACCGGCCCGAGCGCGTTGAACCGGCTTTCGAGGCGAGTCTGGAGAGACTCGGGCTCAAGTATCTGGATCTCTATCTCATTCACACTCCGTTTGCTTTTCAAGCCGGAGACGAACAGGATCCGCGAGATCGAAACGGAAATGTGATTTACGACCAAGGCGTCACTTTGCTCGACACCTGGAAAGCGATGGAAACTCTCGTGGATCACGGCAAGTGCCGGGCCATCGGACTTTCGGACGTCGGTTTAGACGAACTGAAGCCCATCTTCGACTCAGCGAGAATCAAGCCATCCGTGGTCCAGGTGGAATCACACCCGTATCTCCCGGAAACCGAGCTGCTGGAATACTGCAAGGAGAGAGGCATTGTGCTTTTGGCTTTTGCGCCGTTAGGCCACGGGATGAAGCCGGGACTGCTCGAGGATCCAGTCGTTTCGGCTATCGCCGCGCGAGTTGGAAAGACGCCGGCGCAAGTGCTGCTCGCTTGGGCGATCCAGCGCGGCACAGCTCTGCTTACCACGCCCAAGAGTGCGGCCCGCGCGAAAGAGAATTTCGACATCTCTGCGCTTCCGCAAGACGCGCTTGACGAAATCAATCGCATTCAGACCAGACAGCGCCTGAATACAGTAGTGAAAACCGGCGTTCCCGGTTTCATTCCGAAAGGAGGATGAGTAAAACGTATTGACCGGAAACTGACCGACATCCGCACGCACCTTCTCTTTACATCCCTGCCCGCTTTGGCTAACGTAACGCGAAGCATCAATCGTACTCTGCGAGCAAAATGGGCACACTTTTTGGCGGACAAGACCTGCTGTTCACGCTGGTGCTGAAGGTTGGATTCGCAGCCTCGCTGGCCGCTCTTTTGGTCCGCTTCCGTTCGTTCCGCAGCATGCTTTTCACCGAAGTTCGCGACTCCGACCAAAAAGTGATGTTGCTGCTTTTCCTCACCCCGCCTCTGGCTATCGGCATTTGGCTTCGTATAGTCGGATACCGCTTCTTCGACCTCACCTTCGAAGGCTCTTTCCTGATGGGCCTGATCGGCGGCCGAATCGTGGGCTTGCTCGGCGGCTCGCTGATCAGCCTTCCCGCTTTCGGCAATCACGAATGGCTTTCGAGCCCGACAGCCGCATTGGTGGGCCTTTTCGCCGGCATCGTCCGCGAACTGATGCCCGAAAAAGAGGACGTCTGGCATTTCGGCCCGTTCCTTTTCTTGAGCATCCCCGAATGGATTTGGCGCCTCGTGCGCTACGCCAAAGGCAATTGGGCCATGCTGCCTCTTTTCACCTGCGCGGTGCTCTCGGTGGCAGAACTGGAGCTTGCAAGCGTCGTTCCGCACAATTGGCTCTTTGATTTCCACCCGCAAAACCTGGGCTACGCGCTCC
Organism: Candidatus Acidiferrales bacterium; assembly: GCA_049693595.1. Taxonomy (GTDB): domain Bacteria; phylum Acidobacteriota; class Terriglobia; order Acidiferrales; family UBA7541; genus Palsa-295. The sequence continues at coordinate 1,151 of JBAVQA010000460.1, read as the reverse complement.
TGGTGGTGCTTTCTTCGGTGATGTGCGTGGCCATGGCCGTGAAAATTTGGAACAACACGCGCATCGAGATGAACCTGGAGCAGAATCAGCAGCTCCTGCTGAAAGCGCGCATGGACGCGCTCACCAGCCAAATCAATCCGCATTTTCTTTTCAACACGCTCAACACCGTTTCGTCGCTGATCCGTTTCGACCCGGACATGGCCCGCGGCGTGGTCCTGAAACTGTCCAACATCCTGCGCCGCTTGCTGCGCAAGCACGAAACATTCGTCCCGCTGCGCGAAGAGCTTGAATTCATCGACGATTACCTCGACATCGAAGTCATCCGCTTCGGCCGCGACAAGCTGCAAATTTTCAAGGAAGTTGACGAAGACGCTCTGGAGGCTTTCGTTCCCAGCATGCTGCTTCAGCCCATGATCGAAAACTCCATCAAGCACGGCCTGGCCCCTCGCCTGGAGGGAGGACAAATCCACATCCGCACGCGCCGCGTGGATGGCCGCCTGCTTATCGAAATCGAAGACAACGGAATGGGCATCTCCACCGAGCGCCTCGCCGAAGTTTACGGCGGCGGCATCGGCATCAGCAACGTGCACGAACGCCTGCGCCTGCTCTACGGCGACCAATTCAAAATGGACATCCGCAGCCAGGAGGGTCAGGGCACCCAAATCCACATCGAAATCCCCGAACTCGTCACCTCCGAGCCCTTCGCCGGCCTCCTGGAATAATCCAGCGCTCGTTGCAAAACGCCTAGTGACAATTCTAGAACCGGTTAGAAATGGCGCGGTCGTTTGTTTTGAGTGAGTTACAGACGATTCTGTTTGTGAGGCAGAACCGGTTAGAAAGGGGCGCTTGCTAGTGGACCCTTCCCGCGTCGGGGCAAGCAAGTGGCTAGTGTAAATGCTGCCCAAGTGAGAATTGGCGCGACACCGATTGGTTGAAAGTTCTCGATTAGAACGGGCTGCGATCGTTTGTTTTCTATGGGTTAGGCAAGGTTCTAATAATTGGAGTTCTCGATTAGAAAGTGCGTTCGCGATTGAACTTCGCGCGTGGCAACGTGTGTCCCTGGAAATCGCCCATGACGCAAGATGCGCGGTTCTGGCCCCGGGTAGAAATGGCGCAGTCGTTTGTTTTGAGTAAGTTACATCGCATTCTAC
>JBAVQA010000459.1:0-9495 GCA_049693595.1 Candidatus Acidiferrales bacterium | reverse complement strand
GGCTACTGGGGTTGGGTGCCAGGCCCAATGGTCGTCCGGCCTTACTACGCACCGGCCCTGGTCGGATTTGTCGGCGGTGGCTTCGGTTTCTCGGTCGGGTTCGGCAGCGCCTTTTCCGGTGTAGCCTGGTTTCCCCTCGGGCCGCATGACGTTTTTATTCCCGGATATCGCGCCAGTCCTCGCTACCTGCAATACGTCAACATCACGAATTCGCGCCTCGTGAACGTGGCGCAAGTAACCAGTGTCTATAATAATTATCGCGCGAACAGCGAGTCCGTGTCCCGAAGCTACACCTACGCGGATAATGCGCGAGCTGTTACAGCCGTTCCGAAAGACGCTTTCGTAAACGCCCGCCCCGTAGGTTTAGCGGCTGTCAGCGTTACGCCGGAGCAGCTCGTTAGCGCGAAGGTCGATGACGCTCACGCTCTGGCTCCCACCCACGCGAGCTACGTAGCGTCGAACGCTAAAGCGGCGACCGCGAAGCCCCCCGTCGCGTTTGCTGACCGGAAATTCGCGTCCAAACTAAACCCTCCGGCTCCTGCAAACCACCAATCCGCTTCGCGTGCGACCAGCCAGGAGGCACTGCAGCCGCAAAAGAATACAGGAACGCCTCAGGCCTCTTCCGAAAGGGCTCCCGCTCAGCCGGAATATCAGCAGCACCCATCCGCAAAATTCAACCCGCCCACAAACGCGCGCGACAGCATGTACGATGTCCATCCGCCTCTAAACACGCAGCCCCCTCCGCAGCACCAGCAGGAGCAACGACCCTCTCCCGCGCCTCGACCAGCTCCGGCACCCTCGCCGGCACCGGCGCCAGCTCCGAAGCCCAAATAGCGCCCGCCTCAGGCGACGCGGCTGAATCGCATTTTTTCTGTGGTGTGCCTCACGTAATTGCTACTGGTGTGCTCCTGCCGGGATGAACTGTCCGCTTGCGTGAACCTCGATCTCCACAGTGTCGCTGGCACGAAGAAGAAAAGTACTGGCGCTCTTGAAGCCCCACTGAACGTAAGGCACCGAAAAATGCGTGGACGCCTGGATCTTATCGCCCGTAGGCGGCTGAACGGTGAACGTCACGGTGATGTAGTGATCCTGCCCGCGAATTCGAAAGATGCCGGACACTTCCACTTGCGAAACACCCTGCGGGTTGACGGCTCCCTTTACGTGCTGCGGAGTGAAAACAATCTCCGGATATTTCTGGCTCTCGAGAATTTCCTGATGCATTTTCTTGTCACGGCCTTTGTTGTCGCTGTCGCCGCTCGCAGCGTCCACGACGATTTCTCCGCTCGCTGACCCGGTAGCAGGATCAAAACTGATATGACCGCTCTTGAGCTTGAATGTTCCATGAACCGTGTGGAGCGTGGAATCGAGCGTGAATTCGATTGTGGTTTGCGCTGGATCCAGGTCAACGGCTGATTCTTGCGCGCACGCGGTTGAAGCTACAAAAGCAAAAATTGAAACAGTCAGCGCCGCATACAAACCGCGGAGCGGCCAAGCCACTACCAACTGCGAGGTGCGAATTCGCATGAACTTTCTCAGAACCTTTGCAGTCGGCAGGCCAGATGGGGACGCCATTTTCTCGGACAATATCAAGCTCGCAGAACTTGCCATCCAAGGCCCAATACTTCGGTCGCCTTCAGGCTCTCCTGCGCAGCTTCAGCCATGTGGGCGGACATGATTTTCGCAAATAGTGCGGGGTTGCCGGCGAACAGCCGAAGCACCTTCCGCCTCAGCCATGTGCTCTGGTCCATCAGCAGCAGCAACCGCGTCATTCGCCAAGGCGCTCTGGAAATTCCACGATGTGCGATTTCGTAGTAGTCGAGATCCCCACGCTCAAAAGCTTCCGCCAAAAGTATCGCTTGCTGAAATGCAAGGCTCAGCCCCTGCCCGGTGATTCCATCAACAGTAAATGACGCATCGCCCACCAGTGCCACATGTCCACTCACGACTCGACGAGCGCGCCCCAGAGCGGTCAGACCGCCTAACTCTGCCGTCAGGAAACGCGAGCCCTCCAGGCGCTTCGCAACCTCGGGAAAATAAGTTAAAGCTCGTTCGATTCTCAACTGTGGATCGTGCGAGAGGAGCGCGATGCAAATTTCATTGTCGCCTGTGGGTGTCAGAAATATCTGGCACCCCGGCCCCCAGTGTACTTCAACCAGATCGGTCCAGGGAGGAACTGCGTAGTGACGGGAGAATCCAAACCGTGCAAGTCGCGACTGCTGCGAACTGAGATTGGCCCATTTCCCCACAGTGGAATTTTGCCCGTCCGCGCCGACGAGCCACCTGCACGGAAAATAAGCGCCGCCAACCTGAGCACCTCGACCGTCAAATCCTGTTACACGGGCGCCCCAGTGGAAAGACACGCCTACTTGGCACGCGCGTTCCACCAAACTTCGGTGAAGCTCAGCGCGACGCACACCATACCCCGTCCCTTTGGCGATTCTCGCGCTGACAGAAAATTCTTCGTCTGAAAAGCGGATCCCGCAGAATGGAAACCCGGCGGCGGAGCTTAGACCAACTCCCAGGCTACGCAGGTTGCTGACAGCGCTAGGCAGTAATCCTTCGCCGCAGGATTTTTCAATCGGAGGTTTTCTATAGTCCAGAACCGCTACATGCAGTCCCTTCAGACTTGCCGCAATCGCGGTTGCGATCCCTGCAGGCCCCGCTCCGATAACCAGGACATCCGCGCGCTTGGCCACACTGGGCCGCCTTTCACCATCTCAGCAGAACGAGCTCGGAACAGAAACCCGGTCCCATCGCCGCCAGAATGCTCAACGATCCCGGCTCAGGTCGCCGGTTCATGTAGACGTCTTCAAGCACAAGCAGTACCGAAGTGGACGAAATGTTGCCAACCTTGCGCAGACATGACCACGAAGCAGCGAGATCTTTTTCTGTTAAGCCCAGTGCCGTTGCAGTTGCTTCCAGCACCTTCGGACCGCCCGTGTGCATCACCCAGGTTTTGATGTCGCTTCGCTTGTGGCCTTGCTCTGCCAGAAACGTGTCCACATCTTTACCCAGATGTTTTGTAACCGTATCCGGCACTTCCGGCGATAGTACGATGCGGAATCCTTTTTCGGAGATGTCCCAGCCCATCACGCGTTCCGTGTGCGGATAGAAAATCGACTTCGTCGCGAGAATCTCGGGGCCATCGGACTTCATCTTCGATCCCACCACGATGGTCGCCGCCGCGCCGTCACCAAACAGCAACGCCGAAATCAAATGCGCCATCGACAGGTCGTCCCGCTGTAGCGTCAGCGAACACAGCTCGATGGATAGCAACGCGGCCGCCTGATCCGGATAGCCGTGCACGTAATCCGCTGCGCGAGCGATGCCCGCGGCGCCCGCCACGCAGCCCAAGCCAAATATCGGTACACGCTTGATGTTCGTCGATAGCCCGATGCGGTTTACCAGCCGCGCATCAATCGAGGGCGCTGCGATTCCCGTAACCGACGTCACGTAGATCGCGCTCAGGTCTTTCGGCTTCATGCCGGCGGCATGAAGCGCCTTGCACAGTGCCTTTTCTCCCAGTTCGAGCGCGTGCTCGATCCACGCGTTATTCGCCTGCCCCCACGTCGTTAAAGTCGTGTAAAAATCGATCGGACGAACAAGATACCGGCCTCCGACTTGCATGCTCTCATCAAGGCGATCGAGGATCGCCGGATTGGGCAACCGGTGCCGCCAATCGTTCTTGAGAGCTTCGGTCAACACCTGCTGGTCGTAGTAATGTTCCGGAAACGCACTCGCAACGCTGGCAATCCTCATCTAGTCTCCCCTCTTTTTTTGGCGTGATTGCGCATAATACCGCGACTCGGAGCAATCTCCCATGTCGATTTGCATCTTTTGTTTCTTCTTATAAAAGCAATTAACACATGCCTGGTTTGTTTGTTTCGCCTGCCGGCAAGCGATCAACCACGAATAGGCTCGATGCGGATTTTGGCAAATGAACTCCGCGCAATCACCTCTCCACTTTACCAGATTACGTCCCAAGTCCTAAGCACATGAATAGCTTTTGGCAAGAAATGCAACGGGCTGCGATTTAGCTCTTATTGGGGAGACCACGCGGGTAAACCTTCGCGGAAGCAGTATCTCTTTTACCTGAACAGGGAAAAAAAGAACCCCAGGCCTGGGGGCGCAGGCCTGGGGCGGGGGTTGAGGGGCATTGGGCCGGGGAAGCTTTTTTCAGCTATGAACGCCTAGTAGTTCCAGCGCCGTAGAAACAAAGTCGCTCTGAAAACCATTTGAACTCCAACTACCAGAATCGTGTCGCGTAAGGCCGCCAAGCGCGCGCTCATATGCATCTCCTCCGAAGATCCCGTGAACGGCAGCACGCTTGCCATTTCCTCGCTTTCGGGCGCCATACTATCGTTTGTCAGCGCACTCATCCCGCCCCTTAGTTGACTACGTAAACCGGATTATCGTGTTCTACTGCGACCACCATCGACTTGAAGATGTCTATGTCCCAGCTGTCAGCAATTCGCAGGCGCACAATTTCGTTTGTTTCAGACATCAATCGCCCGCGCAACGGCACCCGCAGATTCCCCGCTAAAACTCGAAGAATCACCGGCTGGCCCATCCAGACTGCGTAGCCACCTTCCATGGAGTCCCCCTCCAGTTGCTTTCTGCCTACTCCTGCATCTTCGGACAGGGGACCGGGGTGGCCAATGGTACAGGGGGCTATAGCTTGTAGGAGGAAAGTACTACCGCATCCAGCCTCGCTCGCGAGGCATTTCTGCTATTGTAGTTAGAGCCTCTTACAACCGGTTTGGTATTTTTGAAACCGCTGGAAATCTGGAAATTGGATAGATGATCGAATTCTTGAAGGAAATTCTCGCACGCCTCTACGACATTCGCGGCCTGCTCACCTGGGGCGGCACGCTGATGGTTTGCGTCATTGTTTTCATCGAAACTGGAATGTTTGTCGGCTTCTTTCTGCCGGGCGATTCCCTGCTTGTTACAGCCGGTGTCTTCGCCGGGGCTGGAAAACTGCAATTGGCCTGGCTGCTTTCGCTCGTCACGCTATGCGCCGTTGCCGGCGACCAACTGGGCTACCTGATCGGTCGAAAAGCGGGCCCAGCCTTGTTCCGCCGCGAGAATTCGAGATTTTTCAAGAAGCGCCATCTGGCGCGCGCTCACGAGTTTTATGAACGTTACGGCGCCAAGACCATTATCCTGGCGCGATTCATCCCCATCATCCGGACCTTTTGCCCCCCGGTAGCAGGCGCAGCAGGGATGAAGTATTCGCGCTATCTTATCTATGACATCGTCGGCGGAATTTGCTGGGTCTGGGGAATGATCCTGCTGGGATACACCATCGGCAAGACGGATCCGCACATCGACAAACACATCCATTACGTAATCGCCGCAGTGATCGTTGTCTCGTTGCTTCCCGCTGCCTATCACTCATGGAAGGCTCGCGGACACAAGGCCGCCCTTCCACTCAAACCCGTGGAGTCCGAGGAAGACTGAATCTGGAAGGATCTGAAAGAGAATTACTTGAGGAAAAGCCCTTCGCGTACCTGATCGCGGCCCACGAAAGTCTTCGACGAGCGGAACTTCCCAAAAATATCCAGGATTTCGCGGTTCTGAAAAACTCGCGCGTGAACTGATACCGTGGACGCAGGAAGCAGCTCGAACGTTTGCATATCCGCAATCCTATAGCGGCAGAACCGCTCGGGCGTGCGGCTGTGAAAAAGAGAAAGAACGGCGCCCCCGGGCCGTAGCATCGAGTACACCCTGTCCATTACCTTCGGCAAAAGCTGCGCGTCCAGATAGTCGAAAATATCCCACGCCAGCACTCCGTGAAAATGCTCCGCCGGATACAGCAAAGCATTGTCCAGAAACTTATCCGCGAACATAGAAGGCGACACTTTTGCAGCTTCGTTCCCTACCGGTGTCTTACGAAAATCTTCCTCCTCCGAGGCCAGGAACTCCTTCCAGGCGCGCAAAAGGTCTTCGGTGGAAACGCGGAATCCCTTCTCAATGAAAAAACTTACAGTCGCCTGCCACACCGGGCCCAGATCGAGGATGCGCCCCTGCTCCGAATCGCTAATAAGCCAAAGAAATTCCTTCAGTCCATTCGAGACGCGAGCATTCGCAGACGGACCCGCCGCGGTCGCCGGACCCGGTTTATCGCGCCCGCCGGACATTGGCGTTGTATTGATGCGAGTTTTAGCCACCCAGCTCATCGCTCGTTCTATTCGTCCTTGCCGCTCGCGGACATCACCTTCGCTCTGGCTGCGTCCGCAGCGCTCTCAGCGCTCGAACTGGTTTGCGGAGCGCCCGTCCGTACCATTTCCACCTTGCCTCGCAACCTTGCCCCGTCTTCAATCGCGAACCGCGGTGTCAATACGCTTCCCTGTAATTTGCTTTGTGCTCCTAATTGCACCCTCTCCCCAGCCTTCAAGTTCCCTTGCACCGAGCCCTCAATGATAATTTCGCGTGCTTCGATGTCCGCTGTTACGCGGCCATTGGGCCCCACGGTCACGCGAGCATTGGTCAGGCGTATTTTCCCCTGCGTTTCGCCATCGATGTACAAATCAGAGGTCCCGGAAATTTCGCCGCTGATCTTCAGCCCCGACGCGATTGTGGTCGCGCCATTGGGTACCGCCGCATTGATTGGAGCCGTGTACGCTACCGGCTGAGCAGCCGTCGCGCTAACCGCCTGTGTATTCTGCGCTCTTTCTTCTGGTTCTGGTATTACTGGAACTGACGCCTGCGGAGACGGCTTGGCCTCAGCTGATTTATTCCACATTGGATTCCTCCCCCGGTATCGCAGTATTGCGCCGGGGTGGCCTGGGTCCCGGACGGTATCCAGACTATAATACAGTGCCGCTCCGGAGTAAATCGCCACCCTGGAACGGGTGCCGATAGGGTACCGACACGTATTGGGCGGCTAGCCTGCCACTTCAAGTATCTGCGAGCCTTTCTGGCGATCGAACCTCACCCCGGAGGTCTGCACTTCGCTGTGACGCATTTCCCACATCGCCACCACATAGCCTGCCGATTCGTACAAGAATCTCTTCAGCCCGTTGCGCGTATGCCACCAGGTGTTCGGATCGTATTCCGAGTCCGGCGCGGAGACCACTCGCAGCTCCGTTCCGGCCGGCAGCGCGCGTTCAAAAATATAATCTGCCCGGCGCGTGTGGTAATTCGAAGTCACCAGCAAGACTTTCTTCCAGCCGTGCGCCGCGATCGCCTGCGAGTCTGCAATCGCTTCTTCCCGCGTGTTCGTGGCTCGATGAGTTACCGGCACAATCGCATTTGCCGGTACTCCTAGCGCCTTCAAGTCATGCTCCATCAGCTCCGCTATCCCCGCGTAGGGGCGCAGCAAACGTCCGCTGGCCAGAATGCGCGGAGCCATGCCCGACTTGAAAAGCTGCGCCGCTCGCGCTGCGCGATCGGCCCCGTAATTGTCGTCGCTCAGAATTACGATAACGTCCGAGACTTGCGGCGTTTCGTCCACGATCCAGAAATCTCCGGCGAAACGCAAAATCGGGTGCCGCGCCACGTACAGAATCGCGACAAGCACGACTACGAAAATCAGAAACAAAAGCTTCGAGAAGATTCCGCCGCGCTGGCCGTCGCGTCTTTTCAAGACACTTCGCTCCCCGTGTTCCTCATTTGCCCCTCATTTGCCCCTCATTTGTTCCTCATTTGCTCGGATCGATCTTGCGCAAGCTTTCCGCCGCGTCTTCCGGCAGCGTCCCGTTAAAATAAATTTCCTTGATGCTATACGACTTGCTCCGTTGCTGCACGATGGGAAGAATTTCGATGTGCCAGTGATAATCTCCCGCAATCGTGCGCCAATAGTCGCTCAGTTCGCCTTTGGTTTGCAGCGTATTCGGGGATGTATGCAGCACCATGTGGTAGCTTTCCGAAACCTGTAACAATCTTCGCAGCGTCCGGCCTAGCAGGCTCGCCAGATTGCGCCGGTTTTCGCCCGCGAGCGGTGCCTCAAACTGATGATTGTGAGTCCTCGGCATCAGCCACACTTCGTACGGCACGCGCGAGGCGTAAGGGCAAAAAGCATAGTAGTCCCCGACGCTTTCCACCATGCGTTTGGTCTGGCGAATCTCCTGACTCAGAATGTCGCAGAAAACGCAGCGTTCGCGGTCGCGATACCATTCGCGCGCGCTCCGCAATTCGTACAGAATCCTCCGCGGAACGAACGTCGTCGCCGTGATTTGCGAATGCGCGTGCGGCCACTCCTCGCCCGCTTGCGCCCCTTGATTCTTGAATACGGTCACGTACTTGAATCTCGCGTCGCGCTTTAGATCCGCGATGCGCAGCGCGTACGCTTCCAGCACTCGCTCAATCTCTTCATCGCTCATTCGCGAAAGCGAACGCGTGTGCTCCGGGCTTTCGACAATTATTTCATGCGCCCCCGTCGCCGCCATCCGGTCATAAATTCCTTCGGCGCTGCGCCCCGGCTCGCCCTCGATTCGATACAGTGGACGGAAATGTGGATACACACGAACCTGCCACGGCCCGTGCGCCGGCAAATCCAATATTGCGCGCGTCTCCGGTCGGCTCTCCGAACACAGTGGACATGGATCCGGCCGAACCTTTTCGCGCTCCGGATGTCCGACCACCACCCAACTTCGAGTGATAGGATCTTTACGAAGTTCCATTTTTCAGCGTAAAACGCGCTCCACAAAATTCGAGCGCCATAGTATTACAATGCAGCGTCTCGACGGCAAAAGATAATCGCCGCCGATTCGATGCCGCAAATCGCGTCAGTTCTCACAGAGGAACAGCGAGACAGGCTTATCGCTCGAGGACCGAAGAAGCTCCAAAAATTAACGCGTGTAATGCGTCGGAGTGGGCCCAACTTCCAGGCGGTGTCGGTCCCAGATAGCGCCTTCGCGGTTGTAATGCGCCATCTCGAAATCCTGCGTCAGTTCCAGGCAATCCGTGGGGCAAGCATCCTCGCACAATCCGCAGAACATGCACCGCGAAGTGTCGTAGGTAAACGTGGTCAAAACTTTTCGCCGCGTGGCGTCATCCCGCAGCCATCCCACCACAATCAGATTCTCCGGGCAGGCCAGCGCGCATAGATTGCACGAAATACAAAGCGATTCCCCCGTCTCCGGATTCATGTTCAGCCTGGGCGCGCCGCGATACCGCTCCGCCATCATCGGCCGTTCCTGGGGATACTGCTCCGTGACCACATTCTTGGGCGCCTGATAGCGAAAGGTCAGCATCATCCCCTTCACCAGGTCCCACAAAAAAATCCGCTTAAGAATTTCTTTCATTCACCGTAGTTTGACTTCCGCCCCTCCCAAAGTCAAGCCATCCAGTGTGCTTCCGGTCGGTATATGATGCTGCCCTTGGGTGGCTTTCCGTGCCTCAAAACAAAATCCTCCTACTTCTCGAAGGTGGCGATCGGCGGACAATCGGCCGCGCTGACCAAGTAGCGGCCATTGTGGCCAAGAGTCTAAGACTGTTCCCTAAATTGATTGCAGGACTGTGGTCTGCCGATCCTCTGATACGAATGCG
>JBAVQA010000458.1:0-9289 GCA_049693595.1 Candidatus Acidiferrales bacterium | reverse complement strand
TTCGGCAAGTTCGACTGCATCTTTTGCATGAACGTGTTGATGTACTTCTCGGAGAAGAGGCGGCTCGCGATCCTGCGCCGCTTTTACGACGCGCTCGAACCCGGCGGATATTTTCTGCTGGGCCACTCGGAAACGCTTTCGAATGTTTCGCTGAATTTGGAATCCATCAGGCTCGGTGATTGCTTGATCTATCGCAAGCCCGTTTCTTCCGAGGCTCCGCGGATGCTCGCCTTCGTGGAGGAACTGCCGTGAACTCGCAAAACCAGGAATCGACGGAACTGTTTCTCCAGGAGGCTTCCGAGAACCTCCAGTTTCTGCGCGAGTACTCCGGCATGTTGCAGGAGCCGCAGACTAAGCCTGAAGATCTGGAGAAACTTTACATCGCATCCCACACTCTAGCGGGAACCTCCGCGAGCTACGGATTTCCCCAGTTTTCAGAAGTGGCCGCCAAGATGGCCCATATTTTCCATTACGCAATGAACGCGACACTGACCGCGGACATGCAGGGGCCTCTGACGGAGTTTATTTCCGATGCAATTTCGGTGCTCGAATTCGATCTATTGCAAATCAGTTCAAGCGGCGCAGAAACGATGGAGGACCTTGCCGCATTCAAGCACCGCTATTCATTCGCATTTCCCGCCGAGCCGTCCCAGCCCAAGCAATATGCGGATGACGAATCCGGCGGAACAACAGCGGACGCCGGCGAAGGGCAGCCCATACCCGAAATCTTTCCAGCGGTTTCTTATGCCGACAAGTTGCCGGCCGACGGCGAAGTGCCTGACGAGGTTCTCGAATTTTTTGTCCCTGAAGCTGAAGAGCACTTGCAGGCGGTGACGGAATGCCTGCTGGCGCTCGAAGCGAATCCGAAGGCTGACGATATTCACCGGCTGTTTCGTTCGATGCACACGGTGAAAGGTTCGGCGGCTCAAGTGGGGCTGCACCGGCTTTCCGCCGTGGCGCATCGCGTCGAAGACTTAATCGGCGAGTTGCGAGATGGCGCTTTGCAACCGAACGCCAACTTCATCGATATTTGCCTGGAATCCGTCGACGTGCTGAAAAAGTTTCTGCACCGGCAATGGTCGAGCGACGCAGAGATGCGCGCTGCCGTTGATACGCTGCTTGCTAGAATTGAGGACCTAGCCCCTGAAGTCGCCTCGGAAACGAAATCCGAGAACAATCACGAGGTTGGAACTCCGGCAGAGTCGCCACAGGCTGCGGCGGTACAGGATCACGCGGCTTCTTCGAGCTCTGCAGCGAGACAAGTCTTGCCGCAGGCAAAGTCCGTGCGCATTTCGCTCGAGCGCCTCGACCGCATGATGAATGCGGTGGGCGAACTGGTGATAAACCGGACGCGGATGCTGGGCCGCTTGTCGGAACTCGCAAAACTGGTCGAGATCCTCAGTTTTTCGAAACGGCGCCTTTCAGGAAAAGTCGGCGATTTTCAGGAAAAGCACGAATTCAATCGCGTCGGAGGCGCTCGACCCTTTGGCGGCCATACGCCGCAAATGGACACGTTCCGCGGAACTTCGGGAAACATGCCGGCGATCATGTCGAACGATCTGCTGGAGTTCAGCGATCTCGAAATGGACCGCTACGACGATTTCAATATTTTGTCGCGTTCCTTGACCGAGATATCCGCAGACGTGACCGAAGTGCTCACGCAGTTGGAAGGATTCATGGGCAGAGTGGATTCGGACATCGACGAGTTCACGAAACTGGCGCACCACTTGCAGGACGAGATCACAGCGGCGCGTATGGTGCCCATTGGCAACCTCTACACGCGGCTTTCGCGAACTGTGAGAGACGCGTCCAAGGCGGCGGGAAAACCGGTGGAACTCTCGCTGGAAGGCGCCGAGACGGAACTCGACAACAATATTATCCAGCACATTTCCGATCCGCTGATTCATCTCGTACGCAACGCCGTTGCGCACGGCCTTGAAGACCCGGCGGCGCGCCAGCAAGGTGGGAAGTCTGAAAAAGGCCGTGTGGAAGTGCGCGCGTACCATCGCGGCAATCACATTTTCATTGAAGTCGAAGACGACGGCCGCGGAATTGATTACGACGGCGTCCGTAGCCGAGTGATCGAGTCCGGCGCCATGTCACCAGTGGCCGCAGCGGAGCTGAGCGAGCGAGAGCTGCGCGAGTTCCTCTTCCGCCCGGGATTTACAACCGCTTCTTCGATGACGGAGCTCGCCGGCCGCGGAGTCGGTCTCGACGTCGTGCGCGCAAACGTCCACGCGCTCAACGGCGAAATCGAGGTTCGCTCGGAGCCGGGGCGAGGCGCCTGCTTCACCGTCAAGGTACCGCTAACTCTGATTATCTCGCAAGCCTTGTTCGTGCGTTGCGGCAGCGCCGTGTTTGCATTGCCGCTGGCGGTGATCGAGGAGATTCGCCGGCTAAAGCCTGCGGAAATTGAAGACGTGGGTGGAAAACTTTTCGCGCGCGTGCGCGATGTTGTGACGGAAGTCGTCCGTTTGGATCTACAGCTTGCACTTCCGGCGCTCGAACCGGTGAACGGCTATTTTCACATGGTCATCGTGAAGGTAGCTGGAAAACAGGTGGGTGTGATCGTCGAGGAAGTTCTGGGCAAGGATGAAATCGTTATCAAGAATCTGGGCAATTATTTGCGGCGAGTAAAACTTTTCCCGGGCACGACGATTGCCCCGGATGGAAGTTTGATACTTCTGATTGACTTGAATCGGTTGGTTTCGAACGATGGGGCGGAGCGCCACGCGCTACCTTCGTCGTCGCCTGCTGCGCGCGTATTTGCGCCAGGCGCAGAGGCTGTGGCCGCCGGGAACATCCCGGCAGCGGCCGTCGACCCGGTGGAAAACGATCGCGTTGTGGTGGTCGCGGATGATTCGATCAGCGTCAGAAAGTTTGTGGGACGCATGCTCGAAAAAGCGGGCTACCGCGTGAAGCTTGCTTCCGACGGCCTGGAAGCCTCCGAAATCATCGCGGAAGTGGGCTGCCATCTGGTCATCACGGACCTCGAAATGCCGCGAATGAACGGTTACGAACTGCTGGCGCGTCTCCGGCAGGGCCCCATGACGCGCACAATTCCGGTGCTCGTAGTTACTTCTCGAGCGGGCGCGAAGCATCGCGATCGCGCCATGAAAGAAGGCGCTTCCGGCTTCCTGACCAAGCCGGTGCAGGAAGATCAGTTGATTTCAACCGTCGAAGGTCTGATTGACCCGGTGAAACCGAAGGGCCGTCCAGCATTGAGGGTACCGGTGCAGCAGGATTGAAATGAATAAGAGCCCTGAAAAGAAAATTCGAGTGCTGGTGGTGGATGACTCCGCGTTCATGTGCAAAGTACTTCAGGAGATCATCAACGCTGATCCTCAGCTCGAAGTAGCCGGGCAAGCGCGCGACGGGCGCGATGCCGTGGCTCTCGCGGAATCATTGCGGCCCGACGTAATCACGATGGATATTAATATGCCGCACGTCGATGGCTTGCAAGCCACGGAAATGATCATGTCGCAGCACCCCAGACCTATCGTCATCGTCAGCTCTGAATCTCGCGAGGGCGCTTCGAGCACTTTGCGAGCGCTTGAGCTGGGCGCAATTGATTTCGTTCCCAAACCTTCCAGCGGCATCGATTTGGATATGCGCAGCGTCCGCGACGAACTCACTCGCAAGCTCAAAATGGCTGCCAAAGTTCGCGTGGTGCGTACCGCGACCCGCGGGAAGGCTCCCGTTCCACAGGCGGCTATTCCAGCGACTAAGAAAACTAGCGCCGATACAGCGGCTACGTCTCAGAATGGCGGGAAGTTCCCGATTGTGGTTATCGCTGCATCCACGGGGGGGCCTGCTGCAGTGACGCGAGTCGTCGCGGGATTGCCGAAAGATTTTCCGGGCGCCGTGCTGCTCGTGTTGCATATGCCGGCGGCGTTTACAAAACCGTTTACGCTGCAGCTAGCCGAAATTTCGAAATTGCCGGTAAAAGAAGCGGAGGCGAACGAGCCCGTGCAGCCCGGAATGATCTACTTGTGCCCCGGGTCGCATCACTTGAGAGTGTCTCCCACCGGGAAAATCGTGCTCGACCCCGGGATGAGAATCGAAGGTTACTTGCCGTGTGCGAACGCAGCTCTCGAAACAGTCGCGGCATATTCGCGCTTGATGGCCATCGGCGTCGTGCTGACCGGTATGGGCAACGACGCCGCCAAGGGCGTGAAGTCGGTGAAAGCCAACAGCGGCTACGTGATCGCGCAGGATGAGGCGTCTTCGGTAATTTTCGGCATGCCCGCCGAGGCTATCAAGACGGGCGCCGTCGACGAAGTAGTGGATATAAACGAAATCAGCGCGGCCATCGAAAGGCGCGTGATGAAATTTTCCAAGCTAGTCCCGGTCGGAGCGTGATGAAGATCGCAGCACAGGAGCCGACAAAATCGCGCCGGATTCGCCGGACGGAAGCGGTAATTCTGTTCACCGTGGCGAACCAGCTGTTTGCTATTGCCGCGGACTCGGTGCAGGAAATTCGAAGCACCGACAGCCTGGGCGCGGCTCTGGAGATCGAACAGCAGGAAATTCCGAAGGTGCGCCACACCGTCGAGCGCAACCGCCGGACGTACTTCGTGGTGAACGCGTGCATGCATTTCGGCTTAAGGGTGGTGCGGCCGACCTTGGTTCTGATCTTGAGGCAAGTTCGCGTGGCCGTGCTTGTGGACAAAATCGAACGCATGACGGAAGTTTCAGCAATTCACGCCCTGCCGCGAGCTTTTATCGGCGTGGAATGCCGGTGGTATCGCGGTCTGGCGTATTTCGAAGACCAGGTAATTCCGGTCATTAATCCGCTGGGATTTTTGACCGCCAACGAATTCAAGCGGCTCGACGGTTCCCTAGCAGAAGCTGCCTCGCAAAGAACGTTGGAAGGGGCGGTACAGGTATGAACGCGACAGACAATACGAATGCAAAATCGTATGTACTGGTGCAAATCGGAGACCGCCGATTTGCGATGTCCGCCGATACCGTTTCAGAACTCGCGCCCCCGGTCCGGCTGCACCACTTTCCGCAGAGCTCGCCCTTGGTGGCGGGCGTGATCGTCCGGCGTGGACGGATCGTGCCGGTATATGACGTCAGCCGGATATTGGCCGGCAAGAATTCCCCAGCACATCGATTTTACCTGGTGGCGGCCCGTGACTTTGGATCGGTCAGCGAGCCTGGCGCGATTCCAGTTGACGGTGAATGCGAGCTTGTGACTGGTCCTGCGCAAAATCCGGATCCGGCTAGTCCAAAGTATATTTCAGGTACTCTGACGATCGGCGAAGAAAACATCCAGATTCTAGACTTGAACGCTCTCGTCACCTCGGTGACAGCAGAGCCAAACGGAATCGAGTCGGCGGAGACCCGGGCATGAACATGCTGCCAAATCTTCCGAAGATTCTGCTGATCGACAGCAACGTCTATTTCTCAAAGCGTCTGACGGACGCTTTGCAGCAGCAGGGCTTCGAAGTGATCCCGAGCACGCAGGCCGCGTACGCACTCACCATGCTCGAATGGAACGCTCCTACAGCAATCCTTTGCGCCACCAATTTGCGCGACATGGGCGCGCACGAAATGGCCCCGATTCTTCGCGCGGATCCTAAGACTGCAAACATTCCGCTGATTGCAATCGGCGGCGGCGGAGATCAGGCGTTGCTGGAAGCCTACCGCGCCGGGTGCGACGACTTCGTGGACCGACGCCGTTCGCCCGCGGATCTCGCGGCGCATGTGCGAAGTTTCCTCCTGAGCCGCCAGGAAGGCTTTCAACCTACACAGATGCTTTCGGCTGCCGACACGGATTTGAGCGGCAGTCTTTCGCATCTGGACCTTCCGGGAGTGATACAGATGCTCGGGCAGTCGCGCCAAACGGGCGCCTTGCACGTCAACGCGAGCGAAACCGACGGCATTATATTTTTTGAAGCTGGAGAGATCTTTCATGCCGAGTGCGGCACGTATTTTGGAGACGAAGCGGTAACAGAAATAGTGAAAACGTGCCACGCCGCCGAGAAAGGCGTTTACAAATTTGTGTACGGCGCGACGGCAACGCAACGGACTGTATTGCGTTCGGCCACCGATCTCTTGCTCGACGCCATGCGGGAATTCGACGAAGGCGAACGCGACGAGATCGAGAAGGAAGTGTCATGAGCGAAACACACAACCCGGAAGCAGCTCGGACTCCAACGGTATATTTCATCGACGATAGCGCCACCATGCGCGAAGTGATCAAGATCGCATTTCGTAAGGAAAACATCCACGTGATCACCTGCGCGGATGCTGCTTCCGCGCTCGAGCAGTTCAACCAGACCGCTCCGGATGTGGTGATTACCGACGTGATCATGCCGGACAAGGACGGCTACCAGGTTTGCGAGTTCGTCAAGCAGCACGATCGGCTGGGCAAGACGCCGGTAATCTTGATGTCAGGCGTGGTGAATCGCTCCGTTGCGGAACGCGCCACTGCGGTGAAGGCCGACGAGCTGATACGCAAACCGTTTCAGCCGCAGGATTTGATCGCTCGCGTCAAAAACTTGCTGCATCCCACAATTTCCAGTATTGGCGGCGCGGTGGAACGCGGCGATGATGCCCCGGACATGCCGTCGAGTGCGGCATCACGAGTGTTGAGCGGCTTGTTTTCTCCGAACCTCGCGAACGCCTCTGCAGTTGCAACGGCGTCCCCGCCGGTCGCTCCTTGGGGGTCTGCGCCATCCGCCCCAAACAGAAACCCTGCGGTTCCGCATGCAGCCGCACCGCGCACAGTCCCGCAGTCGAATGGAGAAGTTCAAAAATTGCGCAACGAGCTTCGCCGCCTCGAGCTTTTCGTTAAAAAGCTGCAGGCCGAACTCGAGGCCGAACACCAGTATTGCGCGGCGCTGGAAGCCCATTTCAAAGCTCTGCAAGAATCCGAAGAATCTCGTTGAGGCTGCGCACTCAATCGAGCGCCTTGGAGTGCAGAAATTCGCGCGCTACCTCGGCGATGTCGCGCCGTTCCGCGTCCACGGCATAGTTCATTCTTCGCATTTCCGCATCGGAAATCTTTCCGGCCAATTCTTCCATGGCAGCGCGCGCTTCCGGGAAACGGACGAGCGTATCCTGGCGAACGATCGGCACCGCTTCATAGGGCGGAAAATAATGTTTGTCATCCTCAAGAATCACCAAGTCGCGCGCGGCCAACAATCCATCGGTTGAATTTCCTGCGACGATGTCCACTTGCTTGTCGAGAAGCGCGCGATACAGCAAGCCCAAATCAAGGATGCGAGGCGTAGCACTGAATTTTAGTCCATAGACTTTTGCAAGCCCCTCATAACCGTCGGGCCTCTCCATAAATTCGTATCCGAATCCCGCTCGCCATTGCGGTGAATAACGCGCGACGTCGTCAATCGTCTTCAGATTCAATCGGCGGGCGTCCTCGCCGCGCACAACAATCGCGAACGTGTTGTTAAATCCGAGGGAGGGCATCACTTCCAGCCCAAATCGCTGCTTATATTCGCTTTTAACGCGCTCGAACACGGTCGAAGGATCGCTCTGAATCGGGTCATGCAGAATCGCGGTCAAGGCCGTGCCGGTGTATTCCACGTAGCCGTCAATTCGGCCCGAGAGCAGCGCCTGCTGACAAATGTAAGAACCAGCCAGGTAAAAGCGCCGGTCAACCGGACGATGCAGGCGAGCTTCAAGATGCTGTGCAACGATTTCAGCGAGAAGCGCTTGCTCGGAAAAGTTTTTTGAACCGATAACGATTGTTTCGCGCCGCTCGCCGCCGCAGGAAACGAGCAGAACGATCAGGCAGATAAAGGCGCTACTTCGCCGGCCAATCATGATCGCGCGGGCCGCAACCTGCGTTCCAGCAAGCTCAACAAAAAGTCTGCAAGCAGCGCGAGCGCGGCCGCCGGAATCGCGCCGGCAAGAATCAGCTGGTCGTTCACCATCGCAAGACCGCGAAATATGAATTCGCCCAGGCCTCCGGCGCCCACGGCGGCCGCAATCGTCGCGATACCGATGGTCAGAACAGTTGCAACCCGAACACCCGCGAGGATTGTCGGCACAGAAAGCGGAAGTTCCACCTGAAACAGAATTTGATTCTCCGTCATTCCCATTCCGCGCGCCGCTTCGCGCACCGCGGCATCCACACCGCCAATGCCCGCAGTCGTATTGCGAATGATGGGAAGCAGTGCGTACAACGTCAGCGCGGTGATCACGAGCCGGTCTGCGCGCCCCCCGAGCCACGGCACCGGTAGTAGGAATCCAAAAAGCGCGAGGCTTGGAATTGTTTCGGCGATGTTCGCTCCTCCGAGGATCGGTTTCGAAAGCCAGGGATGGCGGGCGGCGATAATTCCGAGCGGCACCCCTATGGCCACGGCCAGCAGCATCGAGATGCCAACCAGCCAAATGTGCTCGAGGGTCGCCTGTAAAATTTCGCGCTGATGTCGAATAAAGAAATCAATCAGGCCCATGGGTCCTCTCGGCTTCTTCGTACATCCGAAAATTCGCAACGTAAGCAGCGGCGACAGGCTCCCGAGCCGCGAGGAACTCCTTAACCGAAAAAACTCCCGTCAATTTTCCCGCGTCGAGCAATGCGATGCGCGTGGCGAGCAACAAAGATTCGCCTACATCGTGAGTGACGATCACGATGGTCTTCTGGAGGCGCCGCTGAAGCTGCTGGAACTCCTTGTGTAGTTCGCCGCGGGTGAGCGGATCGAGCGCCCCGAACGGCTCGTCCATCAATAAAATAGGCGGGTCAACAGCCAAGGCCCGCGCGATGCCTACTCGCTGGCGCTGCCCTCCGGAAAGTTCGTGCGGATATCTCTTCGAAAATTTAGCCGGATCAAGCCGCATGAGATTCAAGAGCTCGTTCACACGCGCGCTGGTCCGATCGACCGGCCACCGTTCGAGCCGCGGAACCAGGGAAACGTTCTGCTCGATCGTGAAATGGGGGAACAGGCCTATTTCTTGTATGACGTAACCGATTTGCCGGCGTAGCGCGATCGCGTCCCAACTACAGGTCGACTTACCTTCAACGAGGACTTCCCCGCCGCTCGGATCGAGCAGTCGATTAATCAGCTTCAGGGCCGTAGTCTTTCCAGCGCCACTGCGGCCTAACATAACTAAGGTCTCGCCGCGCCCTACGGCGAGATTGAGACCCTCTAACAACGGTTGGCCATTCGGAAGACGATAGCCGGCGTTGCGGAATTCAATGATGGATTCGCGCGCGGTTTCTCGGTCGGGTTCGGCTTTCATTCGAGGGCGGTAGAGTCACCGCGTCTGGCGAGGCTAGCAAGCCTCGCAGCACGCTGTCAAACACACGCGGCGCTGC
>JBAVQA010000457.1:0-4910 GCA_049693595.1 Candidatus Acidiferrales bacterium | reverse complement strand
GATGTCTTCCGCGCGTTCTGCTCATTTTTCCCTGGCGAAGAACACTGGCGAGCAATTGGGTGTCGCGGGGCAACTCGTTCGCCGCATCGCGGAGCAGTTGAAGCTGCGGCAAGACGTGTATCTTGCGGAGCTGAAGCTCGATCCGCTGTTGCTGGGCATTGAATCGGCACGCGCCGCCCTGCGCTTCGTTCCGTGGCCGCGCTACCCCGCGGTAGAGAGGGATTTTTCGCTGGTATTAGCGGACGGTGTGACGTTTGCGCAGGTGGAACAGACCATCCGCGCGCTCGGGATCGCCGAGCTTCAGACCATTCAGCCTGCCGATCTTTTCCGCGGCGGCCAAATTCCCGTTGGAAAATACTCGCTGATGATCCGCGTGAAATTCCAAAGCGCCCAGGGCACGCTCACCGACGCTCAGCTCGCCGAATTTACCTCCCGCATCGTCACTGCGCTCGAACAAAAGCTCGGCGCCACCTTGCGTGCGAGCTAACTTCGAGAGCCGCTTCGGCATCGCATCAAGCCCATTGCGCCGGGGTGTCTGATGGCCGACAATGGCGAAAGCTCAGCCGGGAGTGCAACCGTGAAAATAGAAATTTACGACCAAAGCTACAACGTGAACGCGGACGGAAATGAAGAATATCTGAAAGAGTTGGCCGCTTACGTCGACGGCAAAATGAGGTCGATTGCGGAGTCCACGCGCATGGTGGATTCGCTAAAAGTTGCGGTGCTGGCTGCCCTGAATATCGCCGACGAGACATTTACGCTGCGCCAGCGGCAGCAGGAGCTCGACGGCCCGTTGCGCAAGCGCGTGGAAAAATGCGTCGCGATGGTAGAGAAGGCTCTGGAGCACACAAACTAACGCTTCGTCTTCGGACGCCTTACAATAGTTCCTGGCAGACACAACTCATTTGCACTCGCTGCCATCTGCTATATGATTGAGACTGGGTCATGACGAACCCAAAGCAATGCGTAACCAAAGGTCAATTCGGCGTTTGCTGGTCCCCATCGCACTGATCGTGCTGCTGGTCTTCGTCACGACCTTGGGGAGCGTTTGGCATCACCACGCCGACTCTTCGGAAGCGAACTGCTCGATTTGCCATGTAAATCACCAGCCGATGGAGCGGCCGCTCGCTAGCGACCGCACACCTGCGTTGGCACAGTTAGGATTCCGCCCCGAGCCCGCGGAGCCGGCTTTTACGCCGTCTCCCTCGGCGCCTCGTCTCCCGGCCCGCGCACCGCCTGCCGTCTAATCGCCCCGGTTAAGTTCAGCGTCGTTCGCGACGCTCCGACTCACTTTCTATCCGTTTAGCAGAGGTTGAAAACTATGCTCGTACAGAGTGTGCGACTCGCAGTGCTTTTATTCGTGGTGTGTTTTTCCAGCGGGTTTTTAGCGCCGAAGTGCCGCGCGCAGAACCCGCCCGCACAGCCACCTGTGCCGCCGGCACCCAAGATACAAGCGCCCGCGGTGCAGGTTCACGGCGCGGTTCGCCTAACGTTGGATGAAGCGATCCAACTGGCTCTCGAACACAACCATAACTTGAAGGCCGCGCAAACCACGATCCAGCAAAACCAAGCGCTGGAAATCACGGCGAATCTTCGGCCGAACCCCGTGCTGACGGCGGACACGCAGTTCATTCCAATCTTTCAGCCGGAAAGCTTCACTGCGGACTACCTCAACAACATCGTGCAGTTTGATGTTGGCGTTTCTTACCTGTTCGAACGCGGAAAGAAGCGCCAACACCGCTTGCAGGCAGCGGAAGACGCCACGGCGCAGACGAAATCCACTGTCGCTGATAACGAGCGCACCCTCACTTTCAATGTGGCTTCGCAGTTCTTCGGCGTTCAGCTCGCCGAATCCACTCTCGATCTGGCGATAGAAGACATGAAGAGCTTTCAGAACACGGTGGACATCAGCCAGGCTCGTTACAAAGCCGGCGACATCAGCGAAGGTGACTATCTAAAGATCAAGCTGCAATTGCTCCAGTTTCAGAGCGACGTCTCGCAAGCACAGCTCGCCAAGATTCAAGCTCTTGTCGGCCTCCGGCAATTCCTCGGATACCAAACCGTGGGAGCGGATTACGACGTCTCCGGAGATTTCGACTACCTGCCGGTCAACATCCAGCTGGAAGACCTGCAGGCAAAAGCCCTGCAGAGCCGCGCCGATCTCCGCGCCGCCCAACAAGGCGTGATCGCTGCAAAGAGTCAGTATGAACTGGCAAAGGCCAATGGGAAGGTGGACATCACCGGCACGTTTGATTACGACCATGTAAGCGAGACGAACACCGCCTCGGTTTTCGGCAGCTTTCAGATTCCGATCTTCAATCGCAATCAGGGCGAAATCGCGCGCACCAATTACGCAATCAATCAGGCTCAGGAGCTGGAACTCGCGGCCAACGATCAGGTGATGAGTGACGTCCTGAACGCCTACGAGTCCGTCCGCGACAACGACCAGGTCGTGTCGCTCTATCGCGCTGGATACCTCGACGCAGCGAAGCAATCGCGCGACATCACCGAATATTCATACAAGCGAGGCGCCGCAAGCCTGCTGGACTTTCTCGATGCCGAGCGCAGCTATCGAGCCACCGAGCTTGCCTATCGCCAGTCTCTCGCAGCTTATCTGACGGCGGTCGAGCAGCTTCGCGAGGCTGTGGGAGTGAGGAGTTTGCCATGAAGAATTTACGAATTATAAGACGCACCACCTGCATCGGATTCGCTGCCGCCCTCTGGATTTTGGCCGCCGGCTGCAGCTCGGAACGCGGTGCGAATGAACTGACGTCTTACTCTTCGAGTGAATCGAAGACCGATACGGCTGCATTATTCACCATCCCCCAGGATCAGATGTCGCACGTGCAGGTTGTAACCGTGCAAGCGTCGAAGCTTACGCGCACCCTGCGGCTCACCGGAGCTGTGGCTTACAACGCATTCAGTACCACACCCGTGATTACGCAAGTCGGAGGGCCCGTCGCGAAGATTCTGGTAGTCCCAGGCGACCGCGTCAAACGTGGGCAGCCGCTTTTGGAAGTCAGCAGCCCGGATTATTCCCTGTTGCTCGCCGCCTATTTGAAGGCACGCGATACATTTCGCGTGGCCAATAAGAATTACGAGCGCGCTCAGGATCTTTTCGCGCATCACGCCATCGCCGACCGCGACCTGCTGCAGGCTGAGTCCGATCGCATACAAGCGCAAGCGGATTTGAGCGCCGCCGAGGAGGGCATGAAAATTCTCGGAATACCAAATCCTGAGGATCTGGAGAAATCTCCCATCTCAGCGCAGATTCCTTTGCTTGCGCCCATCGCCGGAGAAATCGTGGAACGGCTCGTTTCGCCGGGACAAGTAATGCAAGCCGGCACCACCCAGGCCTTCACCATTTCGGACATGAGCACCGTTTGGGTGATGGCGAATATTTATCAAGGCGACCTCGCTTACGTCAAAGACGGCGATCAGGCCACGATCACCACCGATTCCTATCCCGACAAATTCTCCGGCAAGATTTCGTTTATTTCCCCCGCGCTGGATCCCACTACGCGCACTTTGCAAGCCCGCATCGTGGTCGATAACCCAGGCGGAAAATTAAAGAAAGATATGTACTGCGTCGCGACGGTGACTGCCGGAACGATCTCGAACGCGATTGCCGTGCCCGATTCTTCAATCCTGCGCGACGACGAAAACCAGCCGTTCGTCTATGTGGCTAACAGCTCCGGCCAGTTTGGCCGGCGCCAAGTGGATATCGGACAAACTGAAAATGGCCAAACGCAAGTTCTAAAAGGGCTTTCACCCGGAGATAAAGTGGCTGCGAACGGCAGCCTATTTTTGCAATTCGCCAATTCGTTCCAGCACTAAAGCCCGCAGACTCTCGATGATTAATCGAATCGTCCAATTCGCTCTGAAGCAGAGATTCCTGGTCCTGATGCTGGTCGGGTTCGTCATCATCGCAGGCGGGATCTCATTCCAGCGCATGCCGGTGGACGCCTACCCGGACTTGTCGCCGCCCATGGTGGAGATCATCACGCAGTGGCCCGGGCACGCAGCGGAAGAAATCGAGCGCTTGGTGACGCTGCCTACCGAAGTGGAAATGAATGGCGTGCCGAAGATGGCCATCCAGCGCTCGATCTCTCTGTACGGCCTCTCGGATGTGATCCTCACTTTTGACGAAAACACAGACGATTATTTCGCGCGTCAAATCGTCTTCCAGCGCTTGAGCGAGGTGAACTTTCCCACCGGAGTGCAGCCCACACTCGCTCCGCTGTCCAGCCCCTCCGGACTCGTGTATCGCTACGTGCTGGAAAGCCCGGATCGTTCTCCGCAAGAATTAAAAACGTTCGAAGACTGGGTAATCGAGAGGCAATACAAGCAGGTGCGCGGAGTCGCGGATGATTCCGGGTTTGGCGGAACCGTAATGCAGTATCAAGTCTTGCTCGACCCCGCAAGACTCTACGGATATCACATCACGGTTCCCACCGTGATTCAGCAGCTCAGCCTCAACAACGCGAACACCGGCGGCGGATTTTATTCGCAGGGCGAGCAGTTTTACTACGTTCGCGGACTCGGTCTGATCCGAAACGAAGCGGACATAGGCAGCGTAATTATCGGTGCGCAGAATGGCGTGCCAATACACGTTCGAGATGTGGGCGACGTTGTGATTGGCCACGCTCCACGCCTCGGCCAATTCGGATTCAACAAGAATGACGATGTCGTCGAAGGCGTCATCCTGATGCTCCGCGGCGAGCAAACGCAGAACGTTCTGAAAGGTGTGGAAGAAAAGACCAAAGAACTGAACGAACATATTCTTCCTCCCGATGTAAAAGTGCGGCCCTATTACGACCGAAGCGACCTGGTGCGGTTGACGATCAGCACAGTCGAGGACAATCTACTGCTGGGCATGACCCTGGTCCTCATCGTGCTCGTCTTCTTTC
>JBAVQA010000456.1:0-4694 GCA_049693595.1 Candidatus Acidiferrales bacterium | reverse complement strand
GGCGAGGTATTTGCGGTGACGCCGGACGGCAAAGGGCGGCTCTTTTATCAAAGCGATGAACGCCACGCGCGTTCTCTTGCGTTCGATCAGAGAGGAAGTCTTTTGATTGGCACCGATCCGAACGGCTTGGTTTTGCGCGTTGCGATCGTGCGGAAGAATTCTCAGGCGATGCCGGAAGCGGGCGCGGCGTTCGTGATTTACGAGACGAGCAAGAAAGAAGTGACTTCCCTGCTGGCGGACGACAAAGGGAATATTTACGCCGCGTCGATTGGGGAGAAACAGCGCGCTGCGACCGCCTCGCCACTGATTAATTTGCCGTCATCCTTGGTTCAACCGCAAACGAACACTACATCCCAGGGAAACATCACGCTGCAACTGCAAGCGCAAGCGCCGCAGCCTGCTATTTCGTTTCCGTTCATTTCATCGTCAACGGGTGGCGCGGAAGTAATAAAGATATCGCCGGACGGCTCGCCGGAAACGCTGTGGAGTTCGCGCGAGGATTTGGTTTTTGCTATGGGCCTTTCTCCTGCGCGGAATATTCTTCTGGGGACGGGAAATAAAGGAACGATCTTGTCGCTCGAAGGCAACGATATTTATTCGAGTATCGCGAAAACCGCCTCGGCGCAAGTGACCAGCATCATCGCGGGACCCAAAGGGGAGATGTACGTTGCCACGGCGAACCCCGGAAAAGTCTTCACTCTGGGGCCGGGATACGATCCGAACGGCAGCTTCGAATCGGACGCGTTCGACGCCAAAATATTTTCGCAATGGGGACGTTTGTCATGGTGGGGCGATGGCGCAACGCAAGGCAAGGTCGCTTTCTACGTCCGCTCGGGAAATACGTCAACTCCGCAGAAGAATTGGAGCGCATGGGCCGGACCGTACAAAAATGCCGGGAGAGAAACCGTGGACTGTCCCGCTGCGCGGTTCGTGCAGTGGAAAGCGGTTTTTCTGGACACGGACGGCGGAAGCGTGCCAAATCTTTCGTGGGTGAGCTTGGCGTATCAGCCGAAAAATGTTGCGCCGGTGATCGACGACATCGCGATTCAAGACCCCGGAATTCGCGTGCAGGGCTTCGCGAACCCGCAAGGTGGCCTCGCGATTCCTGCGTCCGTGCAGCTTCGTCAGCCGCAGCGTGGCGCGGTAACTTTTCAATCTCCGCTGGGCGTGAACCCGGACGTTTCGGTGCGATTTCCAAAGATGGAAGTGCTTCCTCAGGGTTTCGAGGACAAGGGTTATGCGAGCGTGCTCTGGAGCGCGCATGATGATAACGACGACGATCTGACTTTTTCTATTTATTACCACGGCGAAGGCGAACAGAACTGGCGCCTGTTGAAGGACAAGCTGACGCAGAAATATTATTCCTGGGACACCACGACGATGCCGGACGGGGCGTACTACTTGAAGATCGTAGCTTCAGACTCGCCATCGAATCCCGCCGACCAATCTCTCACGAGCGAACGCGAGAGCGATCGCTTTGAAATTGAGAACGCGCCGCCCACTATCGAGAATCTGCGCGCCGCGGCTGCGAGCGCAACCATAGCGAAAGTAACTTTCGAAGCGGCTAGCGGATCGAGCGCAATCGCGCGAGCGCGATATAGTGTTGACGCCGGCGATTGGATGATCGTTTTTCCGGAGGGCCTCCTCTCCGATGCGCCGAAGGAAAGCTACCAGATTTCCGTGAACGGGCTCGCTCCTGGGGAACACACCGTGGCAGTGCAAATCGCCGATCGCTTCGACAATAGCGCGGCCGCGAAAGTGACCTTCACGATGCCGGGGCGCGCTACAAAGTGATTCGCGATAACAGGCAATCCGCGGTTCGGTGGTTATAGGCTTTTGACTTACTTTTAACGCGAGCCATATGAACGCGACATCCCTGCAAACGGACGCGCCGAACTTCGAAGCGATTCTTGCTGCGCACGCTCGAATTGCCCCGCGCATTCACCGGACGCCGGTGGTCACTTCCGCGTCGCTCGATGAGGTTGCCGGCGCCCTGCTCTATTTCAAGTGCGAAAACCTGCAAAAGACAGGCTCGTTTAAAATTCGCGGCGCCACGAATGCTGTTTTTTCGCTCACGGATGAAGAAGCGCGGCATGGCGTAGTGGCTCCGTCATCGGGAAATCACGCGGCCGCGCTGGCGCAGGCAGCCCGTTGGCGAGGTATTCCGGCATTCATCGTGATGCCGTCGAATTCATCGGCGGCGAAAATGCGAGCGGTGGAGTCTTACGGCGGTCAAATAACCCTGTGCGAGCCGAACATGGCTTCGCGCGAGGGAACCTGCGCCGAGGTGATGAAAAAAACCGGCGCGCATTTGGTGCATCCTTACAACGACGCTCGCGTGATCGCGGGCCAGGGCACGGCAGCGCTCGAATTGATCGAAGACGTGGGCGAGCTCGACTTGGTGATTGCACCGGTGAGCGGAGGCGGCCTGCTGAGCGGCACAGCGATCGCCGCAAAGAGTATGCGACCGGGAATTCGAGTGATCGGTGGCGAGCCGCGCAACGCGGACGATGCCTACCGTTCGCTGGCGGCAGAGAAGATCGAACCGGCGGCTCCATTCGAAACCATGGCGGACGGGCTGCGCGCAACACTCTGTCCTTTAACGTTTTCGATTCTGCAATCTTTTGTGGATGAAATTTCGACGGTCACCGAAGAAGAACTCACTGCAGCGATGCTATTGCTGTGGGAGCGCACGAAACTCATTGTCGAGCCGTCCGGCGCGGTGGCAGCAGCTCCCGCGCTGAACCGCCGAATCCGTGGCGAAGGCCGGAAAATCGGAATCATTCTCTCCGGCGGCAATCTCGATCTGCACAAACTTCCCTTCTAGTAACTTCGATTATTTTGCGCGCGGCAATTCTCAGCGAGTTAAGCCCGGCTGCGGTTTCGCGATACGCGCAGCAATTTCCTAAAGCTGTTACATATCTTCGGAAGGACGCCAATCCGAAGGCGGAAACGCGATTCGCCAGAAATTCGGCGCGGGAGAATCAAATTCGAGCGGGACGTGGAACCCTTCCGGCATTTCACGCGCTATGCGAGCAACTTTGCAAGCCACGCGTTCTTTCGTGCCGCTGTGCTCGAGAACGAGCCGGGTATCGCAAGGAAGATTTTGGCTCAGCACAACCAGCGCGCCATGATTGCTGACGCTGAGGGTGACCGTCTCGAAAGTTACAGGTTTCCCCTGGAGCGCGACGTGGATGCTCGCGCGCACGCGCAGGAGAACCCGATAACTGCGGCGGCGCTCTTCCCCGGCGATGACCTGCTTGGGCGGCAACGGAACCGCCTTCACTGACGGCGTATGCAGAGACTGCGGGGCATGTTTCACAGGCGTCGCCATTGTTTTACCCTTTACCGGCGAACCTGAAACTTTAGCCGGACCCGTCAAGCTTTGAAATTTCAAAGTTCAACACCCCAGAAATCCTGGTTGTGGGCTACGATTTCGATGCCCATGTCCCATCCATCAGGCCGTTGCAACCCTTTCCAAACGACTACGGCTTCAACCGACCGTCGTGTGGACAAATTCGTGAGCCGCAAACGCTGCTGCAATTCGAGTTCCTTCGGGCTCACAAGTAAACAGCCGTTCGCGCTCACTACTCTAGTGAAACCTGGTTCAGAATAGAGCGGCCCGGCGTGTCCACTCCATTCGATTGCCACCGGGACCCGCGAATTCATACGCGGCCCGCGCCGTCGCGGGCGCGTTCTTATATCTCTAGGAAAATCTTCTCCATAACGCATCGTGGCTGGGTTCCTGCGGGTCAAAACGAAACACGGGAATCCAAATCCCACATTCCGGGACGTGTCTGCTCCCTACTTCATGCTAGAGAACCACCAGAACAGCGTCAATGGTACGGGATGACAGCTACTTTGGTACCCAATGACAGGGAACAAGACTGTCCGGAAGGTCAGTGGACTGCAGAAGATATTGTTATACGGGAATCGGCCGGCTTAGCGTCAATCGGCGGACGAGTGCTCGTCCGCGAGAATCGGATTCCTATTTCGGCTCAGTTTCCCAAAGCGGTTCCCTGCCCAGGTCTGGAACGAATCCATGTAGGTGTAGAAGACCGGCGTCAGATATAACGTGACCGCCTGCGAGAAAAGCAAGCCACCGACTACCGCGAGACCCAGGGGACGCCGCGAATCCGCTCCGGCACCGGAACCCAAAGCAATCGGGAGCGTGCCCATCAGGGCGGCCATTGTGGTCATCATGATCGGGCGGAAACGAATCAAGCAGCCTTCGTAAATTGCTTCTTCAGCCGTCTTGTGGCTGTGGCGCTCACGCTCAATCGCAAAGTCAACCATCATAATCGCATTCTTCTTCACGATGCCGATCAACATGATCACGCCGACGAATCCGTAGAGATCGAGACTCAGGTGGAAAATCTGCAAGGTAAGAAGTGCGCCAAAAGCCGCGGACGGCAAACCGGAAAGAATCGTAATCGGATGGATGAAGCTCTCGTACAAAATGCCCAGAACGATGTAGATCACCAGAATCGCCATGACGAGCAATATTCCCAATCCGGTCAAAGAAGCCTGAAACGCCTGCGCCGTTCCTTGAAATTCGATGGTAACCGTCGGAGGCAGAACTTCGCGAGCGAGTTTATTGACGCTGTTCACGGCGTCGCCGATCGCCACTCCATTTTTCAAGTTGAACGAAATAGTCACAGCGGGAAGCTGGCCGAGATGGTTCACCGTTAGGG
>JBAVQA010000455.1:0-1940 GCA_049693595.1 Candidatus Acidiferrales bacterium | reverse complement strand
CCTTGAATCAGTTGGCAATTGTCTCCGGCATGCTGATTATCTATCTGGTGAACTATCGAATTCATCTGAGCGGAACGCTCGAGTGGAACCACACCGCCGGCTGGCGCTGGATGTTTGCTTCCGGCATCGTCCCATCGGCGATCCTACTCGGTCTTCTGTTCGTAGCGCCGGAAACGGCAAGGTTTTTGCTCATGCACGGGCGACGCGAAGAAGCGGAGAAAGTCGCGGCGCGCACCGGTGCTGATACCTTTCTTGAAATTCTCGAAGCAGAGCAGCAAACGCCCACGACCACGGGGCACATGCGGCGCGTGCTTACGGTCGGACTTGTGCTGGCGATCCTGCAACAAGTAACCGGCATCAACGTCTTTCTTTACTACGCCCCGATTATCTTCAATCGCGCCACGCACTCGGGAAACGCCGCTCTGCTTCAGACGGTATTGCTGGGAGCTGTCAACGTCGTCTTTACGGTTCTGGCTATGACGCTCGTCGATCGCGCGGGCCGGAAACCGCTGCTGTTGGCTGGCTCGTTCGGTATGATGGTGTGCCTGGTGGGGATGGGATTGGCGATTATGCATGGAAGTTCTTCGGCGTGGCTGCTTCTCTTCGTCTTCATTTACATAGCGTGCTTCGCATTCTCAGTCGGCCCCGTCACGTGGATTGTCCTGTCGGAGATCTTTCCATCCGAGTTCCGGGCTAAGGCGATGGCTCTGAGTACCGCGGTTCTCTGGATCGCCAATTTTGTGGTCTCGCAGACGTTTCCGATGCTCGACGAGAACCACGTCCTCATTACGCACTTCGGACATGGATTCCCCTTCTTTCTATATGCCGGTTTTTGCGTAGTCGAAGTATTTTTTGTCTGGCGTTTTTTGCCGGAAACGAAAAATCGTTCTCTCGAAGAGATCTCCAGTTGGTGGAGCACAAAGGAAGTTTGAAATGATGCATCGTCGAGATTTTATGAAGACCAGCGCCCTCGCCGCAGGTGGGATGTTTTTGCCGCAAAGCGGATTTGGCCAACTCGCCGCCGTCAAGCAAATCGGGGTTCGCTTGCTGGCGCCCAGGTCTGCCCGAAGCAGGCTCGCGGTGAACGAACTCTGCACCGGTCTGCATATGCTGAATAATGCCTGGGAGGTGAGCGAAACCGCGGAGAACGACCCCCGTGGTCTACAACTCACCCTGACTATTGAGAGTGCTTCCTTCAAGGGGTTGGAAGACTACGAAATCTCTGTTGTGGAACAGAACATTCGGCTACGAGCCAGTAGTGAACAAGCGCTTCTCTATGCCGTGTTCGAGTTTCTTGAGAGACAGGGCACGGTCTTCGGAATCGATGGGACAACGACTCCGATCGAACCCGTCGGAGGTTTGCGTCTTCCCCAGGCTGGCGTCCCCTGGGCAGCGACGCCGGAGTTCACTACTCGAGGCTTGCTTCCCTGGCCCGACTTCCTCAATTGCATCAGCGTTTATAACGACGAAGACTACAAAGCTTATTTCGCCGCCATGATGCGCATGCGTTTCAACATGTTCGGCATGCACGTGTATACGCAAAATCCTCCTTTAGCCGAATCCTATCTATCGTTCGATTTCGCCGGCAGCGGGCATATAGCTGCGCTCGAAGATTCCACGATGACCTCCTGGGGCTACCTTCCACAGCGGACGTCCACCTACAAGATGGGAGCTGCCGAATTCTTCGACCGCGAGACCTTTGGAGCCGACGCGAGCCGTCTTGCCGCCGACAATTGGGAAAGAGCCGACCGCACGACCACGCTCTTCCGCAAGGCGCTGGAGTTTGCCCAGGAGATCGGTATCAAGACCGGTATAGGTTTCGAGCCGTACATCAACCCCGCGGAGATCGTAAGCGCATTGCCTCCCGAGTCAAAATCCTTTCCAGGCGGTCTGATCGAGTCCCGGATTGGTAAAGACCTTCTTGAGCGGAGGCTGGCAGA
>JBAVQA010000454.1:0-1922 GCA_049693595.1 Candidatus Acidiferrales bacterium | reverse complement strand
CATAAAAAGGTTGGCATGACGGGCGAGTTATGATTCACGGCTCTGGAAAGGGGAGCATCGATGAATCGGGATCAGTACTGGCTGACGGATACGCAGTTTGCGAAGATTGCGCCGCATCTTCCAACCGACACACGCGGCAAGGCGCGCGTCGGTGATCGCGGCGTGATCAGTGGGATCATTCATGTGCTGAAGTCGGGCGGGCGCTGGATCGATGCGCCGCGAGAATACGGGCCGAGGAAAACGCTCTACAACCGCTATGTGCGTTGGGCGGCTAAAGGCGTCTGGGTCGCTCTATTCCACGCGCTCGCGCAAGCCGGCGGGCCGCCCGTGCAGGTTCTCATCGACTCCTCGGCGGTGAAGGCGCATCGCTCGGCCGGCGGCGGCAAAGGGGGGAGAAAAATCAGCCCATCGGCCGCTCGCGCGGCGGACGCACGACCAAGATCCACGCGTTGACCGAGGCGGAGTGCCGCCCGCTGTCCTTCATGCTCACGGGCGGCCAAGTCGCCGATTGCACAGCAGGCGCAGAACTGCTCAAGCGGCTTCCCACTTGCGATATCCTGCATGGCGACAAGGGCTATGATGCCAATGCGATCCGGCGGCAGATTGAACAGCACGGCGCGATGCCAAACATCCCGCCGAAGGCCAATCGCAAGTGGAAGAACTGCTTTTCGCCGTTTCTCTATCGCAATCGCAACGCCATCGAGCGCATGTTCTGCCGCCTCAAAGACTTCCGCCGTGTGGCGACCCGCTACGACCGAAATGCCGTAAACTTCCTCGCTGCGGTCTGCATCGCCGCCACCGTCAGCTATTGGTTATGAGTCCGGGCCCTAGAGCGCGCCTTCAACAACCCTTTAGAGCCCGAAGGTGGCTAGCTCGCGGCGATCAACTACGCCGCCCTATTCCACGGTCCCGGTTTGCTTCATACGCTTTGCTTCGAGCTCAATCGCACGATTGTACCACTTACGCGCTAACGCCTCGTCCGGAGCCAGCCCGTGGACGCCGAGCTTTTGAAATTCGACAGGATCATATGTTTCACCAAGGGCACGCGCCCCTTCGGCGCTACCGGCCTCCGCTGCGCGCTGAAAGAAAAGCCGCGCTCCGGCAAGGTAACCAACGCGTTGCAATTCTCGGCCATGGCTCAATAGCACCTGAATCTGTTCGGGCGTCGCCATCGATACGAGTTCGTGGTCGTCACTGGCCTCCGCACCCCCCGAGACCATCAGTCTTGCGTGCAGTTCGCTCGCGACGCGCGCCCCCGGCGTTAGGAGCTGGACGACGAGGTCGCTCGAACCGACCGCGTCGTCACCGGGAGTAATGGACAACGCGCCGCCAAGATCGTCTGGTGCGAGAAGCCAGCCGCCCACACCATCTGAACGACCGGACGATAAAACGGTCCCCTTGGGAAGTCCGTGAATCGCGATCAGGCTGTTATCGGGCATCACACCGTCGGCATTGATCGATAGAGGGAAGAGGGCGGGCTGGCGTGGCCTGCCACTGATCACTTGATCAATGGCTAATGTGGGCATCGCGTCGCCCTTGCGCGATCCCTGCGGTGTTTTCGTACCCGCTTCGGCCGCATCAACCATCCGGGCAGCTTCGACAATCGAAACTGGGGACGCTGTCGACAGACTCGGCAGTACGAAGGGTCGGGGATTGGCCCCAATTGTCTTCGCCTCGATTGTCGTGCCTTCGCTCAGTAAAGCTACAGCCCCGGTTGTGCACGCCACCAGAACGCCCGTGGCGCAGACGTATATCCAACGGACCCGTTGAAGGAGCGAACGCTGCTTATACGCTCTATCCGGCTCCGAGATTCTCTCAAACCAGTTCATCGATCGTACCCACCGAAGTTTGGCATCTTAGCCCCCGCGGATTCAGTGCTGGGCCTGTGAAGCCTTCCAGCTAACGAAAGCGCGAAAGAGAGC
>JBAVQA010000453.1:0-8584 GCA_049693595.1 Candidatus Acidiferrales bacterium | reverse complement strand
GGGATGATGAGTGCGCCGATGACTCTATCGCAGCAAGATCAATGGAAGAAAGCGGCAGCAGAAGCAGCCGCGAAGCTCGTTGAAAGCGGCATGGTGGTCGGATTAGGCACGGGATCGACGGCCGCATTTCTCGTCGCGGCGCTTGCCCGCCGGGTGGCAGACGAAAGTCTACGCATCGTCGGCATTCCGACGTCTGAGGGAACGGCGGCCCAGGCGCGCAGCCTAAATATACCGCTGACCACTTTCGCCGAACACACGGAAATTGATTTGACCATCGACGGAGCGGATGAAGTGATGCTCGCGCCGTTGTACCTCATCAAAGGGCATGGCGGCGCTTTGTTGCGTGAAAAGATCGTGGCCGCTGCAAGCAAACGCATGGCTGTGATTGCGGATGAAACGAAAATTGTCGAGCGGCTGGGTTCGCTCGTGACTCTTCCGGTGGAAGTGGTTCCGTACGGATGGGAAGCGACCCAAAAGAAATTAATTCAACTTGAAGGAAAACCCACGCTGCGACTCGGCGTTGATAAGAAACCGTACGTCACCGACGGCGGGCACTACATCCTCGATTGCGCGTTTGGACCCATGGAGGATCCCAAGGAAATCGCGCATCATCTCGATCACGTCGTGGGTGTCGTCGAGCACGGATTGTTTCTGAAATATGCTTCTGAAGCATTCATCGGCGGGCCCGCAGGAGTGAAAGTCTCGAAAAGAAAAAGCTGAAGTTGGAACTTGAGGACGAACAAATCCCCGAGGCAAGAATCCGACCGACTGAATTAGAGGGGTTTTCCGAACTTTCGAAAGAGCCCGATTAATTCCTGGATGCGCAGCCTTGCGGATGCACGGCGTCGAGCGCACCCCAGAGGGCTTTCAATCCGCGCTCGGCAGCGCACAGGACTGCGACGGTGTCAGCGTCTTTTCGTTTCGCGAGCCATTCGCGCCAAGCGGCCCGATGGCGGACGTCAGCTTCCTCGTGTACGGCAAAATAGGCGAGGGAGCGCGGCTCGGAGATGTCGTAAAAGCGGCGCAAGCCGGAAATTTTCTGCGTCGCGATTTCCGGAACCTGGGCTTCATACGCGTAAAACGCCGCCACGGCTTGCGCTTTCGTGCCTTGGGCCGCTACTTCATCATAGGTATCCAGCAACGCGGCAATCCCGGGCAGAGGACGCGCGCCTTCGATAGAAGCCTCGCTTACACCGAGCGATTGCGCAAATTGCCGCCACAACATCGGATGCGGGGATCGCGGATCGAGCTCTTCAGCCAGATTTTCGTTTACCAACGCTTGAAGCGCGGCGTCGCCATTCGAGCGGGCTGCGAGCTGTTTCAGGTTTTCGGGGAACGCGAGCACATGCTGGTAGTACTGCTCGGCGTAAAGCGCGAGCGATTCTTTCGAAAGCTTGCCTGCGGTCCAAGCCTGGTAGAAGGGATGCTTCAGCAGGTGATGCTTTTCGATCAGCGCGTCGAGCGATTCAATCAAAGTCTTCGTCTTTGGAGCATTCTTAGGCATAGCGTTCTCCGATATCTATTCGAATAATTGCGATGAGGCAAAACCACGGCATGCTACAGGAAATCCGCGCAAAAAGCCAGTTTTGGGCCATGTCACGTTCCAAGCCGGGCAATTGCAGGTCACAGAGGAATATTGCCGTGTTTTTTGCGGGGGTTGGTATCTCGTTTGTTTTCTAGCGAGCGCAGGGCGGTGATTAGTTTGGCGCGGGTTTGCGCGGGCTCGATGATGGCGTCGATGTAGCCACGTTCGGCGGCCACATAGGGGTTCGCGAAACGTTCGCGGAAGTCCTCGATTTTCTCGCGGCGGATCTTATCGCGGTCGGCTTCGGGCGCGCGGTCGATCTCACGACGGTACACGATATTCACAGCGCCTTCCGGGCCCATGACCGCGATTTCCGCGGTTGGCCACGCGTAGTTGATGTCCGTGCGTATGTGTTTGGAGGCCATCACGCAATACGCGCCGCCGTAGGCCTTGCGAGTGATTACGGTGATTTTTGGCACGGTGGCTTCGGCGAAAGCGAAAAGCAGTTTCGCGCCGTGTTTTATGATGCCGCCGAACTCCTGCTGCGTGCCAGGTAGAAATCCCGGGACGTCTTCAAAGGTGATGAGCGGAATATTGAATGCATCGCAGAAGCGAACGAAACGGGCAGCTTTCACCGACGCGCTGATATCCAGAACGCCGGCAAGAAAGGCGGGCTGGTTGGCGACGATGCCCACTGTGTTCCCGTCGAGCCGGGCAAAACCTACGACTATATTCTTGGCGAAATGTTCGTGGACTTCGAAGAACTCAGCGTCATCCGCGATTGCGTGGATCACATTTTTGATGTCGTAAGGCTTCTGCGGATCTTCGGGAACGAGCGCGTTAAGCGCGGCGTGCGCGCGGTCCCAAGGGTCATTCGAAGCGCGGCGAGGAGGGTCGTCGAGATTATTCGACGGCAGGTAGCTGAAGAGTTCGCGGATCATGGCGAGGCATTCGGCGTCGTCGCGTGAAACAAAATGGGCCACGCCGCTTTTTTCGTTGTGGGTCATCGCGCCGCCAAGCTCCTGCTTGGTCACTTCCTCATGCGTTACGGTCTTGATCACGTCCGGACCGGTGACGAACATGTAGGAAGTATCGCGCGTCATAAAAATAAAATCGGTGATGGCCGGGGAATAAACCGCGCCGCCCGCGCAGGGTCCCATAATCGCGCTGATTTGCGGAATCACACCGCTGGCCAGCGTGTTGTGGAGAAAAATATCGGCATAGCCCGCCAGCGACATCACGCCTTCCTGAATGCGGGCGCCGCCGGAATCATTTAAGCCAATCACAGGGGCGCCAGCGCGCATCGCCAGATCCATGATTTTCGTGATCTTCGAAGCGTTTGCTTCGGAGAGCGAGCCGCCGAAAACGGTGAAGTCTTGCGCGAAGACGTACACGAGGCGGCCTTCGATGCGGCCGTAGCCAGTGATAAAACCATCTCCCGGCGGACGCTGCGTTTCCATGCCGAAATCGTGCGAGTGATGGCGCACGAACTTGTCGAGCTCTTCGAATGAGCCTTCGTCAAGCAGCAAGTCGATGCGTTCGCGCGCGCTGAGCTTGCCCTGCTTGTGCTCGCGTTCGCGGCGCTCTGCTCCGCCGCCCGCTTCGGCTTCGGCGCTAAGCTTGCGCAACTCTTCCAGCCTTCCGTGTGTGTCTTTCGTCGCCATAAACAGGCGTCAGGCTAACACACTGTGGAGAACTTTTCCGGTGCGGAAATACCGGGCTAGAGCGCGCCGGTTTCAGGGTGACGCGTCGTAGGTCGCAATGTTGGGGGCAAGTCTTCATTTTCATGGGCTCGCAAGGCCCGTTTCTTCGGCATCGTGGTGATCGTGATCACGCTAATGAGAATCAGCAACGTGCCGAGTAACGTGCGCAGACCAACAGCTTCGTTGCCGATGAAGTAGCCCAGCGCGACTGCCACGACTGGATTGACGTAGGCGTACGTGCCGACTTTCGTCGGCGATTCATGGTGCAGCAGCCAGACGTAGGCGGTAAATCCCGCGATCGATCCCGCAATGATTAGGTAAGTTAGACAGAACCATACGGTCCGGGAAATTGCCTGCACGTGAAATCCAGAGAACTCACTCGTGAGTGCCGCGAGAGCGAATAATTGAATTCCTCCAGTCAGCATCTGTGCGGCCGCCCTCATGGGTTTCGAGGCCGGAAGCGGCAGGCGGCGCGTCAGGATCGTGGCGACAGACCAAGTGAATGCCGCGATCAGCAGGGCGAGCGCGCCGGCGCGATTGACCGGAAGCTCTCCAAGAGAAAAGGAGTGATTCATCAGGACGGCAACGCCGCAAAGTCCGACCAGCAAGGCCAGAGCGAGACGCACGGTGAGCCGTTGCGTGCGCAGGAAGATGATTTCCAGTAGCGTGATAAACACCGGGATCGTCGCCAGCACGACCGCGGCAATTCCTGTCGGCACGCGCTGCTCGGCCCAGAACAGGCAACCGTAGTCGAGCAGGAAGATCAGCGTGCCGAGAAAGGTTGCGGCCGCCCATTCGCGCCGGCTAGGAGTGGGGGTGCCGCTTAGCCGCATCCAGGCGTACAAAAATATTCCCGCGACCGTGAAGCGCATTGCTGCAAACAGAAACGGCGGTACTTCGCGGACTCCCACTCCAATGGCCAGATACGTCGATCCCCAAACGAAGTAAATGATGCCGAACGCCAGAAGGATCTTCCACGAAGGCGGGCCGGCAGTCTGCAGTTCCATCTCAGCTAATCGTAACTCGCAAGGCTGCCCGTTCGAATTTGGAATTTAGCTTTTCGATCCAAACGTGAAAGACATTTTGGTTTTCGCCGAGCCGCGAGTAACAGCGTATGGAAGTGAGGTTATTCGTGGCAAGCGTCCGCGGTGGCCGGCACGCTCGCAGGAGCAGGCAACGGCGCGAGGTTGTACCTGGCGAGGAGCGCGTTTACATGGGCAAGGCCTTGCGCTGCCAGATCGCGCCATGCGGCGATATTTTTGGTTAGGCTGGCGCAGGATTCGTCCAAGGCTGATTCGGCAGTTTGCGAGGGAGCTGCATCGCCGGATTGAATCATGAACGAGACGCGAGCGAGATCGCGGTGGGTGGGGCCAATCCCCGGGGCTTTAGGCGTGCCCTCCTGAATCATTTCAACCTGCTTGTCGAGATCTTTCAGCGCGTCAGCTAAATCCTTTCCGGCGGGCGCTTGCGAGGGTGGGGCTGCGGCGTCCTTCGGTTGCGCGTCTTGCTTCGGTTCCGCGACTTCCCCCTTTGCATGACCGGGAAAATCTTTCTGACGAGAGGCGATGGCTTGGCGTATGGGGGCGATGACGAGGTATGCCTGATAACTTGACGCGAGACCGGCGATGATTCTATTCCCTGCGTCCAATTGCTTCACGAGATCGGCTTGCGAGACATGGACTCGCGGATCGAGCGAGATCGTGAATGGCTGCTTCATTAGCACGCCGTCGGCGATAAGCACAGCTTCGTACTGGCCGGGAACGGCTAGCGGGCCCAAGGTTTGTTCGCGCGGAGTGTCTTCGGGAATTGCGTGGTCGGAAAGGGTGTATTCGACGTAGTCGAGAATGTTTCCGTAGTAGCTAAAGGGCAGCGTTTTGGGAGACTCGTAACGCAGATCCCAAACGAAGCGGTTGTGCCCCACATTCTTCGAAAGTGCTGCGAGAGGGCCGAACCAATACTCGGGAACGTTTTTGGGAGTAGTGTCTGGTTCCGGCGTGAGACTTGTAAATCGCCGCACGAACTTTCCCTTTGCGTCATGAATTTCGAGCGTAAGGACGCCGGAGGGAACGGACTTCAGGTAGTAATCGAAGATTGCGCCGTCAGGCGGATTTTTCCCCGCGGGCGTTTCGGGAGGAAGCGGAGTTTCTTGGTCGTTGTCCCAGCGAACGCGAACCGTGTTGGATGGCCGCAGCAAATATGCGTTCGCGCTGGTTATTTCCGGACCAGCTTGGCGCAGAGGCGAGAGGTCATCGAGAATCCAGATGGCGCGGCCGTAGGTGGCTGCTACGAGGTCGTCGCCGTGCACGGCGATGTCGCGCACATCGGACGCTGGAAAATTCAGCTGCAACGATTGCCAGTGGTCTCCGTCGTCGAAGGAAACGTAAAGCGCGTTTTCGGTGCCCGCATACAGCAATCCTTTGCGCACGGGATCTTCGCGAACGACACGAGCCAGCCAAGAATCCTCGAGACCTTCGGTGATCTTTTGCCAGGATTTGCCGGAGTCGCGGGTGCGATACACATATGGATGCTTGTCCCGAGAAACTTGTGTGACGACATAGGCCGTACCCGCGTCGAAGTGTGAAGCTTCGACGGCTACGATGGTGCTTTTGGCGGGCAAGTCAGCGGGCGTCACGTTCTGCCAAGTCGCGCTGCCGTCCTGCGTACGTTGAATTAAACCATTGCTGGTGCCCGCCCAAATCACTCCTGTCTGGGCCGTCGATGGCGCGAGAGCAGTGAGAGCAGCGGGCCGATTCGGGCGCTGCGGTTCGAATTCTTTTTCGTCGGCGTCTGCGTCGGCAGCATCCATTTCGTCGGAGTCTTTTCGGGTGACGGGAGAAATGTTTTCGTCAGCTAATGGCGCGTGACCGGAGGCGCCGGCGGGCGATTTTTCGCCATTCGCGGGAGTGCCAGGAGGTACCGTGAGATCGGGGCTGATTGCTTCCCAGGTATCGCCGGCGTTTGTTGTCTTCATCACGTACTGCGTGCCGAGGTAAAGCGTCTTTGGATCCTGAGGCGAGAAAACGAGCGGAGCCATCTGCGAAGTTCGAAACTTCGTACCGCGCACGAAAACGTGCGTAATCTGGCCGGTGATTTTGTCGAAGCGCACGACGCTGCCGTACCATCCCCCGGAATAGACGATGTTGGGATTGGTGGGATCGGGCGCGATGAAACAGAATTCAAATCCGCCAATGGAAAACCAATCGCGAAAACTGATTTCACCGTAGTCGCTGCGATTCGGGACCGCGACGGTTCCGCTGTCTTGTTGCGGCGCGTAAGAATAGTAGGGAAATTGGTTGTCGGTAATCACGTGGTAGAACTGGCCGGTGGGCTGGTTGTACCAACTGCTCCAGGTTTTTCCGCCGTCAACGCTGATGGTGGCGCCTTGATCGACGCCGAGAATCATGCGCTGCGAATTCTTCGGGTCAATCCACAACACGTGGTAATCGTCGCCGCCCGG
Source organism: Candidatus Acidiferrales bacterium (assembly GCA_049693595.1). Lineage (GTDB taxonomy): Bacteria > Acidobacteriota > Terriglobia > Acidiferrales > UBA7541 > Palsa-295. The sequence goes on along the minus strand of JBAVQA010000453.1, from coordinate 1,899 downwards.
GGCGCCTTTGTAGGCTGTAAAGTTTACGCCGCCGTCGGTAGAGCGATAGACGGTGGTCTGCATCATGTAAACGGTGTCCGCGTTGTTGGGGTCCACAAAAACACGGCTGAAGTAGAGATTCCCCAGGACGCGTGAGTCAGTCGTAATTTTGCGCCAAGTCTGCCCGCCATCGTCCGAGCGGAACAGGCCGGGCTCGGTGATGGCGAACAAGCGCTGGCCACGAGTTCCGGGAGCGACGGCGAGACCGATGCGGCCCAATGGTTGGTTGGTAGGAAAGCCAGTCGCGGGGAGCTCTTTCCATGTGGCGCCTTCGTCGAGCGATTTATAGATCCACGAGTCGGGCTTCTTCGAGTCGTCCGGAGGGCCTTGGAAGAAATCATAGGGCTTCCACAGCGCGGTGTAGAGCACGCGGGGATTGTTGGGATCCGCGACGGTATCTGCGGCGCCCGCGAAATCGTCTCGGTAGAGTGTTTTCGTCCAAGTCTTTCCGCCATCCGCGGATTTGAAAATGCCGCGCCAAGGGCTCGACGCCGCGACGCCGAGAATGGGATGACCCAGTGCTCCTACAACAAGGATGTTGGGATCGTGCGGGTCGACGATGATCGAATTGATGTAGCGAACGTCCGGCAAGCCGATGCGCGTCCACGTTGCGCCAGCGTCGATGGATTTGTACATTCCATTGCCGTCGGTCTGCTCACCGGTTCCGACATACACGACATTGGGATTCGACGGAGCGATTGCGACTGCGCCAATCGAAGCGACATGCTGATCGTCAAAAATCGGTTTCCAGACGCGGCCAGCGTCGGTTGTCTTCCACACACCGCCGCCCGGGGTACCCATGTAATAGACGGCGGCATCTCCTGGAATCCCCGCGACAGCGGAGACACGACCCGCTCGGTAGGGTCCGATCAAACGCCAGCGCATGCCGGCATAGAGGCTGGGATCGACCGGAGTATTTTTCTGCTGGGCGGGTAGAGATGCGGCTGACATCGCAACTGCGATGAAGAATAAAGCCAGGTAGTGCTGGATGCGAGTCAATATCTCCTCCGGAAGCATGAAAAGTGTATCACCGCTCGCGAGCTCTTATAATTTCCGGCAGAATTTCGGAGTTCGAAGGTTGCGCGAGCACTTGGCAAATGAACATCGAGTGAGCTGCTTCGGCCAAGAAGGCTCAGTGCAAGCCCGACCAATCATCAGCGAGCAAAATGGAGTTACTGGGGTTGGAGGGATCGTACTTCACACTGGTAGTTTGGCCGGTGGCAATACGAGTCAAATGCAAACGCTCTTCGAGACCGGTAACATCCTGCGCAGTTTCGTAAGTGACACCGGAAATCGAATAGGTGTAGTAAAGCAGCTTTCGTGTTCCGTTTGCCGCTGCAACGGTGGTGGACTTCCGTTTTTCGAGAATGCCGGAAGGCCGCGCTTCCTGCGAATCGCGCGAGTGCTCTACAATTTCGAGAATTTGTCCTTCGACGATGCGTCCCACGCGATTTAGAAACGCACAGCGCTTGCGTTCAATTTCGTCGGCATCTTCCGGCTTGCGCCGCAGCCAGAAGATCACGCCGATCAGCGCAAGAACTGCGACACCCAGAAGTGGAAGCCAATTGTGCCAATCTCTTAGTAATTCTTTCAAAGCTCGCCTTACACTCCCGCGGCAGCGTTACATCCAGAGGCTGATACGGATTAATTCTCCGGGCCTTCAGACGGCCCGATCACTAAATTTCGCAGCGTCCCGACGCCTCTGACGCTGACCTCCACGACATCACCGGCAGCCAGGGAGCCGACACCGGAGGGCGTACCGGTAGCAATCACATCGCCAGGTTCAAGCGTCATCACTTGCGCGATGTAGCGAATTATAACATCAAGAGAAAAAATCATTTCCGAGGTGTGCCCGTACTG
>JBAVQA010000452.1:0-12395 GCA_049693595.1 Candidatus Acidiferrales bacterium | reverse complement strand
TGGTTCGAAGCGCCGACGATGAAGGACTCAAAGGTGTAGCGCGGGTTCAACTGGTGAGCCGCGGAATCAAAATCCAGCTTGGCTTGAGGAGAGGGCGCCGCGTTTGTCGACGAAGGTTCCGATTCGGCGCAAACATATTCGAGCTGCAGTTGCGGACGCCCTAATTCGGTGACCACCGCTTGCAGGAGCTGCCCATAAGTTTCGGTCAATCGTTTGCAAAACAGCCGGGTGGGGACGCGAATAATCAGCCGATCCTCTTCGGCACGCTCGAGACGAGTGGGGCGAAACCAGGTGGCGAAGCTGTGAGGATTTACGCGGCGTTCCGAGTGTTGAAGGATCTTATCCCAGAGGTTCATCGAGCGAATTTACCCTTTGCCACAATTTCCACCGCTGTGGAAATATTGTGGAAATCCCCCAACCACGCCGGCGGGATGCTTTTTGTCTTGTCCTTCAGGTCCGCTGTCACGGGACGCGCCCCGCGTCACGGCGTCTCATGAGTGCACGAAAGATTTGCACGGGAGAAGCGAGCGGGGATTTTGCCTAATCGCGACGCAGGTAGCAAGAGAAAATTGAGCAGAGTATTTGCACAGACTTCACAAAATGTTCACAGCTTTTCCACAGCCTGATTTTTTAGTTGCTTCCTGGAAAAAACTCATGACAGATTATTTTATGAAATTTTACTTCCCAGAAATATTTACTAGCGAAGCGCCCCGAGCATTCGGAGAAACGCCGAGGCTTGTGCGGGTGCGTTTTGGATTTCAGTCGAGCCGGAAAGCGACACGTTCGATGGAGAGAGCGCGGCCGGTAGTTTCGTCCACTTCGATCTGAACCGTGTTCATCTGGATATCGCCTTCGGCGACGGCAAATTTCGCGGGCATTTGATCCAGGAATCGTTGCAGCACGCCTTGTTTCTCCATTCCAATCACAGAGTCGTGAGGGCCGGTCATGCCGACATCAGTGATATAGGCGGTGCCACCAGGAAGAACACGCTGATCGGCGGTGGCCACGTGCGTGTGCGTGCCGAGCACGGCGGAAACTTTGCCGGCGAGATACCAACCCATGGCTTGTTTCTCGGATGTGGCCTCGGCGTGCATGTCCACAATAATCACTTTGACATCGGAAGGAAGCTTTGCAAGCTCGCGCTCGGCGATGCGAAATGGATCGTCAAGGGCGATCATGAACGTGCGGCCCTGAAGATCGAGCACGGCGTAACCCGTGCCGGCTTTCGTGTGCCCGACATAGGATCCCTTCCCGGGCGAGCCTTCGGGGAAATTTGCCGGGCGAATCAGCCGCGGCTCGTGCGGGAAGAAATCTATAATTTCTTTACGATCCCATACGTGATTTCCGCCGGTGATGACCTGCACGCCGCAGGCGAATAGTTCTTCGGCGATGCGAGGGGTGATTCCAAAACCGGAAGCGGAATTCTCTCCATTGGCGATGCAGAGATCAATTTTGCGCTGCGCCAGGATATCCGCGAGGCGATCGTGAACGATCTTGCGTCCCGGCGAGCCGACGATGTCTCCGATGAAAAGTATCCTCAAAACGGGCCTTTCTTGGCGAAAATCGAAATTGTGAGGAGCGGTCCACTCCGCCGTGCGAGCTAGGCCCTGAACCCCACGAATAGGTGGGTGCCCTGCGCCTGCTTTGAGGCTATCCAGCTAACCGAGGCCAGCGGACGGCGCAAGGGCAGGACGACGTGGGCTCCCTGGGATCCAGTGTTGGTTCAAATAGGCTTTCGCGCGACACCTGCGTCGCAGGCCTACTCCACGACTAATTGTATCAGGAAACCGGAATGCAACGATTTTGGGAGCACAGCCTCGAGAGGAGGGGCTCCGCGGCGCGGCTAGAAAAAGAACTTCGCGCCTAGTTGGACGAGCCGAGGTGAGGCGGCATTGATGACTTGGCCAAAAGTTGAACTGCTGATATTTCCGTCAACCGCTTGCGGGCCGAAAAACTGGGCGTGGTTGAAAGCGTTGAAAGCTTCGAGCCGGAACTGCAAGGACTTTGATTCCGTCAGCCGCACGTTTTTGAGAAGTGCCAAATCGTAGTTATTCAGTCCCGGACCGTAGAAAAAGCGCCGCTTGGAAGTGCCGGGAGTGCCCAGGGCGTTCTCGCTGAAGAGCGCGGTGTTGAAGTAATTGGCTCCGTTCCGCGGATTCTGATTCAGCTTCAAGGGGCCGGGGGTAAAGTCCGGCTCGTCGACGCCAAAATTATTGATGCCGTTGGGTTCGGAACCCAGCAGCGAATTGTCGCCGAAATTCACCAGCGTGACGGGAAGGCCGCTGCTGAAGCGCGTGATGCCGGAGGCTTCCCAGCCCTCGGTCCAGCGATTCGAAGCGCGGAAAAGGCGTTCGAAAGGAATCCGGTAGCTATAGCTGACTACGAAATTGTGCTTCACATCAAAGGCGGAGAGCGCCTTGCTGAGCGCGGGATCGATAGGATTAACCGCTTCGCCCAGATTGGAGGACTGGTCCTGAGATTTGCTGTAGGTATAACCGGCCAGGACGTTCAAGCGTCCGCTGGTGTGGTTCAGGATGACTTGCAGTGCGTTGTAGTCGGAATTGCCGATGGTGGCTTGGTTGGCATTGCTGCCGAAATTTGACCCGAGCGGACCGCGAGTTCCTTGGAACACTTGACCCGTGGAGGTCGTGTAGGTGGTGTCTTCGCCGAAAGGGCCGCAGGGAGTCTGGGGAGGATTTGTAGGGGCCAGATTAGCGGGGTTGCTCAGAAACAAGCAAAGCGCAGGGTCGCCGGGATTAGCTTCTTCAATCACCAGAAGACGGTGCGCCTGTGTGCCGACGTAATTCACACTGAGCACGGTATTGGTTCCAAACCCGCGCTGCAGCGAGAGTATGTAGTCCTCCGTGTATGGAATGCGGTTGGTGGTGAGATAGTTTGGAAGTCCGGTAATGGGTTCGAACTGCGACCAGTCAATGTTGGGGTCAGGGTGCCTGGCGGAGGAGTTTAACGGCGCGAGCGTCACCGGGAAAACCTGGCCAAGATTCTGGCCGCTCGATGCGGTAATAAACGGAGTGGCAAAGAGCGGCGGAGCAGGGCTGGTGTAGGTGGTTCCATAAGGAGCGTTGGCGCTCGTCACGCCGAGCGTGAGCGCTTCGATTGCGGTGTAGAACACGCCGAAGCTGGCCCGCACACTGGTCTTGCCGGGTCCGCCAAGAATTTTGGCCAGCAGGCCATTCCCGGAAGCATTCGGCGAATAGGCGAGGCCAATGCGCGGAGCAAAATCTCGATTTCCCGGCGGTGCTATAGTGCGCGGAACTCCCGGATCGGTTGGGTACAGGATGCCGGCTGGTGCGCCGGAGAAAACGACCGACTGCCTGCCCGGAATGAATGTCGCGATCTGGTTGAACTTTTCGTACCAGGGCTCGATGCGATCCCAACGCAGTCCGTAATTCAACGTTAGATTCGGCTTCAGCCGCCAACTATCCTGCGCGTAGAGGCCCACGTACTTGTTGCGGCCGTAGAAGGGTTGAAGCTGGCTTTGATTGTATTGGCTCGGAACTCCGAGCAGGAAGTCGGCGAAGTCCAGACCAGTCTCCGTTCCAAAAAACAGGAAGCTGCCATTAAACTGAGCGGTGGGATTGACGTTGACCTGATCGTAATGGAATTCGCCGCCTATTTTGATGGTGTGAGTTCCTGCGACTTTGGAAAAGTTGTCGAGGATTTGAAAAGTGTTGTTGAATTGCTTGAGCTCATTTGTGTTGGTTCCGAAATTAAAGCTGTTGAAGCCGACGCTCTCCACACCTTCCGTTTTCGGCGACAACGGCACGATGCCCGGAGTTCCGGGGCCCACGGTGAAACCCTGAGACGCCAGGCTTACGCCGACCCCTCCCACGGGTTTGCCCAGATCATTTGCGTCGCGCAGATAACTGAGGCGGAATTCATTCACTGCCGTCGTGCCCAGCGTTTTCGTGTCGCCAAGGCCAAGCAACTGCGCGCGACCGGAGTAGAGAGCGTTGAAACCCGGGACGTTCGCTCCGCCCTGCGCGATTGGGTACGGATTGTTTTGGGCCCAATCGTCCAGAAAATAGTATGCGGACAACAATCCCCAGTGCGTGTTGGCATCCAGCCGATAGGAACCCTTGTCGTCACGCAACGTCTTATTGAAGGCGGAAGTGGAGAAAGTGCTGTTTGAATTATTCGGCTTGGGAATGTATTGCAACAAATTCGTTCCAGGTGCGACCCAAGCCTTAGGAAGGACCGTGGCATTCGGAAAGACGCATCCGTTCACCGGGTTATTGCTTACACAAGGCCCTCCGGTAGGATTCTGTACCGTGGGGCCGCTAAAGTAGTACGGCTCGCCACTCGTCACGGTTTGCCCAAGCTTACTGGCGAGCTGATTGGCTATGTTGGGCCCGCTGACGGTGCAAGGTATTTCGACCACCGTGTGCGCAACCGGATCCGTTTCGCTGCCGCAGAAACCCAGCGGGTTGAAGCCGCTGGAATTGTCCGGTAGATCCGAGAAGTTGCCTGTGGTGCGGTCTTGCAAGGACGGCACGGGAATCTGGCCGGTATCCACGCCCTGCGTTGAACGAGTACCTTGATAGTCGGAAAAGAAAAATATTTTATTCTTTCGAATCGGCCCGCCCAACGTTCCGCCGAATTGGTTTTGATCGAATTTGCCGCGCGTGGGTGAAAAGAAGCTGCGCGCATCGAGATCGGTATTGCGCAAGAATTCGAAGGCGTCTCCATGAAATGCGTTGGTTCCGGATTTGGTGACTACGTTAATTTGGCCTCCGCTGAATTCTCCGTATTCAGCGTCGAAATTACTGGTGAGAATCCGGAACTCAGCGATGGAATCCAGGTTAGGGACGATCGCCGCGCCGTTGTTGACGTCTTCTTCCACATCGCTTCCGTTCACGATGAAGGCGTTTGCGAACTCCCGCTGGCCGTTAATGGAAATGGTGCCGGGATTTAAATCGCCGGAGGGACTGAGCGCGCTGGCACCCACGTCTTGAACCGTCTCGGACGTGATGGAAGTAACCGGAGCCACTCCCGGCTGAAGTGAGAGCAGATCCGTGTAACTGCGGCCGTTCAATGGCACTGCGGTGATCTGAGCGCCGGTGATGACTTCCCCCAGCTGGGTGCTAACCGTCTCGACATGAGTAGCGGTGTCCGTGACCGAAACAGTGTCGTTCTTTTCACCGACCGCGAGAACCGGATCGATCAGCAGAGCGTTATTCACATCAATCACCACAGCAGCGCGTTTATAGGGTTTGAAACCGGCTTGCGAGACGGTCAAGTCGTAATGACCGACGGGCAGGTTGAGGAACGAATAAGCGCCTTTGTCATCGGTCGAGACTGTCTGTGCAACTCCCGTGTCTGTATTTGTCACGGTGACGGTGGCCTTGGACACAACGGCTCCGCTGGAATCCCTTACCGTGCCGGAAATATTTCCTCCCACGCCGGCCCAGGCTACGAATGCGAAGAAAGGAATAAGCCCGAGGAACAAAACGCAGGAGAGAATCTTGTTTCGAGATCGTCGATGAGCACGTTTCGACGCAGATAAATGCTGTATTGGTTTTTTCCGCACTAAGGACATTTGCACGGTTCCAGGTTCGCTGCCGCCGAAGGAGCTCTGTCGCGCAAATAAGGATGCGAAGGACGGGAGCGTTCCAGTTGCAACTGACTTACAACTAGAGGATGCTATTGCAGTTGATACTGGCTGTCAAGTGAGAAATTGTAAAGATTCTGTAATCTCAGCCTTCGAAAGCATCAGGAGGAGTGTTCTATGAGTTGGAGCTACGCGGGACGATTTCCATATAGCGGTTCCAACAGGCGATAGAGCAGAAACATCGGGTCTGCAGCTCTGGGGTCTCGCAGAGTTTTCCGAAAGGACGGCCTCGCAAGGCCGTGTTCCAGCAAAATCAAAATGCGAAGATTCATTCCGGTGGGAGCAGCATTTCCAATTTCCCAGCGGTTTACGGTGGACCACGTCACCCACAAAATGTGCGCAAAATCTTCCTGTGATAATCCAAGTGCTTTTCGGATTTTGTGAATGCGCCTAGGCGTCATGCTGGTCAAAGTTCGCCTCCTTTTCGAAAGGATCGGGGGGAAAGGTGTTCTTAATGCCCACCTTCCCCCTCGTTTCGAACCTTAGAAGTGAAAACCGACGGTGCCAGTGATCGCCCGCGGCGTGACATAGTGCGTGCCGCTGAAGGTGGAAAGGAAGTTGTAGAGTGCAAAATTGTTGGCCAGGTTGATTACTTCCACGCGAGCGCTGAACTTGTAGCGGTCGTTATGGAGGTGAAAGATGTCATCGTGGCCAACGGCCAGATCGAACAGGCTCCGCGAAGCGACGCGCGGTGGATGACGATCGTCGTCCTCGGTGTTAGGTCGAGGTACTTGAATCAGCGTGGAACCGAATTGCGATGCGAGGCAGGGATTCGGCAACGGCGTGGTCGGCGTAGCGTGCTGGCTGCCGCAGAAAAAGCCAGCTTGGAATTCCTGGTCGGCAGTGAGCGGATTGCCGAAGGGGTCTTCCAGCAAGATAGCCGGCTGGCCGCCTAGCGTGGTGGATTGCGGGCAATCGTTATTTGCGTTGATGCCGAAGCAGGGGGTTGCACCAGCGACTAGACCGCTGTCGTAGCGCCAACTGAAGCCCATCCACGGACCTTTTTTCCACGGCTGATATTGGAGGTGCGTGGTTTCGTTGAAGCGCTCGTCATGATCAATGCGGAACGGCACGGAACCGGTGCCGGCCGGCTGCGGAGTAACTCCGGCGCCACCGATCTGCGGGGTGAAGAAGCGCGCCGCGACGCTGGACAAGACGACGAAAGCCGTCAGTCCATGGTAGTTGGGTACAGTTCCGCGGACCGCGAATCCGGGGATCTTCGAATTGTGCCACTCGATCGGGAACGTGATAGGCGTATCGCCGAGCACGCTGAAGTCGTAGCCGTTGTGGGTGTACTTCCAGATATATTCGCCGTCCAGCACGAAATACTTCCCAAACGCCTGCTGGAGGCCCGCATGAAATTCGTTGCGGAAACCCGGGCTGAGCGGCTGGGGCGAAAGCGCTCCGCAAGAGAGCAGCGGATTGAGGACCGGAGATTCGCATCCAAGGCTGGAAAGTACCAGGTTTTCATTAAAGGGAGTTTCGAGAGTGCGCGCATAGGAAACGCGCAGGACGGTGTTGGTCGGCTTAATGTTGTAGGCCACGCCGAGACGCGGCTCGGCCTGATTCGCCTTGGTCAAGCCGTTGTACAAGTCGCCGCGTATGCCCAGGTTGAAAGACCAGTTTTTCCAGGTGATGGTGTCCTGAACGTACAACGCTAGTTGCTTCACATCCGCGTGCAGAGGAAATGATGCATTGGTGCTGAAAAGAGCTCCTCCGCGCGTCAGGTCGAAGGGCAGCAGGACAGGGTTGAATAACGGAAACAGTGTGGATGCCGGAGCGTTTGGATTCGTACTCACATTTGGTTGAAGACCGGCGGCCGCGCACTGGGATGGATCGGTGAAACCCTGGACGGGTACGTCAGGATTCGGAGCGGTGGCAGCAGTCAAGCAGGGTGCGTTGAAGGTGGGGTCCACGATACCGACATTGTCGTGCTCACGGAGAAAGGTCTGTTCGTAGACGACGCCAACCTTGATGTTATTGATGCCATGTACGTAAGAGACGCTGGCGCGCGCGCCCGCATTAGTAAGCGTCCGGAACTGGGAGACGCTCTGCCGTTGCAGACTTGGTGGCCCGAGGTCAGCGAACGGATTATCGCTCGGATAGTAGTTGTAACCGTCGCGCCGGACGAACGCTCCGAGTGTAAATACGGCGTTGGGGCTGAGGATGTGCGTCCAAGAGGGTGCGATGTTGAAGGTGCCGATCTTCGAGCGCTGGTCGGTTGGTCCCACCACATTGCCGTTCGGATCGAGGCCGCCGTTATCAACCACCACGCCGTTCCAGGCGGTGGCGTCTTGAGCGTCGAACGAATTGGGCGTCTGGAACCAGGAGCGCGTGTAAAGAAAGTTGAAGTGGATCGAATCGGCATTCGAGATCTGATAATCGACACGATCGAAGATGTTTTCCTCGTTCCCTTTGTCGTGCATTACGCTGAATTCCGGAGGATCCAAGAATCGGCCGGTGTTCAATCCGCTGACCGAGATGAAATTTCCCCATTTTTGGCCGCCGTAGGCGAGGTCGAAACCGGCGTTGGAGGTGCCGAACGCGCCGTATGAACCGAAGACGCTGCCGTGAGGCGTGGTCACACCCAAACCTGAGCGGGTGGTAGCCACAATCACGACGCTGGTTTTGTCACCGAATTCAGCCGGTGGTGCGCCGGAGATAACTTCCAAAGACGAGACCGAATCCACGGGAAGCTGGTTGGAGAAGACTTTGCTCTGCTGATCGGTGATGGGTTGGCCGTCAACGGAAAATGAGTTCTCCGCGTGGTCGCCAAGTCCGTGGAACAGACCATTGGAGTCCGCGGCGATGCCGGGAGTCGTCAGCGTGACGAGCGAACTTAGCGAAGAAGATTGACTCTCGAGAGGAAGCTTTTCGAAGAGCGCGCGATCTACGTCCGTATGAAACGTCGAGTCGTTCTCCACGAGGTCTCCTCCACCCTCTACAGTTACGGTGCTGGATGCGCCTTGCACTTTCAGGGTAATCGGAACGCTTAAAGGCACTGCGGACCGGATCTCCACATCCTGGGCGTAGGATTCGAATCCTTGAGCTCTTACGGAGAGGTGGTACGGGTTAAAGGGGACGTTCGGGAAGGTAAAGTTGCCGGAGCTATCGGTGGTGGCAGACCGGTCCAAGCCGCTCACTGGGTTATGAATCGTCACGGTGGCATTCACAACTACACCACCCGAGGGATCTACGACCGTGCCGGAAATGGATGCGGATTGCGCTTGCACGCCGTGCGCAGTGGAAAGAATCAAGAAACACAATACCGGCAACATCCAAAATAGCCTTTTGCAATTCATATGAATCTCCCTAGGCCCACGATGGGGCTTGTCCAATCGTTGTAGTTGAGGGAAATTGCGCGGAATTCAGCGCTCGCGAACGAGCGGAAATAAAGAGCTCCGCGTGCCGATTTTCTTTAAGGATGGATTACGACTGGCGGGGAGGTGCGCGTGATGAAGTCTGATCGAAGACCAGTTCAAGGTGAGGATCAACGGAGCTAGCCGGATTCAACCAAGCTACCGCATGTGGCCTGGGCAGCGTGGTGCCGTGCGAGAAGTCAACAGTTACAGAGTGAGCAAAATGGCAGATCCGACAGTGCTGGTCTTCGAAGGATTGGTTGTGCCAGTGGCCCGCTGCCTGGAAAGTAAAAGACAGCACGACAGCCGCGACCACAATTGCCAGAAGCCGGTACGTCGTTCGCCGCTTCATATTAGGACCGAAAACCCCCGGGCAGATATTACTTAGACGCGGCACTAGACGCAATCGTGATTATAATTTCTTGCTTCGCATCAGCCAATCTCGCGCGTTTACACTTGCAGAACATCGCCTCCTCGCAAGACGGCCTCGTAGAGAACAGGGTCTGTGATCCGGCCCAGGGACAGGCACTGCGTTGGGATGACGCGCCGAGCCGATTTTCCAGCAACTCCCGCTAACGCAGATGCATAATGCTCCTGTGTCTGCACCGCCGAACACATTGCCGCTAGAGGCTGCCCGCCGCGTGATTCGGATTCAGGCCCTTACCCTCATCTGGATGAGCGTGGAAGCAGCAGTATCGTTGGGCGCGGCTTGGGCGGCTCGCAGCCCAGCGCTTCTCGGTTTCGGCGGCGACAGCGCGGTCGAGCTTCTCTCCGCTGCGGTTGTGCTCTGGCGCTTCTATTCACCTTCTCACGGGGACGCGGAGCAGCAAGCGGCCAAAATTGCAGGCGGCTTGCTCTTCGTTCTCGCTGCATTTGTTGCCCTTGCTTCTGTTCTGGCGCTGCTTGGGCACGTCGAAGCCCAGCCCAGTCCCATCGGAATCGTGCTGCTCATCCTTGCCGCAGTGGTTATGCCTTGGCTTGCAAAGCAAAAGCGGCAACTTTCAGTGGCCACCGCCAGCGCAGCGTTGAGGGCCGATGCTGCCGAGTCCACAGTCTGTGGCTATCTGGCCCTGATTGCATTGGCGGGCCTAGTTGTGAATGCGATTTGGAGGGTGAGTTGGGCAGACTCCATCGCCGCCTTGGCCCTGTTGCCACTGATTGTGCGTGAAGGTTGGCAGGCAACAAAGGGAAAGCCGTGCTGCCACTCCGGGTCGACCAGCACTTGATACTGCGTCACGGTGCCGCCGAATCCAGAATCGTCTGCGCTCCGCGCACCTGCTTGTATTCCCGCTCGTTCGACAGGTCACACCTGCAAGACATCGCCCTCTCTCGCGACCATCTTATAAAGAACCGGGCTCACGATTCGGCCAAGGAACAAGCGCGACACTAGCCCGGCAACGATGACGATGGCAAAAGGTTTCTGGGAATCGGAGCCGATTCCGGTCGACAGAGCCGCTGGAAGTAATCCCAGGCAGGCCACAAGCGCCGTCATCATGATGGGTCTGAATCGCACGAGCGACGCTTCGTAGGTGGCCTGGAAGACACCGTGGCCCTCCAACCTAAGCTTGTTGATATAGGAAGTATCGATGACAGCGGTTTCAACCGAGACGCCCATCAGCACAAGCAGCCCCAAGATAGACGAGACGCTAAAGGGCGTATGGGTGAGTTTCAAAGCTATCAGCGCTCCCACGGGCTCGGTCATCACTACGCTCAGTACCACAATCACTGGAAATTTCACGTTGCCGTAGAGAAAGAACAGAATCGCGAAAATCAGCAGCACGGTCAGCGGAGCAACCAGGTACATTTGGCTCATGGCTGAAAGGAATTCGCTGTACTCGCCGCCCCAAGCGAGCCGGTAGCCTGCCGGCAACGACTTTTGGACATCGGCGATGGCGTGCTGGCCGGCTTTGACCGCGCTTGCGAGATCGCGTCCTTCGATGCTGTATTGCACTCCGATGTAGCGCGAATTATTTTCGCGATAGATAAAGGAAGCGCCGTTGGCTTCGCGAATATCCGAAAGCTCGCTCAGAGGAATTTGTTGGCCTGCCGGGGTGCCGACTAACAGATTGCCGATTTGCTGGGCGTTTTCACGGAACTCGGGCCTCATGCGCACGACAAGATCGAATAGTCTTTCACCCTGAATCACCTGGGTAGCAGCCTGTCCGCCGACAGCCGCTTGCACCACTGCTTCGACGTCGGCGACGTTGATGCCGTAACGCGCAATTTTGTCGCGATCCACCTGAACGATAAGACTCGGCTGGCCGAGTTCGCGCACGACGGTCAATTCCGTGAACCCGGGAACCTGCGAAAGACGCCGCTTTATTTCGAGCGCTTTGTCCTGCAGCACGTTCAAATCTGATCCGTAAACTTTTACCGCCAGCGCGCTCTTGAGTCCGGTGAGCGCCTCGTCCACAGCGTCTTCGGCGGGCTGCGTGTAATTGAAAATTATTCCGGGATAGCCTGCCAGCTTGTTTTGCAAGTCTTCAATCAGTTCGGGCTTGTTGTGGATGGAGCCTGTCTTCCACGTGACATCATTGTAAGTTTTCAGTCCCACGTAGAATTCGCAATTGAAGAAGCCGGTGGGGTCCGTGCCGTCGTCGGGCCGGCCAAGTTCGGAACCGACTTCGGTTACTTGGGGATACTTGGCTAAAATGTCGCGAATCTGTGGAGCGATCTTGGCGGCCTCTTCATAAGAAATCGTGTAGGGCATCGTTGCCCGCACCCACAGGGCGCCTTCATCCAGGTGCGGCATGAATTCACCGCCGATGAACGGGATCAGCAGCAGGCTGACCGCCAGAATCGCGGTACATCCTAAAATCGCGAACCAGGGACGATCGAGAAACCACTTCAGCTCCGAAGCATATTCATTCTTGATCCATTCGAAAGCTTTGTTTCTGCGCTCCCGCACGCCCTTCTTAAACCAGTAAGAGCACATGACCGGAACGAACGTGAGCGTGAGGATAAGCGCGCCGACCAAGGCGATAGACATGGTGTCCGCCATCGGGTGGAACAGCTTTCCCGAGGGGCCGCTCAGCGCGTAAATCGGGATGTAACCGGCGATAATCACGGCCACGGAGTAGAAAATCGGGCGATCGACGTCCTTGGCCGCCGCCACGATTACTTCCTGCAGATTATATTGCTGCCCTTCGCGGAGACCCAGTTCGCGGTAAATGTTCTCAACCATTACCAGCGTGCCATCGATGATGATCCCGAAGTCGATGGCGCCGATAGAGAGCAAATTTGCGGCCACGCCATTGGCGTGCAAGAAAATGAAGGCGAAAAGCAATGCGAGAGGAATCGTCAGGGCCACGATAACGGCGGCGCGCATGCTGACCAGAAAGAAGACGAGCACGATGAGGACCAGGGTCATGCCCAGCAGTAGATTGTCCTCGACTGTGCTGATC
>JBAVQA010000451.1:0-4647 GCA_049693595.1 Candidatus Acidiferrales bacterium | reverse complement strand
CCGCAAATACCTCGCCTGAATCTCCCGTCGCCACGAACAACGTCCCCTGGGAATCCATTTCCAGCGCCCAGATGTACTTGGTCTTGGGATCGAAGAAAACGCTTTTCTGGCCATCAGGCGCGATTTTGTACACTTTTCCATCCGGCGAAGTTCCCACGTATAAATTATCGTGTGAATCGAACGTGACGGCTTGCGCGGCGAGCTCGCCGGATTCGAATACCGTCGTCGGTTTTGCGGGATCGTCAAAGCGCAAGACCTTCGCATTCGATCCGCCGGCGGCGTAAAGACGTCCGCGCGAATCCGCGCGCAACGCCCAAAGATAAGCAAGATTCGGATCCGAAAAGGCAGTGAACTTCGGCGCGGGCATCAGCTTTCCATCGCTGCGTATCGCGACGCCGTTCGCCGTGCCACGCTCAAACTCCGAAAAATCCGATTGGCGCCAGTTACGCGTATGTTCCGCGAGCGCGGCAATGGGCGCGATCAGCCCGATTGCCAGAATCCACACAGCAAACCCTCGCGGTCTCATCAGTCGGAATCTCCTTTTCGAAAGGAACTTCACTTCACTGTTATGGTCAGTGTGCGTTCGCCGGTAATTACCTGATGCATTTCCGCAGACCACGAGCCCGCCAGCGACTGGTGCAGCAATCTCGCTCCTCCCACACTCTGCCGCTGGTCCAAAACACTGATCTCCGAAGACGGCGCGTTGGGCATCACTTTGTCTTCTATCAGCAGAGTCGTAGTTGGCTGCAGCAGCGTGGCATAGAGGAAGTCGTTCTGCCGTCCGCGATTGATTAATTTAATCAGCTCTTCCAGTCCTGGAAGCGGGCCCTGCATTCCAACCACTGGATCCAGCGTGCGATCCAGCGTTTCGCCGTCGCTGATTAGGAGTTGCAGCGTCCCTCGAGCGGTCTGCGGCGGAATCGTGATTGGAATTTGTTGAATGAACGGCTCGCCGCGGTATGGCCGCAGCAAAACCTTCACCGACACTGTCTCTCCCGGCACAACTTCGCTTTTCTCGATCCATGCGTTGTCAATCATGGACCAGCGCCGCTCGGCCAGCGCCGTCACTTTTAGACGAATGCCCTGCACGTGCGGCGGCTCGTACGGATTCGAATAAATGCGCGCAAAAATACTTTGAACGTCGGTCGCAACGTAAAAGCCGCTAGGGATCGGCTGATCGTTGGGCGCAAAGAGATTTTCCAAATGGACGGGCGTGTGACCTTGCAGGTCGATGTCACCCTCCATTCGCAGTGTCCAGCCTTCGCCATACGCCGGGCTTCCAACGATGCCGTTATAAGTCGCCAGCGCGACCAACAGGGGGGTGAGCTGCGGGCTTTCGATCACTTCAAAATGAAATTTCTTTTCGGCGTTCGGAGTCACCAGCGTCACGTCCACCGGGATCATTGCCGGTCCCGCGCCCAGCTTGCCCATAACCGCCGTGGTGCGGTCCTGAGTCAGCGTACCGATCGTTCCCCCGGTGCTGATAATTTTGGTCGAGGCCATCGAGGACGCCAGAGTGGTAACCACGTGAGCGCGCGTCATCGGCATCGATACCGAGCCGAACGAAAATATGGGATGGCCGCAGGCAAGAATCGTTCCGTCGCTCTCCACAGCCGTTATCGTGCATCCGGGAGCGATAGAAAGATCGCCTCGAATTAGTTCGACTCCTACCATGTCACCGGGTTTTACCTGGGCGTCTTCCGGGGTCGCCGCGACGCTTCCTCCCGCCATCATGCTCATTCCCCAGCCGGAAAGCTGTTTGCTGAATTGCGCGATTGTGTCCGGATACAGCCCGGCGGAAATTAGCGGCGTCTCGATGGGAACCAGAAATTGTCCCGCGCCGGCGCCGGTGCGCGTGGAAAACTCTTGCGGCAAAGCCACCTGCGAAGCTGCCGGGAACGTTCCCGTATTTACGGCGGATGCAGTGGCGCCGCCATGCGGGGCGACAGAATCCTTTTCGACCTCGAGCATGCTTTGAATCGGCGTCACTCCGCCGATCGCTTCTTTTGAAAATACGCCCAACTTCAGAGACAGCGCGCCGGCAAGCTTCCCGTCAAAATAAACGGGACTTCCGCTCATCCCAGCGACCACGCCGGTATGCTCGGCTTTTTCGCCGAGAAGTTGCACCAGAATGATGTCCTGTTTGGGTCCCAACGCGTTGTGCAGAATGCCCAAAACAACCAGATCCACTTTCTCGATTTCATCACCGGCGAAGATGGTGTAAACGACACCCTTCATGCCCGGTTTAATTTGGTCTAGCGGGAATGTCGTCGCGGTGTCGCCCGCAAAGGCCGGCAGCGCAAGAATTACGATGAGGGCGAAGAGGTATGCGAAAGAACGCTTCCGTAGGGCTAAAGCCATGAACGTAAATGATACCTGCCGCGTTCATGGGAAGCAAATCGGCCCATGCTAGAATCGCGCGATGGCGAAAATGTTCGGCAACAAAACGATATCGCCCGGCGGCACCATAGAAGGCGTGATCGAGCTTCCCGGCGATAAGTCCATATCGCATCGCTACGCGATCATTGCGGCGCTTGCGGAGGGCCGCAGCGAAATACTGAACTACGCAACCGCAGCCGACTGCCGAAGCACGCTTGACTGTCTGCGCCGCCTGGGTATCGGGATCGATTTCACCCGCGAGCGCTTGCGCATTTCCGGCCGGGGACTCGGTGGTTTGCAGGCTCCTCGGCGCACTCTCGATGCTGAAAACTCGGGCACGACGATCCGCATGCTCGCAGGAGTGCTCGCGGGCCAGTCTTTTACCTCAACTCTATCCGGCGATGCTTCCTTGCGGGCCCGCCCCATGCGGCGCGTGGTGGAACCATTACGAAAAATGGGAGCCGAAATTCGCGCTCGTGGCGATGATTGCGCGCCGCTGGAAATCCGCGGCGGCGCTTTGCGTCCCATAGACTATTCGCTGCCGATTCCGAGCGCGCAAGTGAAGTCCGCAATCCTGTTCGCCGGCCTTTTCGCCGAAGGTGTTACCACCGTGCGTGAAACCGTCCGCACCCGTGACCACACCGAACTCGCTTTGCGCGAGTTTGGAGCGACGATTGAAAGCCTGAACAAATCGGTGCGCGTTCATCCGCGTCCGAAGCTCGAAGCTCGCCAGTTGATTGTTCCAGGAGATCTTTCCAGCGGAGTCTTTTTCATCGCGGCCGCGCTAATTGTCCCGGACTCTTCGTTGATGTTGCACAACGTCGGATTGAATCCCACGCGCACACGTGTTCTCGATTTTCTGATTTCCATGGGAGCTGCCATTCATCTCGCATCGGTCCAATTGCGCGACGGGGAATTGATTGGCGACGTTTCGGTGCGCCATTCAGTTCTTGCCGGCGGTGAAATCAGCGGCTCGTATGTCGCTGAAATGATTGATGAGCTGCCTATGCTCGCAGCGTTGGGTCCGTTCACTGAGAAGGGAATCGAAATTCACGGCGCGCAGGAATTGCGCGTGAAAGAAAGCGACCGCATCGCCACGATTGCTGCAGGGTTACGCAAGATGGGCGCGCGCGTGGAAGAATTTCCGGATGGCCTGCGAGTGGAAGGACGCTCCGCGGGGCAACTGCGAGGCGCCAAAGTTGAGCCGGCAGGCGATCATCGAATCGCCATGGCGCTGGCCATCGCCGCGCTGGGTGCCGAAGGCGACACGGTGATTCGCAAGGCTGGTTGCGTGGGAGTTTCGTTCCCCGAATTTTTTGCAACTCTCGAACGCTTGCGAGGAAAAGGAGCAGAAACTTAAAAGGACTTGCGCAGATAAAGCGTTCCGTAGCTCGTGGTGATGTGAATTTTGGGTCCGCCTGCTCCTACCTTCCCGTTGAGTCTTCCCGAACCGTTCTCATTCTCAAGTTTCAAGGAAGAATCCTCGAACTCGCTTTGCACCTCGCCGGATTGCGAAACCGCGGAAATTTCGAAGTGGGAGTTCGAAGGCAGCGTCACATCCACTCCTCCCGAGTCGTCCGCGATGTTAATGTCTTCGCGCGGTGGTTGGGAAAAACGGACTTTGATGTCCCCCTTTGTGTCGGCGATATCCAGGCGCCCGTTGACGTTTTCCAGGTCGATGTCCTTGTCATGGGTGACCAGTTTCGCCGAACCGCTCACGTCCGAAATTTCGATTTGCTCTGAATCCAGCTCCAGTCGGCCGCGCACTCCCACCAGCGTCAAATCCGCCTTTTGCGACCGGTAATGCACGGTTCCTGCCACGCTTCTCACGCGGATGGGCCCAAAGAAATCGCCGTCGATCGCAGCGTTTCCCTTCACGTCAGATATCTCAATTTCGTTTCCGCGTCCGGCGAGGCTCACGTTTCCGGCCACGCCGGTGATGCGAGTATCACCTTTCGTCATTTTCGCGCTGACGTCCGAAGCCACATCATGCACTTCAATATCGCCGTGCTGCGCCGTGGCTGTCACCGCGCCTGCCACGCCTGAAATGTGAATGTCGCCTCGCTCTGAATTCGCTGTCACCGACACTTTCTTCGGCAGGGTCACGTCAAGATCGACCGTCACGTGCCCGCCCGTGTCTTCCAAATTCACGGGGTGAACGCTGTACCCGTCGGCCGTTTGGTCGATCGCCACATGCAGCGTTTTCATCCTGTCCTGCGCCGAGTTCTCAGACGCGCCCTCCGCGGTCTCATTCACGCTCACGAGCAA
>JBAVQA010000450.1:0-2195 GCA_049693595.1 Candidatus Acidiferrales bacterium | reverse complement strand
TTTTGTGCTTGGCCTTCTCGATGTCTTCCGGAGTGGTGGTGCTCATAAATGCGATGCGCTTGCTGTCGGGCGACCACAGCGGGCTCGACGCGCCTTTCGGCAGATCGGTGATGATCCACGCTTCCCCGCCTGCCAGCGACAGCATCGCGATTTGCGGCGGTTTGGTTTTCCCGGCTTCGTCCTTATCGCCGCCGCGAACGAAGGCAATGCGCTTGCCATCCGGGGACCAGCGCGGCTGCGCGTCGTGCTTGCCGTTCGTCATACGCACGGGAGATTCGCCGCCGGAGGTGGCGACCGTCCAGATGGAAGTTTCGTAGCCGGTGCGCTTTTCGTCCACGTTTACGCGCGTGAATGCGACTCGCGTCCCGTCGGGCGAAAGTTGCGGGTTGGCGACCCAGATGAAGTCGAAGAGGTCTTTGTCGGTGATGGAGCGCGTCTGCGAAGCGGCGGGAGGAGTAGCGTTTTGCGCTCCGAGAGAAGTAACCATTGCCAGGCTGATGAACGCGACCGCTAAACGAAGTTTCATGCGCAACCTCTTTCTTTATGCGTCTTTACTTTATGCGTCGGGGGAACGTGTGATTGTGCTCCTGCGGGCGGCGTTGGTCAAACAGGACGAACGTGTGCCCGCACTTTAGTTCTGCGGTCAGATAAAAGCGATAGGCGGACATCTCGTTTCAATAGACTGGCCAAGTGCCGGGGGTGGCGAGTTCGAGCAAGTGGCGGTCGGGGTCTCGAAAATAGAGGCTCCAGCCTCCTAATTCCCACTTCTTCTTTTCTTCCAAAGGGATTTCTCTGGTTTTAAGCCACGACTCCCAATTGGGCAATTCGGCGGACGGTATGGCGAAGGCGAGATGCAGTTCGCCGTCGCCGTCATGAGGGGATTGGATCGCGCGCGAAGCTCCCTTCTTGAACAGAAGTAAAACTTGGCGGGTGCCTGCTTGCATCGCGCAGCCGCGCTCGCCGAAGTCGGTGATGACGCGGAAGCCAAATGTTTCCTCGTAGAAGCGAACGGAGCGCGGCACGTCGGTCACGTACAACGAGGATTCAAGAATGCCGTCTGTTTTCGGGGGCATCGGCCCTCCCAGGTGAGTATCTGAACGTACCACAAACGCGGGAGGTCGTGATGACGCGGTGAGCGGATGACTTAGTTCAAAAGGCCTTTGATGCGGGTGCCGATTACCTCTTGGATGGTTTTTTCGGGGAGGAGGCGATTTAGCAGGCCGAGATCGGCGTCCACGATGAGTTCGCGGTCGGTGACTTCGACCGTTCCTTTTATGGGCGTGCTGAAGAGGCCCATTTTTGCGGTGAGTTGGAAGCTGAGCGTGGATCCTTGCCATGTCTTTTGCTTTACGGCCAGGCGCACCGGGAGGCCGGCGGCTTCTTGAAACATTTCGTTGAAGGAGCGGTCGACGGATTCGATGGCTGCTGCTTTCGTACGGTTATGCGCAATTGTGATTCGCATGTTTCGCCTCGCGCGTGACGATGCAAAGTCGTCGTCCTATTTTAGGGGTGAGGGTGTGCAAGCGAAAAAGAAAAATTAACTCGATGCAGCGATTATGCGAGCAGGTGGATGGGAGGACCGAAAAGAGCCGGCGGGACGCCGGCGCTACGAGAACCGGAGTCGCGCCACTCGCCAAGTGCGGCGCTGTACGGGGGTACAGGCGGTGGTGTGTTCGGCGGGGCAGGTTCGATGGCGAGAGGCGAACTCCGCGCGTTTCGTAAGACTCCACTTATGAATAGCGTAGAACGGTGTTAACTGACACTGGGAGTACTTTTCCAGATGAAAGTTTCCGCGCTTTTGCTCGTCCCTATAATTGTTGAACGCGCGCGAGGAGAGTGCGGGCCGACGGCTTTAGCTGCTGGGTCCTCAGGGGTTGAAACCCCTTCGGGTTCGATGCAATCGGCATGGCTGAAGCCGTGCCCTGACGAGAAGTCAAAAGAGCCGGCGGGACGCCGGCGTTACGAAAACCGGGGTCGCGCGAATCGGCTCGAAACATTCTGCTGATTCCGGTGTTAGATGTAGTAAGGAACGAGCGCGATAAAATTTCCAGCCATTCTTACAAATAGCGGTAGCGCTCGGCTGAGTCGGTCAAAAGTTATTCAGCAAGAGTTAATCAAAGGGAGGAATTGCAATGCGTAAGTTAACGTTCGTTCGAGTTCTTGTTCTTGCTGGGTGTTTCGCGACGGGGCTTGCG
>JBAVQA010000449.1:0-8163 GCA_049693595.1 Candidatus Acidiferrales bacterium | reverse complement strand
ACCCTACACCGTCCCTGTTGATCCTCCGAGCCTACAAGCCCCTCGGTGAGCCATGAAATCGGGGTTATTTGGATAAACATCTGGGTGTCTAACCGCCGCTAGCAGGCCAAAAATAAGGCTTGACATTATTTTAGTTGAAACTAAACTATTGTCGTGCTGTCAGAAACTACCATCCTCGACGCGCTCGCCTCGCCTCGTCGCCGCGAGATTCTGCGCCTCGTCTGGAATCAGGAACTGAGCGCCGGAACCATTCATCAGTCGATGCCGGACGTGACTTTCGGAGCCGTGTCCTTACAACTTCGCTCTTTGCTCGAAGATGGTCTGGTAGAGGCGCGCGCAGAAAGCCGCCAAAGGTTTTACCGCGCTCGCCGCGAGGCGCTCGGTTCGTTGGCTGAGATGTTGGAACGTATGTGGAACGACAAACTATGGAGCTTAAAGCTTGAGGCCGAGTTGGAGGAATCCCGTCGCGGCCCGCGTCCGCACCGCCGACGGAGAAAAACTTAGGAGGTTGCCAAATCATGGGACCGCTTACGCACAAACTAGATCGCTCAGTCGTAATTCAAGCATCGCCTGCGACTGTTTTCCGTTTCTTCACCGATAGCGCGCGATGGGCTAAATGGTGGGGCGTCGGTTCCACTATTGACGCTCGCGCCGGAGGAAAGGTCCTCATTCGCAACCCCGGCGGAGTGGAAGCGCTTGGCGAAGTCCTTGAAGTGGTTCCTCCGGAACGCATGGTGTTCACCTACGGATTTGCCACCGGCAAGCCAATTCCCGCGGGCAGTTCACGCGTGACAATCTCTCTGGAACCCTGCGAAGCCGGCACCCGCCTTCATCTTCTTCATGAATTCCCCGAAGCAGCCGTGCGTGACGATCATGTGCAAGGATGGCGCTATCAGCTCTCAGTTTTCGCAAACATTGTCTCCGATGAAGTTTTCGCGAACTCGGCCGGTGTGGTGGACGGATGGTTTGAAGCCTGGGCCGTGCCTGATGACCGGGCCCGGGACAGGGCGTTCGCCAAGATCGCTGCGCCGGAAGTCCGTTTCCGCGACCGCTTCAGTTTGCTCGACGGCTTGGCCGACCTCTCAGCTCATGCGGGAGCCTCGCAGCGATTCATGCCGGGGGTGCGAATGCGTCGCAAGGGCGACGTGCGTCACTGCCAAGGCGTGGTGCTGGCAGACTGGATCGCGAGCGGCGCCGACGGTCGGGAACTTATGAGCGGGACCAACGTGTTTGCGCTGGGGCCCGACGCCCGCATCACTTCCGCAACGGGCCTTGTGAATCCACCAGCGGCAAAGTAGCAGGCACGTGCAGGTGAGCCGTCCGCCTTAAGGGCGAGATAGGACTTGTAGTCGAACGAAATCGTTCTCACGCCGCGTCGGTTATCCAGAAAACTCAACGGAACAAGGTAAACTAATCGGCATTCGGAGGATCATGCTGTGAGTTGGATTCATCGGCTGGCAAGGAATGGTCGGCGGCGTTCTCTTGCAGAGAATGCGGGAAGAGGATGACTTCGCTGGTCTCGAGCCTGTTTTCTTTTCCACTTCTAATATCGGCGGAGCCTCGCCTAAAGAAGGTGACGGGGCGACCCTCAAGGACGCCACGAATTTCCGTGACCTTGCGAGCTGCGATCTCGTGCTTAGCACCCAGGGTGGTGAATACACGACCGAAGTGTATGCCCCGCTGCGCCAGAGTGGCTGGAAGGGATATTGGATTGATGCCGCGTCCACCCTGCGTATGAGCGACGCCGCCGTAATCGTTCTCGATCCCGTCAACGCTGATGTGATCGAACGCGGACTCGCGCATGGCGTGCGCACATTTGCCGGCGGGAACTGTACCGTCAGCTTGATGCTGATGGGGAATCGCCGCGCTGCTGAAAGCAGGCCTCGTCGAGTGGATCACGTCCATGACCTATCAGGCAGCGTCCGGCGTCGGCGCCGCAAAAATGCTGGAGTTGGTGAAGCAGATGGAGTGTCTCACCGACCCCACACGAAAAACTCCATCAGAAAACGCGCTCGAAGTCGATCGCATGGTCATCGACGCACAGCGCTCCAGCTCGTTGCCCGTCCGGGAATTAGAGGTGCCCCTCGCCGGCAGTCTGATTCCATGGATCGATAAGAATATGCCCGGCGGCCAGACCAAAGAAGAATCGAAAGGTATGGCTGAGACTAACGAGCCCCTGCGTCGCATGCTCCGAATTCTCCGCGTACACACCGGAACCTAGCCTCCGTACGCCCGCTTGAATTGGCAGGTCTAGCTCATAGCGGCAACCGCAATGGATTTTCTACATCTAGGGAAACATCATTATGTATTCTGGTGGTCTTCCGTTGTCCGAATACAGGGGCGTCAGGTCGATGCGCGTGTTGCGCCTGTCGACCCGCAAGCGTATAGTCCAAAAATTGAGATGATGGCTTTTGGGAAAATGCGAGCGCGTATTTTACTCGCGGTCTTCACGGTGACCGCGAGTTGCGCTACGCTTTGCTCTACCATCTGTACCTCTGGCCTGTGTCTTGACCAACAACACCAGTCGTCCGGCCACGATTGCGAACACTGCTCGTCCTCCGATTCAGGAAGCACTCATCATCGGGGGTCGGGCTGCTCGTTTCATCATCATTCCAGCCTCGACCTTGTGAAAGTAGAAGGCCCGCCTCAATTTCGGCCAACCGGTAGCTGGCCGATACTTGAGTTTGACTTGCTTCATAAGCGTTGGGCCGGCAATGCCCGCAGCCTGAATGAATCAAGGCTCTCTCACTTAGCTTCCCCACCTACTGTAGAGGACCCTCTCTATCAGCGAGTTTCCGTTCTTCGCATCTAGTCGTTTCCTATACCACCTTCTAGCTAAAGCAAAATCGGGATCAACGTGCCATCTGGCCAGGCCTGAGGTCTCTCCGACCGCGTTTTAAAGACAGCGGCGGCGAAGGAGCAAACCGCGGCTCGGTGAGTGGTCTTTTTCGGCAAGCGTCAGTTTCACAGAACCGGCGGAGGTCAACCGGAGTCAGGGTGAGGAGAAATATGAATCGAACTCGTCGAAATTTCTTGCAAGGCGCAGCACTTATGAGTGCGGGCGTTCTCGCAACGCACGGTGTCGTGGAGGGTCAAGACAATTCGAGAAAGGAAGAAATGCAGATGCCAGAAAGCATTTCCGACCAAGGTGCGGCGTTTTTGCCTGTTGTCACACCCGATGTTTCCGACCTGCCTTTCGAGTTGGACAACGGCGTTAAGGTTTTTCGTCTCGTTGCCGAGCCGGTCAAACGCCAAATCGTCCCGTTCAAGACGATGGAGGTCTGGGGTTACAACGGAACCTGTCCCGGCCCGACGATCCAGGCCAATCAGGGCGACCGCATTCGCATCATATTCGACAACCACCTGCCTGAATCGACCACCGTTCATTGGCACGGCCTGGAAATTCCGATTGAGATGGACGGTTTGCCCTACGTCACGCAAACACCAGTTCCGCCCGGTGGACGATTTATTTACGAATTCACGCTGCATCAGGAAGGAACCTACTTCTACCATTCGCACGGCGCGATGCAAGAAATGATGG
The DNA here is from genome assembly GCA_049693595.1 of Candidatus Acidiferrales bacterium. Classification (GTDB taxonomy): domain Bacteria; phylum Acidobacteriota; class Terriglobia; order Acidiferrales; family UBA7541; genus Palsa-295. The sequence continues at coordinate 4,622 of JBAVQA010000449.1, read as the reverse complement.
GCATGATCGGCATGTTCATTTTGCATCCCGAAAAACCGTACAAACCTGGCGTGGATCACGATTACGGCATTGTCCTGCAGGAATGGGCAATTCTTCCAGACAGCACGGTTCCGAACACCGCGAACATGGAATTTAATTGGCTGACGTTCAACGGTGTCTCGGCTCCCGCTATCACCCCTATGATTGCGCGACTCGGCAGCCGAGTCCGCATTCGCATCGTTAACCTGGGGATGGACCATCATCCGATCCACTTGCACGGCAATCAGTTCGTGGTTACCGGAACGGAAGCGGGACGCTCGCCTGAATCCACTTGGCGACGCGAAAACACCGTGCTGGTTGGAGTAGCACAAGCCCGCGACATTGAATTCGATGCCAAACATCCCGGCGACTGGATGCTGCATTGCCATCTTCCGCACCACATGATGAACAGCATGTCTGACCTGCTGCTGAACGGCACGGTTTCGCAGGATCGCATGATTATGACGGCGGCTACAAACGACGAGCAGGCTTTGAGTCAAATGCAAACACTTGCGAGCACGGTTGGTTTCCAACATGTCCATCACGCACCCATCGCCGAGGACCCCAATTCCGTTCCTGGCTTCCCCCAGGATGCTTTTATGGATATGGGCATGGACGAAGCGGTAGCCAAACCTGAAACCTACGGCCTGCGGCGGAACTGGAGCGCCAACATGATGGGCATGATGACGCTGGTGCGGGTTCTGCCGACGGAAAAATATGACGAGATTATCGCCCTCAAAGCGAGCGGGTTAGCCAGAAGAAACCAAGCGAAATGAACCTCCCGAACAGCGCTACGAATAATGTTGCGCTCGGCGCGAGACAAGGAACAGGAGAAACGATAATGAAGACTGTCGCTGAGATTTCATCGCTCGCTGTAGTTCTCATCCTGATGATGCTAAATCCCGTGGGGGTCGCCGCTCAAAATCCTGGTCCGCAGGCGTCACCAACGCCGGACATGTCACAAGTGCCGGAAATGCACCACCACGGGAATATTCCCGTCGTCGCGCCGCACCTTCCACGTATGGGCCGTTCGCAGGAAAATCCCACGGGGGCGCTCATTCATCTGGAAGACCTGGAAGAAATGGCACTCGAACGAAATCCCACGCTGGCCGAGGCCAACACGGAAATCGACGCCGCCAAAGCGCGTCAAGTTCAATCGGGACTACCTCCGAATCCCACGGTTGGCTATGCGGGTGACGAGATTCGCGGTGGCAGTTTCGGGGGCGGAGAGCAGGGGGTTTTTGTGTCGCAGCCGGTCGTTACCGCTGGGAAGCTCGCGCTCAATCGCAAAATCTTTGGGCAAGATGTTCGGATTGCCGAGATGGAGTCTCAGGAGCAACATCTGCGCGTGATAAATGCCGTTCGTATCTCCTACTACCGGGTTCTGGCCGCGCAGGAGATGTTGGATTCCAGGAAAGATCTCGCCGGAATTTTCGCCGAAGCCGGCAAGACTGCCGGGCAACTCCGCAACATTGGTCAGGCGGATGAAAGCGAGGTCTTGCTGGCAGACGTTGAGGAGCAAAAGCGGCAGATGGATGTGTTGCTTCAGGAGAATGTCCTGCGCCAGCAATGGCGCGTCCTGGCCGCCGTGGTCGGAAACCCGGATCTCGCAATAGGAACGGTGGCAGGTTATCTCGACCGCGATTTGCCGAACCTCGACGAAGCCAAGACTGTCGAAGCCATGCTTAGCGACAGTCCGGCGGCGGATATCGCGCAAGCCGGTGTGGATCGTGCCGACGCCGTGCTTGCCCGGGCGCGCCGCGAGCCGATTCCCGATCTCGAATTCCGCGCTGGCATTTCGCAAGACCATGAGGCCCTCGATCCCGCCATTGGCCATTCCGTCGGACTGATTGGCTTTGCCGAAGTGGGCGTACAGTTGCACATCTTCAATCGCAACCAAGGCAATGTTCAGGCCGCTCGTAGCGATATTGCCCGCGCCCAAGCGGAAAGGACCCGAGTCGAACTTACTCTTCGCGAACGCTCCGCTAGAGTTCTTGCCATGTACCGCAATTCGCGCATCACGGTCGATCAGTACACCAACCGGCTGTTGCCTCGCGCTCAGAAAGCATATGAGCTGCTTGTCGGCAAATACGGTTTAATGACCGCTTCCTACCCCGAAGTGCTCAAGGTCCAGCAAACTCTTTATGAATTGCAAGGCGGCTATATTGAGGCGCTCCAGGAGCTTTGGGTGAATGCCATCACCCTGCAGGGCCTGTTGCTCACCGACGGTCTTGAAGCCCCAGCGCGCCCCGGCGAAATTGACTTGCCTGTCCGAGAAATCAATGTGCCGCTGACCGAGAATCCAGGTGGACGCCAATAATTCCCTAGAAAATCGTCGAGGCCTCTATGGCCCATCGTGTGTGAATTGTTTTCCGAGTACGAGCGATTTTTCTGCCGCGGCGTGAGGGTGCTTCGTTAAATCAAAGGTTCTGAACGTTGAGGACTGGGTGAAACGGCCCCCAACTGATCGATTTCCGAAACTCTAGCTCAAGAATTTTTCAATTCGGATGATTGCAGGGTTCGCGGAAATCACTGAAAGGAAAGATTTTTTGGTTGCGGGGGTTGGATTTGAACCAACGACCTCCGGGTTATGAGCCCGACGAGCTACCAGGCTGCTCCACCCCGCGCCATAGATACTACGCGACTTGCCGCTCTTCTGCAACCGCACCCGCGTCAGGTGCCCGATAAGTGCCCAGAATTCGAGCACGCTGACGCTCAAACTGCTCCATGTGCTCAGCCAAGACGTGCGCGTAAATGTTCAGAGTTGTTGAAATGCTGCCGTGCCCTAGAATCTTGGACACCACAGTCACTGGCACCCCAGCTTGTAGCTGCCGCGTTGCGAACGTGTGTCGGAACATATGCAAATGACCGTTCGTAACTTTCAGCTTCCCGCGCAGGTGTCTCTTCAACACAAGGTCAGAATTCCACGGCGTGCCGTTCTTCGTGGTGAAGACGAAGCCTCCAGCCCGGTTTCCAATGTGGGTTTTGAGTGCATCCACAATCTGAATTGGGATGGGGATATCGCGAATTGCGTTCGTCGTCTTCGGAGACTGAACCTTGCCGCGCCACACGGCTTGACGGACGCGAAGCAGTTTTCTGATTGGGTCAACGTCGCAAACGCGGAGCCCACACAGTTCTCCTGCCCGCATCCCGGTTTCAACGGCTAGCCAGTAGAACAACCTCACCGCTCCTGTTGACCTGCTGAGAATGTCTTCCACTTCAGCATCCGAATAGGCGCGTACTTCCGTTTCCGACTTTCCAATTTTCTTGGCTGACTCCCAGATATTCTCCCGCACGTTTCCCCATGCCCGGCCTTGCTTCAGGATGAGTTTGAGCGTGCTGAAGATGTTCTTCTTGGTCTTACGACTGACAGCCAACTTCGATAGGAACGTGTCAATGTCCCGTGTGCTGATTTCCCGAACTTGCCGCTTGCCGAAGAAAGGAAGCAAGTGATTCGCGAGATGTCCACGCATATTCAAAACCGTGGAGGGTTTCATCTCTCGAAACGCTTGGTCGCCCCACTCTTGAGCAAGAGCCTGAAACGTCGTGACCGATTCGGGGAGATAACCGGGATCGTTGACGCGGGCAAGGACGCCGTCGAGCTGCCTCTTGGCCTGCTTCTCTGTAATTCTTCCGACGATTCCGAAGACCCTGGAACGCTTTCTTCGGATGATCTGGCCATTCGACAGACGGAAATCCTCTTTCCACCGTCCCATATAGCTGTCATGCGCTTTGCCGTGCTTAACCACTATTTCTCCGTACTGGTAACGTGTGCGAGCCATGTCCCTCCCTTTCGTTGGGTCATGGCTCTGCCGGATTCGGGGAGGAATGTTAGCACAAGATTCCTGGCCCGTTCCGTCTGACGGTTTACTTTGAAATCGATCCTGTGTGATCGCTGACATTCTAGGGTCTTACATGGTCACAGCGCGGGGCCGTGTTTTTAGAACCGCTCCGGAATATTTCACAGACCGGAGCGTCATTGATGCGTGCGACCGGGTTCCTCATCTGCTTTCTCCACGACAACGCTCTTGCATTCAAGCTCTTGCTGGGCCTTTGACACGGTGTGCCGCGCGTAGTAATTCGGATCGTCTTTATCTTCCGAGCGATAGTCGGCAATGCGCTGAATCACGACATCGGGATCGTCGCCGCGAGCGAGGGCGCGCTTCGCGTAGGCCCAATCGTGCTCGGATTGGCTTTTGTGGTCGCTGGGTACCGTCCGTGGGCGTTCTTGGTCGTCGCTTAGATGCCGGGGTGTTTCGGGTGAATCTTCATGGATAGTGAAATCGCGGAGCGTGTAGAGCGCATCGCTTTCCTGGCGCGCTTGGACGATGAATTCCTCGGGAAGTTTCCGATTGGCGAATCCCGGCACGCGAAGCACGCGCGTCGAGTCCGTTGCCGCGAGATCGCCGCCGAATTGATTGGCGAGGCTGTGCAGTAAAGATTCCGCTTCGTCCTGACTGAATCCGCTCACTTTCCATACGACCTGGTGCTTGCCGGGTGAGGTATCAAGGACAAAGTTTGGCGGTGGCACTGAAGGCGAATTTCGAATCGCTTCGAGAGCCTCGTCACCCTTTCTGTCGAGGTCGAGATAGACGTGGCGGATA
>JBAVQA010000448.1:0-5038 GCA_049693595.1 Candidatus Acidiferrales bacterium | reverse complement strand
CCCAACGTTCAGCGATAGCGGCCGAGCCATGCCCTTAGAATCCCTTCCGCACGAATCTTACTATCGCGGGAGCAATGCCCGATCACCCCAGTAACTTGCCGGCGAGCCAGAAATCAACGCTGAACTTTCCCGGACCGGAGCAGATCAGCCAGATAAAGAAGAGCACGTACAGAACTTCCGGAAGGTAGAGGACGTCGTCGAGCCAGTTAAGACGCGATAGCCCTTTAGGCACGGTGGCAAGCGTGTTGGTCAGGATGGCGACAATCATATCGATCAACAAAGCCGCGCAGGCCGGGCTCGAAAGAAACCCCACGGTCAGCAACGATCCGCAAACGAACTCGACACCCGCCACGAAATAAGCCGTCTGGCGCGGAAACGGAACTTTGGCCTTAACGAGCGTGTCGTAAACTTGTTTAGTGCCGCCGGCGGAAAACAATTTGTTTGCCCCGGAGATGGCGAAAAAAAGCCCGATCGAAACGCGTACCAGCAGAATGGCATATTGTTCCAAATCACTGCTACCCTGCAGCGCAAACTGGACCAACTGTTTCCAATCCATCTCTTGTCCCTCCCAAATCTTAACCTAGCGAGCAAAATGGCAAACATTCAGAAGTCCTTAGTCCAGCTAGCTCGTGCGAGCGAGTTCACCTCTCCGAGTACCGCATCAATCAGGACTTACCCAGTCCAAGAGTTATGCGAAACTACTTTCTGCCAGGACTAGATCCTGCTTCCTTATTCGGACGTTGGCTTCGCGCCGGGAACACGGCTTTTCAGGAATTTGATCTGGCCGTCGTGATTGGATTCGTGTTCAGCGACATGAAACCATTTGGCGTAGTTGTTCGCCGAGAAGTCGCCCTGGGTCACTACCATGGCTAACCACTTATCGTCGCGAGTGCGAAATTCGGCAAGACTCTTCTCCCGGGCTTGATGCAGGGCATCAAGGTAATAGTCGAGGCTGTTTCCCTTGATTGCCTTGCGCGCGGGCTCTCCGAGATTCATCGGAATGTCCCACTTTTTCTTCACTTCGTCGGACCACGAACCCCAGCTCACCCCGCCGAAGGTGTTCATCTGGTAGTAAGTTTCGGTGGCCGCGAGATGCAGGAGCAGCGCGCCGATGGTGTTCGCCTTGGCATCCAGCAGGAAGTCAAGATCCTGCTGCGACAAGCCCGTCACGTTATGTACAACCTGGTCGCGGGTGAAGGCCAGCATGGATGTCAGCGTTCCGATCTCGGGCGTGTAGCCAGGTTGCGGTCCAACTATCCATGCGTTTTCCGCAGCATTGGCTGACACCGGAACAACGCCAAGAGCGGAGAAGCCCACTGCCATTCCGAGCCCGCTCTTCAAGAAATTGCGTCGAGTGGGAACACATTCGATTGAGGGCATAGGATTTCCTCCATCGGAGATGCGATTTGCTGAAGGGATAATACTGCGATGAAAGCAGACTGGCGAGCGAATATGGTACGACCTCAAACATTGGAGACTGCTTAGCGGAATTTCAAGCGCCCTTACCCTCTCTCCCCAATCCAAGCAGTGTTAGTCACGCAGCTCCTTAGCCTCAGCATCCGTTCGACCCATCGAGCGCGCGATGCGGGAGCCACGAATGCCGACTTACAGGAAACTTGGGCGCGCCGGGAAAGTCATTCCGAGCGTAGCGCTTGCATGACGTCGACGCGGGCGGCGCGTGCCGCCGGCAGCATCGAAGCGACTACCGCCGCGCCTAACAGCACGAACGCAGAAATGATCACGGGCAATGCGCCCGGCATTTTTAAGTCGCCGAAGTAACTGCCTGCCACGCGCGTCGCAACGAGCCCGAATGCGGCCCCCGCCAGAACGCCAATCGTAGCCATTACCACGCCTTCCGCGACGACGCCTCTGAGGAGATTTTCCGGCTGAGAGCCGAGCGCCAAGCGGATGCCGAATTCGCGTGTGCGCGCGCTGACAGAAAACGCCAGTACGCCCGCGACGCCGACGACGGCAATCAGCAACGCGACCGCAGCGAACACGCCAAAGACCAGGGAGTTCAAGCGGTCTGGCGCAAGCACTTTTGCACGGATGTCTTCGAGAGTGGCGGGATGCTCCACAGGTTCATCGGCTGACAGCTGCCGGATAATTTGCGTTACCGGCGTTACCAGCGAATAAGGATTTCCGGTGGTGTGGATGAAGAGGTGACCGCCGAACATTGCGCCGTCTGCAAAGGAGCCATAAATGGTGGAGGTGGGCGCGGGAACGATATGATCGTCGTCCACATCGGCGACGACCCCGACAATGCGGTGTGGCGACTTGACTCGCGCCTTTTCGGCGTCAGTGCCCGGCAGGAATTCGAGCACGGGATCGGTCCAATAGACATGGCGATTGATGGGATCCAGGCCAGGAAACATGCGCTGTGCGAGAGTGGCGCTGACGATCACGACCGGCTCTTGATTCTGGTCATCGAGCGCGTTGAAATCGCGGCCGGCAAGAATGGGGACGTCCAGCGAGGTGAAAAAGCCGGGAGAGACGGTTCGCGATTGCGCGCGAGGATCGTCTTTGCCATGGACGTGCCCATCACCAGAGAATTGCAAACCAATACCGAAGATTTCGGCATCGCGCCAGGGAGCGATCTCGGCGACAGCCGTATTGGTGACGCCGGGTAGGGCATCGATGCGACGTATCGATTCTTTGTAAAAATCGAGGACTTGCTCAGTCGTTTTTCCGTAGTACAGCGCTGGAACGTCAACGACGAGGACGTGACGCGTATCGACGCCGGTCTGGGTGGTTTGCAACGCGATCAGCGTACGGAGCAACACGGTTGCCCCCGCGAGCAGCACGAAAGACGCGGCGATTTGCGTGACGGCGAAGATGCGCTGGCGGCGTTTGATGCTGCTGGTGATGCGGACGCCGCCGCTGGCGAGGTTCATGCCATTCGACGAGTTCGCTGAGGGCAGGCGCGGCACAAATGCCAAAATCACGGCGGCGATTAGTGCCAGGGCCACTCCCACCCAGAGCAGGCTGGAATCGACGGTCAAATCCAGCGCGCGAATGGAGAAGCGCGATGCGTATCGAGCCAGGATGGTGACCAAGGGCTGCGCGCTCATTACGGCGATTGCTGCGCCGGCACCGCAGAGCAGAAGGCTTTCGGCTAACAACATGCGGCGCAGCGCCCAAGTGCTTGCGCCCAGCGCGGCACGGACGGCCAACTCGCCCTCGCGCCGAACCGTCCGCGCGAGAATCAGGTTGGCAACATTCGAGCAAGCGATGATGAAGACCAGGCCGGAGGCAGCGAGAAGGACGAGGAGAACGGTGCGCGCCCCGGAAGTGATCTGGTCGCGGAGCATCCGAGCCTCGATGCGGTAGCCGCCGTTATCCGGATACGCTTCGGCGTGGTCCTTCACCATAGAGGCGTAAGCCGTGCGCAACTCGGCGCGAGCCTGGTCGAGAGTGGCGCCGGGGGCAAGCTTGCCGAAGAGTTCAGTCATGCGATGGACGCGGCCTGTGACCATGGTGGCGGAAAGATGATGCGGGCTGGTGACGATGTTGCCGATAATCTCTGTCTCCGCGGGATACGGCACACAGGGTTCGAGGACGCCGATCACCGTGGCCGTACGATCGCCAATGCTGCTGAGGTGAACGGTCTTTCCAATCACATTAGGATCTTTTTTGTAAACGGTGGACCAGAAACGATACGTGAGCACGATTACGCCGGCCGCATTGGGACCGTCGTCTTGAGGTCCGATGAGACGGCCGAGAACCGGACGCAGACCCATTACTTCAAAGTAGTTGCCGCTGACAACGCCGCCTTGCACGCCGCGAGGTTCACCAAGTCCGATCATCGTAAAGGGCATCTGGGAGAAATCGCCGAACTCGTTCACGGAGTGGACGCTGGCTTCGATGTCCTTGATTTCCGGCACGGAGAACGTTGTGTTGTCCTCTCCCATGCTGGGGGCGCTCTGACGGATGTAGATCAGGCGGTTCTCGTCGCGGTTGACGAGCGGCTTGAGCAGCACTCCGCGCACCAGCGTAAAGATCGCGGCGTTCGCGCCGATGCCGAGCGCCAACGTGAGGATTACAATGGTCGCCAGGCCTTTGCTGCGCAGCAGGGAGTGGAACGAAACTCTCAGATCGCGGAAAAATGACATGGTTCGCTTCTCCTCGCGGCGTCTATCAGCACCACACGTGCCAATAGAAAGGCCCACATTATAAATCACTTAGAATGGACTGCGTCATGCGAGATGGTCGTTTTCGCCAGCCAATGTCCAAATTCGGACACCTCTCATTCTTTCCCTCGTGGCCGCGTTCATCGCAAGGTATCCTCTCGCCGTCGCTGCTCGCTTGCCTTCATGACTTCATTCATATCCCCCGCTGGCCGAATCTCGAAAATGTTGCCATACGTGAGAGCCGGATGTTGGCCAATGAGCTGTACAGCATGATTCATGTCCCTCGCCTCGAGGACGAGAATGCCGCCGAGTTGTTCTTTGGTTTCGGTATAAGGGCCATCAGTCGTTGCCACTTTGCCGTTTTTCCAAGAGAGGGTCAAGGCGGTCTCCGGACCCTGAAGCGCTTCGCCGCCACCCCACTGTCCGTTGGCGCGAAGATGATCGTCATATTCAAAGCATGAATCGAACATGGCGTTTCGCTCGCTCTCAGTCATGCCATCGAATTTGCCTTTGTCGTAGTAGCCAAAACAGACGTATTTCATTGGGTCCTCCGTCAGAGACCGCGTAACACATCGATTGATGCAGTTGCTTGTCGCCAGTAAAATCAGGCTTCGCGGGCTAGCCGGCGGCAAACGCTCGCCGCAGGGCAATCATCCACGATTCCGTGAATCGCTTCGAAACTGCGGCGTCGGGGACTAGCAAATCGAAGCCGTGATACGCGCCTGGAACTACATGGAGTTCCGTCGGAACTCCGGCATCGATCAGGCGGCGGGCATACTCCACATCTTCATCCACAAACAGATCGAGAGCGCCGACGCCGATGAATGCGGGAGGAAGTCCGGCGAGATTTTCGACGCGCGCAGGAACCGCGCCTGCCGGAACGGTAGGCGAGCCGGCCGGGACGCCGA
>JBAVQA010000447.1:0-7877 GCA_049693595.1 Candidatus Acidiferrales bacterium | reverse complement strand
CCACCAAACTCGCGTGCGTAATATATGTCCGAGGCGAGCAACTCAACCGCAAAGCAAAACGGTAATGATGAATCGTTTCGATGTAAATACGCTCGAAATACTTCTTCCCAGATGCGCCGGAAATGCTTCACAAAAGGCAGTTCGATCGCCTCGTTCAGGCTCCCAAGATTGACCTGCATGCAGCCCGGATTGCCAATCCGGCCGTGCATGAAATGCACTCTCTCGATCACCGGCTGGATGAAGGCGAGCTTTCGTTCAAAGTCTCCGTACACCATCTCCAGGCCCGTATACCAGTGGGAGAAGTCTCCGTTGAACTTCAATTCCGGAAAGCTCTTTACAAACTGCACCGTGCGCCATTGATCCTGGAATATCGTGGCTCGGTGCGTCTCCACATACATCGGTAGCCGAAATCGTTGGGACGCTTCGAGTACTGCCTCGATCAGAGTCGCAGCAGCAGGGTCGTCTTCATATCCCCACCCTACATGAAGGGTCAGGGCTTCGAGGCCGAATTGGCGGGCTTCCCTGCCAACGCGAAAAGCGTCTTCCGGACGATTAATGCGACCGCTGCCACAGACTCCCAAACCGAGTTGTCTGCATTCAGGGATAAGATTCGCTTCGAGCGGTTCCACAAACTGTACTCCGTCATATCCAGCGTTTCGTATAGCGCGCAGCCAACCAACTGACGGTACAGGCATGCCTTCTTTGGAAAGCCAGTTGTAAAAACAGTGAAGCGAGCGTTTTGAGTTCATGTCCGTTTGAGTCCCTGTCGGGTATGCTGTCACATTGAGCATGCGTTGGCCATCTCCGTTCGGAGCAAAGGTATATCTTGAATGATCCGCAAATGAAAGTGACCAGGAAGCGTTCCAAACCTCTCTCCCCTCGAAGTGGAAGTATTGCTAGCGAACACAAAGCCCGTCTGAGGAGGATATTTACGGTAGTGGATCTGAGGGCTCGGTAACGCCGAGCACCTTTTACTTACGCCGCCACTCACTATTTCCCTACCACGTTATGACGGACTTATCCTGCCTATCGTCTTGGAGGGCGGCCAATCCGAGCCATGACGCACTGTGGCGCAGTATGGCATCACTCTGCGTCAGGCTTATCGTTACTACGAAATTGATCACTGATTGTCCGGTGTGAAACCCTAATACTTTCAGGTTGTTAGGGCAAAGAGGAATGTCATGCTTGGTTTCCAGTAACACCTGTGAAACGGAACAGACCATGCAAACACTCCTCGGGAACGGGGCGGAGAAACAGAATGAAGTGTCCTTCATGTCGACAGCAGACGGAGAAGCATTATGGTGCATAGTTCAGCGCTAAAACAGACCCGATTTTCGGTCACGGCCGTCTTCTTTGCGAACGGAGTAGCACTTGGCGCCTGGGGGACGTGCATCCCGGGAATAGCCAAATCTCTGAATCTCGATCCTGGCTCCTATGGGAAAGTAGTTGCTCCTTACGCGGTTGGGGCAATCCTCTCCATGTTGTTAACTGGGTGGCTCACAACTCGAATTGGCACGCGGCGGACGATGTTGTTGGGCACCCTGTTGGTAGCGGGTACCTTGGTGATTCCTGCCCGTGCGAGCTCGATTCCTTTGCTTGCTCTTTCAATCTTCTTTCTCGGGGCGGCTAACAGCGTGATGGATGTGTCTATGAATGCCCATGCCGCTCTTATAGAAAGAGATTGGGAAAGCGAGATCATGTCAACCTTCCACTCGCTGGCCAGCTTCGGTGCGCTCGCCGGGGCCACACTATCTGGCGTGCTCTACGCTCGCGGTTACGATGCCAAAGTCATCATGGTCGCGGCCACGGGCTTCATTGGAGTAGCTGTCCTCGCCGTCTATGCAAGGATTGACGATTTGCGGGCAGACCCTCCTGAGAAGTCGGTGAGGGTGCGCGTATGGACAAACCCTACTCTGCTCGTGATCAGCGGGCTCACCTTTCTCGCACTCTTCTCAGAGTTTGGTATGTACGAGTGGAGTTACAAATACGTGCGAGATGTTACGGGCGCCAGTCCCAGTTTCGCGACCCTGGGATTCAGTGCCTATGTGCTTGGAGCTGCGCTGAGTCGTCTCTTTGGAGATGCAGTGATGCGGCGCATCGGGACCCGCGCAATGGTTCTGGGAGGTGGCCTGCTGGCCTGCGGCGGGCTGTTGACGGCAATTCTGTTTCCGACGACTGTTCCCGCCATTATCGGATTTGTCTGCGCCGGTCTTGGTTTGGCGAACATGATTCCGATGCTCTACACCCGTGCTGCTGCGACGGTGGACGGCGCGCCGGGAGTCGGCGTAGGTGTGTGCGGCGTCATTAGTTATGCGGGGCCGATCGTAGAGCCACTCATGATAGGGTACGTCGCGCTTCACTACGGCCAAAGAGTGGGGTTGAGACTTCCTATGGCTGCAATTTTCGTGATCGCAGTGTGCGCGCCAATCATCAGCCGCATGAGGACGTTGCAGCATCATACATCGGCTATGGACTCCGTGATCCCCGATCCTCTGGTCCTCGCACCGGCATCTCTCGAGGTCAGTCCCACTGGTGGAGCACTCGGAACTTAAGCGATGACCTATTCGACCGCACCCCTTCAGCCGCTGGGTGAAGCAATAGGAAAGTTCAAGGGAACAGTCTCGACCGAAAGCCCATTTATAGCCACACCGTCTCAGAATGGAGAACAATAGTGTCTTACCGGATCAAGAGCCCGAACGGGAACAATAATCAACACGGCACACCTTTAGATGTAGCGAAAGCCGTTGAATCCTTTCTGAACGAAATTTCGGCTGAAGGTGACCCTGCTATTCGCCGGTTTTCACAAAGGTTTGACGGATGGAATCCGGTATCCTTTCGCTTGACTCCCGCTCAGATCGACGAGTGCATAAGCGAATTGACGTCCGAACAGATCAACGACATCAAATTTGCTCAGACACAGGTGCGTAACTTCGCTGAAGAACAACTGCGCTCCATAACCGACATCGAGGTTGAAACCCTGCCCGGAGTGATCCTGGGGCACAAAAACATTCCAGTGGATACAGTAGGCTGTTATGTGCCGAGTGGTAAGTATCCGCTGGTCGCATCAGCGCACATGACCATCGTCACGGCAAAGAGTGCAGGGGTGCGACATGTCGTCGCCGTCTCCCCTCCCTTCGGTGGGCGACCGAGTGCTGCTGTGATTGCGGCCATTCATTTGGCAGGCGCGGATGAGATTTACTGCATTGGAGGCGTGCAGGCCATTGCCGCAATGGCATTCGGTATCGGCGAATTTCCTCAAGTGGACATGATCGTTGGACCGGGAAATGCGTATGTGGCAGAAGCCAAACGCCAGGTGTATGGCCGGGTAGGCATCGATCTCTTTGCCGGTCCAACCGAGACGCTGGTCATTGCGGATGCGGAGACTGCCGACGGAGAGATGTGTGCGATTGATCTTCTGGGCCAGGCGGAACACGGCGCGACGTCCAAGGCCACGCTCATCACGACTTCTGAGCGGCTCGGTCGAGATACCCTCGCGCAGATTGAGCAGTTCCTGCTGACGTTGCCCACAGCGGCGATCGCGCGCGAGTCGTGGAATAACATGGGCGAAATTATCATTTGCAACAGCGAGGATGAGATGGTGCATGAAGCCGATGCCATTGCATCCGAGCATGTTCAGGTCATGACCCGTAATCCTGATTACTTCCTCGACCGTTTAAAGAACTACGGTGCGCTGTTTCTCGGGCCACGTACCACCGTTGCATACGGGGATAAGGTGATTGGGACAAATCATACGCTCCCGACCGCCGGCGCCGCCCGCTACACGGGTGGCCTGTGGGTCGGAAAGTTCCTGAAGACATGTACGTATCAGAGAATCCTGACCGACGAGGCATCTGCACTGATCGGAGCCTATGGATCGAGATTGTGCTTGTTGGAAGGCTTTGCCGGGCACGCGGAGCAGTGCAACATACGAGTCCGGCGATATGGCCACGCTGCTCCTGTTAGCACACGATAGCACCTGGCTATGCGATCGTGACCGACAATCTGCCCTCTCATGCCGGCTGGGTCTTAGAGGGTAGGCTGCGATAACACATTTCTCCTATTGAGGTTGAGTACAAATGAGTAAAAGTCCGGACGTACTTGTAATCGGCAGTGGCGTTGGAGGGGCGACCCTCGCCCATCGCCTGGTCGAAAGAGGGTTGAATGTAACCATTCTCGAGCGTGGTGATTACCTGCCCGCCGAAAAGGAAAATTGGGACGTCGATGCGATTTTCTTCAAGAAGAGGTATGTCCCAAAAGAGACATGGCTGAACAAGAAGGGGGATGAGTTCCACCCGGGCAACTATTACTATGTGGGTGGCAGTAGTAAACTCTTCGGCGGTACGATGCTCCGCCTGCGGGAGAGAGACTTCGGCGAATTGGAACATGCAGACGGTGTTTCTCCGGCATGGCCGATTACCTACGGCGAATTGGCGCCGTATTACGATCTTGCAGAAAAACTCTACCTGGTACACGGGGACGTCGGCACAGACCCTGTTGAGCCCCCTGCGGTTCCGGTGTATCCGTATCCAGGGCTGCCCAACGAGCCTGCGATCGAACGAGTCGCGACCGCGCTGAGGAAGCAGGGAGTTCGCCCCTTCGCGTTGCCCCTCGCCATACAGCGACATCCAGGGGGACCTTGCATACGCTGTAAAACCTGTGACGGCTTTCCGTGCAAGGTTCACGCAAAGACGGATGCGGAAGTTGCCGCCATCCGGCCGGCGTTGGCTACTGGCAAGCTTGAGGTCAAGACGAATTCAAAGGTGATACGTATTCTTCTCTCCACGGACGGGAGACAAGCTGAAGCTGTGGAGTATGAATCGAACGGTGCGGTTGAGAGATTGCATGCACCCATCATCGTATTGGCTGCGAGTGCAGTGAATTCCGCCGCCCTGCTGCTGCGTTCGGCATGCGATAAGGCTCCGAAGGGAGTGGCAAACTCAGCGGACGTTGTAGGGCGCAATTACATGACGCATGTCAATACAGCTCTCATGAGTGTGGACTGGAGGGTCAATCCTACAAAATTCCAGAAAACCATCTGCATTAATGACTACTACTTTGGAGATGGCAAATTCAAATATCCCATGGGGAACATTCAAAGTTTAGGCAAGCTCCAGTCTGGAATGATCGTTGCCAATCAAAAATTCCTGCCCCGCCCCGTTAGCGATATGATGGCCGCGCGCAGTGTCGATTGGTGGATCATGTCTGAAGATTTGCCTGACCGGGAGAACCGGGTCGTCCTTCAAGACGATAAGATACGGATCAATTACACTGAAAATAACCCCACCGGCCATAGAGAGCTTGTGAAACGCACCCTGTCATTGATGCGGGGAGCCGGATTCAAATTGAATCTCACGAAGCACTTTCCGTTTTCTGTTTCTCATCAGTGTGGCACAGTGCGTTTTGGGAATGATACAAGTACTGCAGCTCTCGATAAGTTTTGCCGGTCCTATGACCACGACAACCTATTTGTGGTGGACTCGTCATTCTTTCCCGCATCTGGAGCAGTCAATCCTGCCCTGACCATTGCAGCCATGGGAATCCGAGTGGCCGACCACATTGCCCAATCGGATTTTGCCATAGATTCCCCCAACCCAATGTAGAGAGAACGGCGTGATCCGGTCCACCAGCCCGCACGCTGCGAGATACACGAGCGATGAACATCGAACACCGGAGTATCGAATTCATTCCAGAGTGTGAACGATACGGCTCACCAAAGCGCCTGTTTACGATCTGGTTCAGCGTCAACATGCAAGTGACGGCTCTGCTGGTCGGGACGCTAAGCGTCCTTGAAGGGCTGAACCTCTTTTGGACCTTCGTGGCACTGATCATTGGCGCAATGATTGGTTCGATCTTCATGGCTGCGCATTCGTCGCAGGGCCCGCACCTTGGCATTCCTCAAATGATCCAGAGCCGGGCTCAATTCGGGGTATTAGGTGCCGCTTTCCCGCTTCTGGTAGTCGTCGTTTCCTACGTCTTGTTCTTTGCTGCCAATAGCGTCATTATGCGCGAATCCATCAAGGCGGTTTGTCCAGTCTCCAACAACGCCGCGATTATGATTTTTGGCGTGGTGACGCTGTGCATTGCATTTGTTGGCTATGAGCTTATCCATCGCGTCGGGTACGCGCTTTCATGTTTATCTGCGTTTCTATTTGCGATGACTCTGTTTCTCGCTCTTCACGGACCATTTCCCCAACACGTGTGGAGTCCTGCGCTCGGAGCGTTCAAATGGGCCACGTTCATGCTGGCGGTCACGCAGGCAGCTTCCTGGTCGATTGGCTTTGGACCTCTGGTCGCGGACTATTCCCGATATATCCCGAAAACAGCATCGACTGCACAGACCTTCTGGTACAGCTATTTGGGTCAGGCGGTGGGATCTTTATTCGTCATGCTGCTGGGGGCGGTCCTGGCGATAAAGATCCCCGGTATTGCCGATAATCCCGGGGCGTCCATAGCGGGGTTGTTTGGGAGAATCTCGCCCATCGCATATGTCATCGTCATTCTGGGTGTTCTGCAGATGAACGTGATGACCCTCTACAGCGCATACATGTCGGTCACGACGATCGGTACGGGGTTCACTGGGATCAAGAAGATCAGCAGAAGATCAAAATTTGCAATCATGACGGTGGTTACGGTTGTTGCCTCGGTCATTGCGATCGCCACTCAATACAATTTCAACGCTTACTTTTCGGACATTCTGATCGCTCAAGTGTATGTGCTGGTTCCCTGGAGTTCCATCAATCTCTGCGATTTCTATTTCGTTCGGTACGGCCGGTACAGCGTCAGCGATATTTACGACAAAACGGGAATCTACGGAACGTATAACCTAACCACCCTCTTGATCTATGCGGTTACACTCCTCGTGGAGATTCCGTTTGTTGAGCTTTCGTTTTATCGTGGGGTGTTGGCTCGCATGATTGACGCTGATATTGCTTGGGTGATCAGTCTCATTGTGCCCGGCGCTCTCTATGTATTCTTCATGCGACGTCGCATTCTGTTGTCCCCGGTTGATTCGCGAGAACTGAGAGTGTGGGCCGATTGACTAAATTCAGACGAGAAAGTGATCTGCTCGGCGAGCGTGAAGTTCCCGTCGATGCTTATTACGGCGTTCACACAGTCCGGGCTTTCGAGAACTTTGCGATCACCGGCGTTCGGATTAGTCATTATCCGGATTTGATCGTAGCCCTTGCCGCGATTAAGGAAGCGGCAGCCACCACAAACATGCGTCTCGGCGTGCTTGACCAACGCTTAGGGGATGCCATTGTGGTTGCCTGCGAGGAGGTTCGCGCTGGGAAGCTGCATGATCAATTCGTTGTAGATGTTGTCCAGGGTGGCGCGGGTACATCGACAAATATGAATGCCAATGAGGTGATCGCCAACCGTGCATTGGAGATCCTCGGTTTTGAAAAAGGTGACTACGACGCATTGCATCCCAATGAGCACGTCAATATGAGTCAGAGCACAAATGATGTCTACCCGACATCGTTGAAGGTTGCTGCTTATTGGGGTATTAATCACCTGATTGCTGCGTTGGACATCCTTCGTAGCGCCTTTGCCAACAAGGCGGACGAGTTCAGAGATTACCTGAAGATGGGGCGCACCCAGCTCCAGGATGCCGTACCGATGACTCTTGGGCAGGAGTTCGGAACATATGCGGTCATGATGGAGGAGGACGAGGCCCGGCTCAAAGAGGCGCAGCACCTTATATGCGAAGTGAATCTCGGCGCAACCGCAATCGGCACCGGGATCAATACGCATCCCGAATATGCTGGGATTGTCTGTGCGGAATTGTGTTTGATTACCGGACTTCCTCTTGTCACCGCCCCGAACTTAATCGAGGCGACCCAGGATTGCGGCGTGTTTGTGCAGCTCTCCGGCAT
>JBAVQA010000446.1:0-1512 GCA_049693595.1 Candidatus Acidiferrales bacterium | reverse complement strand
CCGCAACGGAATTTGTCCCCGGCGTGGGTGAATCCTGAAGCGGTTTGCGGCGCACTTCGAGGCCACCCATCGGCGGCGCGTCTTTCGCGCGATCGAAGAATCCGCCACCGTCGGGATCGCCGAAGCGTTCTACAGCAAGGCGCATGGTGCGCTCCGCCTTCTCGAAATATTTCTGATCGAGCGTCGATTCGTAGGCATCCAGCAGCGCCGCCGCGGCAAAAATCTGATCGTCGAGCGTGCCTTCCAATCGCGGGCCACCCACGCGATGCAGGAAACCTTTTGATTCATCCCAAGCTTCCGCGATGAGGCGGTCCAATGTTTTGAGTGCGAATTCGCGGCAATCTTTGCGATCCAGGACGCGAGCTGCTTCCAGGTACGCAGAAACAAACATCGCGTTCCAACCAACGTAAATGGTCATGTCAATCGCTGGCGTGGGGCGCCTCTCGCGCCGCACTGCGAGCAGTTTTTCTTTCGCGCGAGCTAGCAGAATTCGCACGTTCGATTCGTCGAGCCCCAGCTTTGCGGCGATCTCGGCGACGCTCGACGCGACCCACAGAACATTCTTCTCCGGGTTGTGATGCATTTCTCCGCGCTTGCCGACGTCATAGTACAGTTCTGCCGCGCGCGATTCCTCCGCTGAAAGCACGGCGCGCACTTCCGCCAGCGTCCAGGTGAAATAATCGCCGTCGTCATCGAGAGTCTGGTCCGCATCCTGGCTCGCGTAGAATCCACCACGCGACTGATCGGACAACACTTCGTTCACCCAAGAAATGATTCCCTCAGCTGTTTCGCGGAAGAGCGGCTTGCGCGTTACTTGATAGCCGTGCAGAAAATTCTTCAGCAACTCCGAATTGTCGTAAGTCATTTTTTCGAAGTGCGGCACGCACCAGCGTTCGTCCACCGAGTAGCGATGGAATCCGCCGCCGAGTTGGTCGTAAACGCCCCCTAGAGCCATCGCCTCCAGGGTGCGTTCGGCTACGTGCAGCAGATGCGGGTCGCGTGTGGACTGATAGCGCTCGAGCAGCAGATCTACGGCGCTGGCATGCGGGAACTTCGGCGATTGCCCAAAACCGCCATTGTGTTCGTCGAAAAGATGGAGCGCCGATTCGAGCACCGCATCCACAATCCCCGCATCGAACTCGCCGCGCGCCGCGCGAAACACTTCCGCCTTGGCCACCGCTTCTTCCAGCGCCACAGCGGACGTGTCCACTTCAGCCCGCCGTGTTTTGAACGCCTCCGCAATCGAAGCCAGTATGCGTTTGAAACCCGGGCGCCCCATCGCGTCTTCGGGCGGAAAATAAGTGCCGCCGAAAAACGGCTTTCCATCGGGCGTAAGGAACGCAGTCAAAGGCCAGCCGCCCTGTCCGGAAATTGCGCTGATGGCGGATTGATAGCGCGAATCCACGTCGGGACGTTCGTCGCGGTCCACTTTCACCGGGACATAAAAGCGATTAATTATTGCCGCGATTTCCGGATTTTCGTAACTCTCGCGGTCAATCACGTGGCACCAGT
>JBAVQA010000445.1:0-32286 GCA_049693595.1 Candidatus Acidiferrales bacterium | reverse complement strand
CGAAAATCGCTCATCAAAGACTGCGGATGGAAGGATGGCGACAGAGGCGGCTCGGTGAAAAAGTTAGGTTCCACAGAAAGAAACTCAAAACCGTCTTGACTCAGACCGGCCTTCTCATGGAAGGAGTCTAGGATCTTGAGTTGTTCGTCTGCTGTGTTTACAAAAGCAAGCCCCATTCCCATTCCGGATTGAACGTAGATAATTTTAGCCAGCGAATCGAAAACGCCTTGATCGCGGGAAATGCGCACTTCAAGATTGGTGCCCTCAGGCAAGGCGATTAGAGTATCTACATAACAACCCTTGCGGCTGAGCTCGGAAATGCGCCCCGAAATCTTCGTATCGGATTCGGGTTCTCGGAGGACGGCTACCGCAATGAGCGAAAAACGCGGAACCTCACGCCGGTTAGAGTACTGCCCGCCTCCGCCGACCGGATGTGATGGGGTATCCGAGAAAAAGCCCATAGATCATCTCCCGTTAGTTTCAGAGTGGCACATTCGCTAACGCACAACCAGGGTTGCGATATGATGTGACGCGTAAAATGTACCTCTCCTTCTCGCCCTTTGACTTGAACGCGCTACGGTCGACGCGGCTGAATTTTGCTTGGCATTGCAAGCAGGGTACGGTAAACCGCAATTCCAGCCTGGAGCAGGCGGGCTCCAAATTATCAAAAGAGTTGATTCACTGGGCGGATAGCTTTAGGCTCACTATCATAGCTTCAAATACCCAGCGAACCCTGTAGCTAAAACTGGAAAAACATTTATGAGGCTAACCGTGCAACCCGGAGATTATCTCAGGGAGCTTCGAAATCGACTCGGCGTCACCACGCGGGAGGTGGAAGAGCTTAGCCGCAAAGTGGCCCAAGACCGGGGAAACGAAGAGTTTTCGATTTCAAACGCATGGCTGACCCAGCTCGAAAATAAGAATTCCGTTCCCAGCATCTACAAGCTGTTTAGTTTGAGCGTGATCTACCGGGCGAAATTCGTCGATCTATTGAGCATATTCGGCGTAGAGCTCGATGATAGCGTGCGCTATCACTCCAGTTTGCCGCTGCAGAACACGCACTTAGCTTCCATCGAGGTAGCCGACCGGGATAGAGCCGTCCGTTTTCCAGTGCGGTTTGACCGCGGATTCCGGGTGGAGACAACCAGCCTGATTTCCCGGATGGTCGAAGTGTGGGGAGAGGTTCCGATAGCGCTGATCGAAAAATTGGACGTGCGCAATTGCCAGTACGGATTTATCGGCATGGATGATCGTACTATGGATCCCCTGCTACGGCCGGGTTCGTTCGTGCAGATCGATAGCCATCGGAAGCGCGTAGCGGCTGCGGGATGGCGTACGGAGCTGGATCGGCCGATTTATTTCGTCGAACTGCGGGAAGGTTACGCGTGCTCCTGGTGTGAAATACATGGGTCGAATCTGACTTTGATTCCTCATCCGCTCTCGGGTTGCGCCACCAGGCAATTTGCGCACCCCGGAGAAGCGGAAATCATTGGACAGGTAACAGCTGTGGCGATGCGTCTGGTCTCTGCCGGGAACGGCCATCCCGGTGTGCCTCCCAAATTGCCAGGGCAATCCTGACATTCCCGCATAGAAACTCAACGGCGAGCGGGTCGGTGGATGCGGGAACGGCCACGCGGTAAGGTTGAAGACTCTTCCAGGCAGCAATGAAATCCAGCGGCGAGGCATGTGTGGATCGAATGTAGGAATCAATCTGGAAAACCAACTCCTCGACGGAAGCGCCCAAAAGCTGCCGGTACGCCTCGCGATGACAATTCGCAAGGGCTTCGCATGCCACTTCGTCCGAGAAACGAGACGCCAGGCCGTCGTGGTAATACAGCCCGGTGTTGTAATCGCGGGTGGAACCCAAGTAGATCATGCGCTCCAATGGCGCAGGCATATGCGAAAGCGTGCGGCGCCGAAGATCATCGGCGGCCAATTCAACGTCTGTAGGTCTGATCGTTAATTTCATGGAAATTCTCCGGGTCTAGGCGCGATGGCGTGCCACGCCATTTTCGAGCGGATCGCCCCCCTTTACGTTTAGGAACGCGAGAGAGTTCTCGGAGATCGAACAAACTCTGCTGGCCGCCGCGGCAGCAGCTCGCACCATTCCGGGAGCAGCATACGGCCCGCGCAGATAAAATGTGACCTGAAGGAGGCGGCACGCCGTAAGGAGACCAGCGAAATTCAGCGCCAAGCGAATTTCCGTCGAGAAGCTTAGCCGCGCATGCAGCCGCGCATGTCCTTGATGAAAACGCATCAATTGCAAGACCGCGGCGCGCACTCGGCGCACCCAGCCCAAAGCAACATTCTTGCGATCCGCGAGGAAGAGAGATTGAACATCGGGAGGGGCCGCCGCAAAAACGTATTCCAGATCACCTCTTGCGAAGATTCTCTCCACCAAATCGTTAGGCAATAGGCCGTACTGCAAGGAATCCAATGTCTGCCTCGCTTCCCGCAACTGTTGCGCGCTACCTTCTGCCGATGGCTTCGCGCGACGGGCAAAGAAGTAGAGCGACACGACTAGAAGCAACCCGACGAGCAATGAAAGTATGAGCTGAATCATCGGTCGGGCGTCCTATCCAACTGTTCTTGTATTGAACCTAGAGCCTGCCGGGTGCGCCCAGCCAGCCGTCGATAGTCGACGTCCGTTGGTTCGGGCGGCGAAGCCGGAGACGACTCGTAAGACCACAGGGCAACGGTCCAAATCAAGAGGGCCGCGGTATAGGAGAGGAGTACGATGACTTTCCAGACCGGGCTAAACTGAATGCCGATGAAGAGCCCTAGTGTCAGCGAAATGATGCTTGCGCCGACGTAAACTCCAAATCCCAAAATCAGTCCCTTCATGTTTTTGCCGATCTCTATGCCGTAGTAGCCTGTCAGGAAGACAATTGACAGCAGCGCAATTGCCTGTGCTATTCGCAAATCCCTCTCCAGTTCAGCAGAATTGGCGACTGGTTTCCAATGGGGCAGAAATACCACATGTATGGCAAACGCCAGAAAGATCGCTGCAAACGTTATAATCGCAACCCATCGAGCAAAAAGGGCAAGGCTGACGTGCCGGGCGAACACGTGCCTGGATATCTCGAGTATGACTCCGCAGCCGAGAGCCAGCGTGACCAAATCCAAGCGCCAATAAAGTAGCGCATAAACCGGCTTAGTTAGCGTGTGTGATGCGATCTGTAGAAACACAGACGTGACCAATACGGTTAGGAGATAGGTATAAAATATCGAGTACTTCGCGAATGTCTTACGCTGAATCGCGCGCACCAAGATCACAGCTTCCATCAGCAGGCCGGTATACGCAACGACTTGTGAAAGAATCTCCATCCGACTGGGGTAGATCCTAACACAAAAGCTTTGGAGGAGAAGCCGAAACTTCTCCTCCAGCTACTTGAGCCTTTAGGTACTCTTGGGCGGAAATGGAATCGGATCGGGTATCGGTGCCGTCCCATCAAAACTCCCCATCGCTCCCGTGACGATTGAAGCATGAGAAGCTGGAACCACTGCTAGCGCCATCACGAACAGGAACAGCCAAGCGATCGTTTTTTTCATGAACTTTTCCTCCGATGAATTGGTCTCGGGCTTCGCGACCACGGCCAAAGTAGTCGAGGAGATTGGTTTTCAGAGCGCCGGCAGGAATTTGCTCAGGATACGAAGCACGGCGGATTTACAACGAAGTGTCGGCGAGGCGCTTACTTCGAACGATGCCGCCAGCTCATTCATCTTGCGGCGTAGCATTTCCGGCACGAGCAGTTGGCATCCCACTTCTGGGCATCTTACGGTTTGGTAAAGTAAGGGTTACCCGGAAGGAAACGCGGCGGAACATACGCATAGAATTCCCTGCCGGAAGTCTGCTATTAGTCTAATTAGGCGATCACGGATACAAATTAGATGACCACCACCAACGAGACCGCGATAGCTCCGACTCCGGCCGGCGTCGAACTGCCGCCCGAGTTTATCCGGAAGAACTTGAGCCACCTGGAGCGCCGCGAACAGTGGCTCTGGTCAACTGCCGTTGCGGTGATATTGCTACTGACGCTCGGCGTTGCGTCGTTCGCCTTTCCCGCTCTGCTCAGTCGCGAGCAAAGCACATACTCGTTTTATCTGAACCAGTCCGTGCGCGCGCTCGTTGGCCTGGTCTTACTTTTCAGCGTGTATGTTGTTTACCAGCGAAATTTAATTTCCAAGCTGCGCAGCGAACTCACCGGCCAGATGAATTCCCTCGCCAAAGTAGAAAGTCTGGCGTCCGAGGTGTATAAGCTCGCCGCCCTCGATCAATTGACCGGCATCTACAATCGCCGCTCAGGTGAACAGCGTCTGGCCCAGGAAATCAGCCGCGCCGAACGCCACGGACGTCCTCTAACCATTCTGCTGATGGATATTGACGCGCTTAAGCAAGTGAATGACAAGTACGGACACGCGGCCGGCGACACCGCGTTAAAGGGATTTGCGGACCGCTTGCAGCGCGCGATTCGCGGTTCGGATCTCGCCGTCCGCCTAGGCGGCGATGAATTCATGGCGCTGCTGCCGGAATGTCGCGTTGAAGAAGTGCGCCACGTGCTGGCGCGCATCGAAGGTTTCGAGTTCGTTTGCAATGACGAGAAGATACAGCTCCAATTCTCGCGTGGCTGGACGGATTACAAACCCGGCGAATCGCCTCAGGAATTGCTGCACCGCGCCGATCAGATGCTTTACGCAGACAAGCGCGCCGGGAAACGATCGGAACGTGCGGTGCAACCCGCTCAGGTTTCGGAATCCGTCCTATAAACCGAAACCGAGATCAAAGATACGAAGTATCCGCACAACTCTCTGCGGTTCTGAACTCGAAACTCACCTCTCATATTCCCTTTTCACACGCGAACGGAATGTTCCTGTCAGGAACATTCCCCTGAAAAAGCTCTTGCGCCCTCAGGGAGTAACTCGTAAGATACGCCCCAGTTATAGGAAGGTAACCATGCCAAAAGAAAAGCCGAAAGTGAATATCGGAGAAGTGATTCGGTCCTATCGCAGTGACCGCGGGCTATCGCAGGGTGATATCGAGCGCCGCACGGGGCTGTTGCGCTGCTACCTTTCGCGGGTGGAAAACGGACACACCGTTCCCTCGCTCGAAACGCTCGCGAAAATAGCGGAAGCGATGGAAATTTCCCTGGCCGATTTTTTCCCGGGCAGCGATACGGCGCAAGACCGCGAGACTCGCAAAATGTTAGGTGAGCTATCGGAAGAGGAGATCCGTTTCCTGGCCGATATCAAGAAATATTCCACCACGCTTTCTGAGGACGACAAAAAGCTCGTATTGGCCATGATCCGCAAGATGGCCACGATCATCCCGCCCGTTCGAAGCACTAAGTCGAATGGAGCGGTTGCGCGCCGTCCGGAATACTAGCTTCCAGATTCCATGTCGCCGGCTGGATTACTCCGGCGCAAGGGCGACTCCCGGGCGCCGCTTTCCGTATCGCCACCGCGCTTACGCGGCAACGGGCACGTTGCTATCGACGCAACGCACGCACAACGACGCGTGCTACCCAACGACCCCTCTCTTCGCTACAATAGCTATGGGATGACACAGAAACGCCACAAGACCGTCGGTGTCAAAGTCGGCAAAATCCAGGTGGGCGGAGGCGCGCCCGTGGTCGTGCAGTCCATGACGAACACGGATACCGTTGACATCGCCTCCACCACGCAGCAGTGCTTCGAACTGGCGCAGGCAGGTTCGGAGCTGGTCCGCATCACCGTAAATATCCCGGAAGCCGCTGCGGCCGTCCCGGAAATTAAGAAGCGCCTGCTCGACGCCGGCTGCGACGTCCCCCTAATCGGCGATTTTCACTACAACGGCCACGTGCTCCTGAAGAAATACCCCGATTGCGCCGCCGCCCTGGACAAATACCGCATCAATCCCGGCAACGTGGGCCACGGCCAGCGCCGCGACGAACAGTTCTCCACTATCTGCAATGTGGCGCGCGACCACAACAAGCCCGTGCGTATCGGTGTGAATGGCGGCTCGCTGAATCAGGAACTCGTAATGCGAAAGATGCAGGAGAACACCGACCGCGACCTCGGCAAATCCTCTGAAGAAATAATCAACGAGTGCATGGTCCTTTCCGCGCTGGAATCCACCGAGTTGGCACTTGAGTGCGGATTGCGCAAAGACCAAATTATTATTTCCTGCAAGGTTTCCCGTCCGCACGACTTGGTGGAAATCTATCGCGACCTCGCGCGGAAGACCGATCAGCCTTTGCACCTCGGCCTCACTGAAGCGGGTATGGGCGCGAAAGGCCTTGTATGGTCGGCAGCTTCGATGGGAATACTGCTCGGCGAAGGAATTGGCGATACCGTCCGCATCTCGTTGACGCCGCGACCCGGCGGCGACCGCCGCGAGGAAGTGTACGCAGCCTGTGAGCTCTTGCAATCACTCGGGCTGCGAACATTTGCGCCCAGCGTCACCGCCTGTCCCGGCTGCGGCCGCACCACCAGCACCACGTTCCAGGAACTAGCCGAGAGTATTCAGGGTTACATCCGCGACAAAATGCCGGATTGGAAGCGCCATTACGAGGGTGTGGAAGAATTGAAGCTGGCCATTATGGGATGCATCGTGAACGGCCCCGGTGAATCAAAAGCCGCCAACATCGGAATCAGCTTGCCCGGCACGGGAGAGTCTCCGCGCTGCCCCGTTTACATTGACGGCCAGCATTTCACAACGCTGGAAGGAAATTACGACGAACTCTCCGCCGCCTTCCAAACTCTGCTCGACGACTACGTCGAGACAAAATATCACAAGCGCGAAACACCGCTCCCCGCCACTACGACGCCCTTCGCTCCCGAACCTGCGAAGGCGACCCTGCGCGTTCTCGCCTAGCTCTGACTTCTCCAGCACATTTTCGTTCCGTCTTGCCAGTGAGCATTGCGCTGGATAGACTGACTCCGTTTCCGGCACTCGTTATCGAAAGCTGCGCTAGCTTATCTCACCGTCTTCATGGAAGAAAAATTACAACCCAGGCCGAACCGCGCCGCTCCCAGCTGGCGAGCCGGCTTCTGGAGCCTGATCGCCACGCAGTTTCAAACGGCGTTCAACGACAACGCCGTCAAATTCCTCGTCATTTACATTATCGTGGCGATGAATTTCCCGAATCAGTTTCGCGACCGCCTGATCCTCGTCATCGGGGCGCTGTTCGCTCTGCCGTTCATTTTCTTCTCCATGACCGGCGGATACTTCGCGGACCGCTATAGTAAGCGAAGCGTCACCATCGGAACCAAACTTCTCGAACTCGGCGTGATGGCTTTCACCATCGCCGGCCTCTATCTTCACAATTTGCCGATGGAGTGCGCTTCCGTTTTCCTCATCAGCATGGAAGCTGCTCTTTTCGGCCCCTCGAAGTACGGTTTGCTGCCGGAACTGCTTCCCGACAACCGGCTCTCCTGGGGCAACGGCATCATCGAACTTGGAACGTTTGTGGCCAGCATCTCCGCCACCATGGCCGCCGGAATTATGGCCGAGCGATATCGAGGCCGTGAATCGATCGCAGGATTTTTGCTTCTTGGTTTCACCTGCGTCGGACTGCTCACCAGCTTCGGAATCTCGCGCGTGCCCGCCGCCGATCCGCGCAGAAAATTCCGCTGGAATCCGCTTGGTGAACTCCGCTCGCAAATGAAAATAATTCACGCCGACGGCGTGCTCTTCTGGTCCGTGATGGGCAATACTTATCTCTGGTTTCTCGCGGCCCTGTTGCAATTCACCATCGTCGTGTACGGCCACGACGTCCTGCACATTGACGACACGCGCACTAGCTACCTACAAGCCGCCGTTGGAATCGGAATTGGACTCGGGAGCTTGGCCGCGGGTTATCTCTCCCGTGGCAAGATCGAAATGGGACTGATTCCGATCGGCGCTCTGGGCATGACCATCTTCGGCGCGCTGCTTTATTTCAAACAGCCGGCCGAAACGCTCGCTGGATGGTTGAATGTTGTGGCGTTCCATCAGGGAGGTTCGATGGCCACAAAGTTCGCCGCTCTGATCGCAGCCGCAGTCCGCCTGCGGATCCCCGACCTGAGCCTCCTCGGATTTTTCGGCGGATTCTTCGCTGTGCCGCTAAACGCCATGATTCAACACCGCCCGCGCCCGGAGCAAAAGGGCGGAGTTATCGCCGTGGCAAATTTGCTCTCATTCGTCGGAATTTTCATCGCCGCCGGAGCCTACTATCTGTTCTCGGATGGGCTTCACCAAACGCCCGCCGGAGTTTTTCTCGATGGCGCAATCCTCACGCTGGTTACCACGACTGTCTCTACTTATTTGCTGCGCGATTCCCTGCTCAACTTTGTTCGCAAACCGACCTAATGACACTCGCAATAGCGCCGTTCGATACTTCTCAGTTCCCTTTCGCTTGCTCATTACCCCCGTTCGCTCGCAAATTTTCCCCGTTCAAGTGTTTTCCGTTGCCGCAAAGCTGTTCCTGCGTGAAAATGTGACCATCGGGAGAGAATCCGGTATGTTGAAGCACGACCCCAATTCGGCAGAGCAAACTACGGACGCGGAAGTATGCCGCGGCATCGGGTCCGGTTTCGTCCCAGCCTCAGCGTAACTTCCTGAATCCTAGCCTCTGAAATCGGAATAAGGACAAGAGCGGGTTCGTCCGCTTGCGTTCACTCCATGTTCGAGTTTGCTTCCGGAATCGCTCCCGTGTTTGTGTGACTTTTGATTCGTCTCGCGCTTGCCGGCCTATGGGCTCGGCACGCCGGGAAGGGAGGACCAAAATTGATCAAGCTGATTTTTCCGCGGCTGCGTCGGGCAGGATTGTTCGAAGCGAGTGTTCCGTCGCTAGTGGACGTGCCGCCGTCGCCGCGCAAAAGTCTCTGCATGGGGTGCGCGTACTCGCACATCCTGCGGGGTTACGAACCGTGCGAAGTTCTGATCGTTTGCGGCTACGCATTTCCGCCGCGAGAGGTCCGCTTCCCGGTTCGCGAATGCACTGACTACAAGCCGAGGCGCAAATGCAACGGCGTGGAAATCGCAAGCGAGGGAGCGGTGAGTTTCCCGCCCCTCGGTAACTAGGCAGCAGATCTCCACGCCGCCGCTGCCATCGTCCAAAGCTCCGCTTGCATCTGGAGCACAGGGCGCGCGACGGCAAGGAAGGTGAGTAATCGACCTAAAACACAAACTACCACCCGGCGGGGCCGCAGCACGCTTTCTGAAATACTGCGGCCCCTGTCCGGCTAATCACCCTCAACTGCTGCTCAAACTGTAAACCAGCAGCGCGAGGACGATCAGGGTGACCCCGACGTACATCCAATCCTTCTCCAACGCGAATCCGATCACCGAAAACGCCACGCGCGCCACGGGTGTGGCGATCAAAAGCAGCAGTCCCAGTTGAATTAATCCTCGCGCATCCAGCTCGATCGCCTCGTGAATAATTTCGCGCGGATATCGCAGGCCGCCCGGCTCTCCGTGAAACACTTTGTAATCCGGCCTCGCAGCACCGGACTGGGTCAAATAGTGGATTCCGCCTGCGAGCACCCACGCAGCCGCGAAGATTACGCCGAAGCGCAGCAGTCTTCCCATCATCACTTCGAAACGCTTGTCGCCCCACGCTTGGCTTCGTGCCATGGTCTAAAAAGATCCTTTCACGCCCTTAAAAATCATTTGGAATGCCAGCGCCGCGATCACCAAGCTGAAAACCAACCTCAGCGTTCGTACTTTCGCGCCTGGCAAAATTCTAGCGCCGATCAGCGCGCCCGCCAGCACGCCCAGCATCACGGGCATCGCGATTCCGGGGTCAATGTATCCGCGATGGAGATAAATTCCCGCGCTGGCCGCCGCAGTGACTCCGATCATAAAATTGCTCGTGGTGGTGGAAACCTTAAACGGGATGCGCATGGCCTGGTCCATGGCCAACACCTTCACCGCACCTGAGCCAATTCCCAGCAGCCCCGATATCACGCCCGCTACATACATCAGGCCAAAGCCCGCCGGAACATGGCGAACGCGGTAAGACTTCTCTCCTCCGTCCGTTGGGTAGCTTCCGTCAAATTTTAGAAGTGTGGCATAACGGTCCGGCCGCTCATCACTAAGCAAATCTTTCGGCGGCTTATTCGCAGAGTAAGCGGAATACAAGAGGACGACTCCGAATATAATCGCAATCGCTCTGGTCGGGGTGCTCGCGGCCAGGTACGCGCCCGTTATCGCGCCAATGGTGGTGGCGATTTCCAAAAACATCCCGACGCGCATGTTCGAGAAGCCTTCCTTCAAATACGCGGCGGCGGCTCCAGAGGATGTCGCGATCACTGAAACGAGCGAAGCTCCAATGGCGTAGCGAATGTCCACGCCAAACGCCAGGGTCAGCAGCGGAACAATCACGACACCGCCGCCCAGTCCCGTCAGCGCGCCGATCATCCCGGCCACCAGCGACCCAATTGCAATCAGAATTGTAAATTCGAAGGTGCTCACGAAATAGCTTCGGTTAACAGTCTAATGGCTGCTCGTCACGTGACGGCGCTATCTAAAACACCGCAAGTTTTACGTGCAGGAACTTTTTCGGGTCCTTTCGGAAATCGTTGACCATCAGACGCAGGTCGCTCGTCAGCCCGGTCATGTTGTCGTACAGCTTCGGATCGTTGAAGAACTTCCCCGCGGTGCCTTCGTTCGAATTCAATTTCGCCGAGGCGTCTCGCACGTTGGCGGATGCGTCTCTCAAGTTGTTGTAAAGCGCGTCATCGCGCAGCGCCTTGCCGACCGTGCCCTTGCCCGCGCGCACGTCGTCCAACACTCCGTTCCCCTTGTCCATGAAAGCTTTGGCGCTGTCGTACATGGCGGGATCGTAAACCAGCCTGCCGATCGTACCTTTCTGTTGCTGGACGGCCACCACCACATCGTCGACGTGTCCCAGCGCCGCGCTGGCCTTATCGTAAAACTCGTCCGAAGAAGCAAGTTTGCCGATAGTTCCCTGCCCTTGCTGAATCGAGGCCGTCATGGCGTCCAACCGCGCCGCCGTAGCGTCTAGATGCTTATAAAACGAAGGATCGTTCATGAACAATCCCAGCGTGCCTTGCCCGTTCTGCACCTTATCGACGATTCCGCGCAGATCTTCCGAAAGCACCCCCAGGTTTTCCATCAACTCCGCGCCACGTTCCACCAAGGCTTTCATAGCCGTTTCTTCTTTGCCTGGAATAACGCCGTTGTTCGGAATCATCGTTCCAGTTAGCCCGCGCGATATCGTCACGTATCTGTTGCCCAATAATCCTTCGGTCGCCAGGCTTGCCTTGGAATCGGTGCGAATCGAATCCTGGAATTTTTTGTCAATGCGCAGGACCAGTGTGATGTTGTGCATGGCATCCGGTGGATGCGGCGTCAAGCGCATCGTTTCCACGTTGCCGACCTCCAAGCCATCCAGGCGCACCGGCGCACCGGTGGTCAAACTTTCTACCTCGGGCAAGTAGGTTACGACTCGGTATTTCGGGCCCAGTATGCCCGCGCCGGTCACGTAGAAAATCGCCACGGCCATGATGAACAAGCCGGCAAGCACGAACAATCCCACTCGAAGTTCCGCCCACGTCAATTGTTTGCGTTGCGCCATCGCCTTACCTCCTCAGAGATCTTCTTTGAAATGCTATTCCGCTGAAGCCAGAAATTCTTTCAGGTACTGGTCCGACGAGTGCAGCAACTCATCCGCTGCACCTTCGAAATAAATCTTCCCGCCGCGAAGGACCAGGACGTTCGTCGAAGGAACCTCAGAAGTCTCTGGGCCGGGCGCCGGCGCATCTTGTTTGCCCAATCCCGCCTTCCCGCCGGCGGAAATCTGCGGCGGGCGAGCCGCATCCTTTTTATCGCGCACGATCTCTCCCGTATTCTTGTCGAAACGAAAGTTCGCCAGACCGAAAGCGTCCTGGACGCGCTGGGTAGCGAGAAGCGAAGTTACGCCTTGCAAATCGCGCCCGCGCAGGATTAGCGTGATGATGGTTTGGCAAGTCACCGGGTCGAGGCCGGCAGTCGGCGAATCGTAAAAGACGAGCGGCGGCCGGTCCACCAGAGCGCGCGCGATCGAAACGCGCCGCCTCATGCCGCCCGAAAGTTCGCCGGGATATTTTTCGATGGACGGCTCCATTTCAACAAAGCGCAACACCTCCCGCACGCGCGTTTCGATTTCGGATTCATCGACTCTTTCTTCATCTAAGCGAAAGGAGACATTCTCGGCAACCGTCATCGAATCGAAGAGCGCGCCCTCTTGAAATACAAATCCGATGTGCCGCCGGAAGTTCAGCAATTCTTTTTCCGGCATTTCGCCGATGTTTTGTCCCATCACCGTCACGTTCCCAGCGTCTGGCCGAATAAGCCCCGCCGCCAGTTTCATAAGCAGAGTCTTGCCGGAACCGCCTTCACCCAGCAGAATTTTTGTCTCCCCCGGCCACACGTCGAAGGAAACCCCGCGCAGTACCTCGCCTTCCGCAAAACCGAGGTGAATATCCTGAAAGGAGACGAGCGGTGCGCCCGGGACGGGTTCGCTGAATTGGTCAACTGGAGCGGCAAGCCGACCTACGGGAGTCATGCCGGGATTATAGATGCAAAAAGCGATTTTTTAGCGTCGGCCTGTATGGAAACATTTCGGAGTGCGCACGCGGGCACTACTTGTTAAACGCCCATAGCAGAACGCGGGTGATGAATGTATCCACCACCAGCAAAATAACGGAGGAAACTACGACTGCGGAAGTTGTCGCACGACCCACTCCTTGCGTGCCGCCTTTCACGCGGAGTCCCATGAAGCATGCGACCGTCGAAATGATGAAGGCGAAAACGAAAGGCTTCAGAAGCCCTTGCACCAAATCGCCAAAATCCAAAGCGTGAATGGCGCGGGTCCAGAATTGCACGGGACCCAGCCGCAAAGTGAAATAGGCCACCAAGAATCCGCCAACTAAGCCTACAAAATCGGAGACGGCGGTTAACAGCGGCAGCATCAGCACGGTCGCGACCACGCGCGGCGTCATTAACTTTCGAATTGGGTCGGTGCCCAGTGCGCGCATGGCATCCACTTGCTCGGTTACCACCATCGAACCGATTTCGGAAGCGATCCCCGACGCGTTCCGTCCCGCCACCAGAAGCGCCGTGATCGCCGGTCCCAGTTCGCGCACGAGCGCCAGTGCAACAGCGTCGCCGGTGAGCGCTGTTTCTCCAAACCGCTCGAATTGCGACGCGGTTTGCAACACCAGCACGCCGCCGATAAAAAATCCGGTCAGCACGATGATCGGCAGCGAACCGACCCCGATGATATCCATCTGCTCCAGTGTGTCGGTCCAGTAGTGCGGCGGAGTGAAAACGTTCGCCAGGGACTGGAACGACAGTTTCGCGTAGTCCTGCACCACCAGGACTTGGCGCTTAACGCCTTCAACGAGGGCCGAGGCTACGGGCTCAAGTGCTTCTTTCTCTTCGGGCATCGTGTGGGGCATCGTGTGGGACTTCGGCGCCTCGTGCCTAGCGAAGTCCTCGGAAGCCTAACGTCGGAGGCGTGCGCCGTCAAGCAAACATCCACGCACGTTTTTATCCTTACCATTCCTCGACAAGGAGGGCGCGCGCGATAGGTGCATGATGAGTGGCTTTACGCGCGTCAGTGCGTTCGGTAGAATCTTCCGTCACGCTGGCGACTCTGCACTCGCCGGTTGACTGGAGAAAATGCTGCGATTTGTTACCGCCGGAGAGTCTCACGGGCAAGCGCTGCTGGCGTGGATTTCCGGACTGCCCGCCGGCCTGGCAATCGATCAGGAATTTATTCAACGCGAGTTGCACCGCCGTCAGCTTGGTTACGGGCGCGGAGCACGGCAGCGTATCGAAAAGGACCAGGCGGAGATTTTTGCAGGCGTGCGTCACGGGAAAACAATCGGAGCGCCCATCGCGTTGCGCATCGAAAATCGGGACTGGAAGAATTGGGAAAAAGCGCTTCCAGTGGAAGACACAGAAGGCGCTGAGGACTTGCAACGCACTCTCACCGCGCCCCGCCCGGGGCACGCTGATTTGGCGGGCGCGTTGAAATTCAATTTTCACGATGCTCGATACGTTCTCGAACGCGCCTCAGCGCGAGAGACGGCTGCACGCGTGGCTGCCGGTGCGTTTGCGAAATTGCTTTTGCGCGAGTTTGGCGCGGCGGTTCTGAGTCACACGATTGGCGTGGGCCGCATCCGCCTGGAACGCGCGGCAACCTGGCAAGAAATCTCAGCGGCGAGCGACAATTTGGATTCGCCTCTCCGCTGTGTGGATGGCGCCACTGAATCCCGCATGAAAGCGGAGGTAGATCGCGTGTTGAAAGAAGGCGATTCGGTTGGCGGAGTTTTCGAAGTCGTCGCGCGAGGAATTCCGCCTGGGCTGGGAAGCCACGCGCAATGGGACGAAAAACTCGACGGGAAGTTGGCGCGCGCCGTGATGTCCATTCAGGCCGTCAAAGCGGTCGAGATCGGCACCGGAATTGAAAACGCGGGAAGCTATGGCTCGGAAGTGCAGGACGAAATAAGCTACGATAGAGCTAGCAAAAGATTCGTTCGCTCTTCCAATCGCGCCGGGGGAATCGAAGGCGGGATCTCCAATGGCGGCGATATCGTTGTGCGCGGGTATTTGAAGCCGATTTCAACTCTGCGGCGTCCGTTGCAGACCGCGGATTTGAAAACGAAGGAAACGGAGAAAGCCGCTTACGAGCGTTCGGATGTGTGCGTAGTTCCCGCCGCCGGCGTGATCGGCGAATCCATGGTCTCGTTGGAATTGGCCGCAGCGTTCCTGGACAAATTCGGCGGGGATTCGATGCAGGAGACTCGCCGCAATTTCGATGGATATCAGAAACAACTCGACGACTTTTAGTCGCGCCTCAGAGGTTTTGTCGCCGACAAGAAACAGGCACGAAGGACAGATGCAGCGAAGATGATTCATCCAATCGTCAAATACGGTGACCCAGTGCTTGAAACGCCGACCAAGCGCGTCGAGAAGTTTGACGCCGATTTTCAGAAGCTCGTCGAGGATATGTTCGAGTCCATGTATGCGGCGAACGGTGTAGGACTGGCTGCCCCGCAAATCGGATTGAGCTTGCGCGTCACGGTAATCGACGTGAGCAACGGCAAAAATGCGGAGGCCAAGCTGGTCTGCGCGAATCCGGAAATCATTCACGCTGAAGGCGAGCAGCGCGAAGAAGAAGGATGCCTCTCCGTGCCGGGGTTCCGCGCACACGTTGCGCGGCCGCAGTATGTGACCGTACGCGCGCATGACGCTGCCGGCAAAGAATTCGAAATGCGCGGCGAAGGATTGCTGGCCCGCGCGTTTTGCCACGAAATCGATCACCTCAATGGCGTCCTCTTCATCACTCACTTGAGCATGCTGAAGCGCGACATGATCAAGCGCAAGATCCGCAAGTTGAAAAAAGCCGGCGAGTGGTAGGACGCGCGTGCCGCTGAGAATCATCCTTTGCGGCACTCCCGAGTTCGCAGTGCCGTCTCTGCGCCATCTGCTCGCCCAATCTGACATTCAAGTCGCGGGCGTTGTAACGCAGCCGGACCGGCCGCGCGGTCGAGGACACGCCACATCCAGCTCGTCTGTAAAAGAAGCGGCGGTCGCCGCTCGCCTTCCCGTGTATCAGCCCGAAAAAATTAAATCGGACGAAGCGTTCGAGTATTTCAATCGAACTGCGCCGGAGGCAGTCGTAATCATCGCCTATGGCCAAATCATTCCGCAGCGGCTCATCGACATCCCGCGCCTCGGCTGGATCAATCTGCACGGTTCGCTTCTGCCGAAATATCGCGGCGCGGCGCCCATCCACCGGGCAATTATCAATGGCGAAACGCGCACTGGCCTCACCACGATGCGGATTGACGCCGGACTTGACACCGGCCCCACGCTGCTGAAGTTCGAAACCGAGATAGGGCCGGACGAAACTGCGCCCCAACTGTATACGCGCCTGTCGGATGCGGGCGCGCCGCTGGTGGTTGAAACTTTGCGCGGACTCGATCGCGGCACAATCTCTCCCGCACCTCAGGATAATTCGCAGGCCAGTTTTGCGCCGCCGCTGAAAAAAGAAGAAGGACGGATCGATTGGTCTCTGCCGGCGCAGCAAATCTACAATCGGATTCGCGGTTTGCAACCGTGGCCGGGTGTTTTCACCTCATTCCACGAAAAAAATTGCGCCATCTGGGGTCGGCCTCTCTCAAAACCAAACCCGTTAGCCGGTTTCGCGGCGTCTCCCACGGCTGCGACACACGCGCCCGGTGAGATTGTCGCAGCCGGTGGTAACGTCTCCGTCGCCTGCGGCGAAAGCACCGCACTCCGGCTGGAATTCGTGCAGCTTGAGGGCCGCAAGCGCATCACCGCCCTGGAATTCGCAAACGGCGCGCGCCTCGCGCGCGGTGATCGTTTCGGCAATTAATTCTACAAATACAAATGCCTGTCAGCGTAGCCAGGAAAATTGCTTACGAAGTGTTGCGTCGCGTGGAGGCGGAAGGCGCTTACGCGAGCGATGTGCTGCATACGGAACTTGGTGCCGGCGTGCGCCCGGATGACGCGGCGCTCGCTACGGAATTGACCCTCGGAGTGCTGCGCTGGCGCGGGCTTCTGGATTTTTTGCTTGAACGCTCGCTGAAGAAATCCGTCGCGCGGCTCGATCTGCCGGTAGCGATCGCACTGCGAATGGGTTTGTACCAGCTTCGCTTCCTGGAGCGGATCCCCGCGCGAGCCGCAGTGAACGAGTCGGTAGAACTCGTAAAGCGCGCGCGAAAGACTTCTGCCACTTCCCTCGTGAATGCAGTACTCCGGCGCGCCTCAACGGAGGCGAAAGATCCGCCGGAAAAGTTTTTGCCCGCAAGCATTTTGACCGCCGCTCGGCTGGCGATCGTCCATTCGCATCCCGAGTGGATAGTGGAACGCTGGCTGGCGCGCTTTGGTGAACTGCGAGCTGTTTCTCTGCTGCAAGCTAACAACCGGACGCCGCGACTGAGCTGCTCGCTGCATCACGCCGAGCGTCGGGATGAAATATTGAGCGCCCTGCAAGAGTCGGGCTTGCACTTGGAATCCGGGACTCTCTTAAAGACCGCCTTCGCGGTGAATGGCGGCAGCCCAACTCGCACTCCGGCATTCCAGCACGGAGACATCTCGATTCAGGACGAAGCTTCGCAAGCGATTCCTTTGCTTCTCGATGCGCACTCGGGCGATCGAGTTCTGGATTTGTGCGCTGCCCCGGGGGGAAAGACGCCAACGCTCGCGCGAAACGCGGGAAAGAACGGATTGATCGTAGCTGCAGATCGTCACGCGCACCGGTTGCGGGCCATGCGCGAACAGTTCAAGCGTCTCGCTCTTCCGGGAATACGGCTTATTGAACTCGATGCAGCCCGACCTCTTCCTTTTGGCATTCAATTTGACCGCATTCTGGTGGATGCGCCTTGCTCCGGCACGGGAACTCTCGCGCGGCATCCTGAAATCCGCTGGCGTCTGAAGCCCGAGCAATTGCCCGAGCTGAAGCGCTTGCAGTCCGGCCTGCTAGCGATGGCGTTGAGCCAGCTTGCGCCCGGCGCACACCTTGTATATTCCACCTGCTCGCTCGAGGCGGAAGAGAACGAGGACGTAGTCGCCGAAGCGCTTAGTAAATTCCCGGATGTTAGCCGAGTGCCGGCGAGCGAAGCGGCGCGCTCGATCTCCAGCCATCTGGCACCCGGCGTGGATGCAAAGAATTTATTCGACGAAGCGGGCCAATTTCACACCGCGCCGGGCACCTATCAAACAGACGGTTTCTTCGCTGCGCTGTTGAAAAAAAACGTAACAGATAACAAAACTTCGCACAAAGACAGACCGGCATAGCATGTCCGTCGTGTTAGGCTTTGTAAACGGAGGGCGAAGCGATGACGTTGCGGGATCGCCTGCAGTGGTTTTTTCGCATGTCGATGATAGCGTTCATTCTGGCCTCGGTAGCTTTCCTGAGCGCATTGACGGCGGTGCGTTTCGCAATCCAGGGCCGGGAAGTTGCGATGCCCGATGTGGTCGGCATGAAAGTTGTGGAGGCGCAACAGACATTGCGAGGACGCGGAGTGGGCATGAAGGTGGAAGACCGCATTTACAATGCTCTTCCTGTCGATGAGGTGGTGCGGCAAAGCCCTGCGCCGGGGTCCCGAGTGAAGACCGGACAGTACGCGCACGTAATGCTGAGCCTGGGCCCTCAAAAAGCTACCATTCCTTCTCTCGTAGACCGGAGCCTGCGAGCCGCCCGCATCGAGCTGCTTCGCGGGGGCATGCAGTTGGGCGAGATCTCAAGCGCATATCTCCCGGTGGGACAGGATGACACTGTAATCCAGCAAGAGCCCGCTCCCGGAACCTCCGATCTCACAAGCCCGCACATAGATTTGCTCGTTTCGTTGGGATCCAGGCCTGCAGCCTACGTGATGCCGGAAATGGTCGGACTTTCCCTCGCTGAAGCGGAATCAAAATTGGCCGGTACGGGACTAAAAGTCTCGAAGCTAACATTCTCGCCCGTCCCCGGCACACTGCATGGCACGGTCGCATCGCAAAATCCCGCGCGCGGCTCTCGGGTGGACTCGAGCGCCACGATTGAGCTGCAGCTTGCGGAGTAGCCGCGGCCCGGCTGTGCTAAAATCCGCGTGATCGCATGACCTACGCACGCATCGAGATCGCGCCTTCGATTCTGGCTGCAAACTTTGCGCGGCTGGGCGACGAAATCCGCATGGTGGAGCAGGCCGGGGCAGAAGTGATCCATGTGGACGTGATGGACGGCCACTTCGTCCCGAACATTTCCATCGGAATCCCAGTGGTCGAGTCACTTCGCAAGGCAACCCGTTTGCCCCTTGATGTGCATCTGATGATCGAACGGCCCGAAGAGTACATTGAGCGGTTCGTGCGCGCGGGGGCCACTCGCGTTCTGGTTCATGAAGAAGCGACGGTGCATCTAGACCGCGCGCTGGCCATGATCCGCGAGCATGGAGCCGAGGCGGGCGCGGTCATCAATCCCGCTACTCCGGTCGCGATGCTGGGCGAGGTTCTCGACAAAGTGGATACCGTGCTGGTGATGTCCGTGAACCCGGGATTCGGCGGGCAGAAATTTATTCGCGGTGCGCTGGAAAAAATTCGGCAACTGAATCAGTGGCGCACGCGCTATAATGCCAGCTTCCGGATCGAAGTGGACGGGGGCGTCGATCTGGGAAACATCGCCGAGTTGGCACAGGCCGGGGCGAATACTTTTGTTGCGGGGTCTTCGATTTTTCACGCAAGCGATCCGGCAGGGGCGACACGACAGTTGCGCAAGCTTGCCACCGAAGCCCTGAGCCAAAAGGTTTGATGAATCTAGTTGCAGCTAATTAGTACAAAGTTTATTTCAAGGGTGTGATGGCAGCAAACTTCAGGCGAACACGTTATCTCGCAATCCTAGCGCTGGGTACTTCCATCTTCCTGCAAGTGTGCCCTATCGCGAGTGCTCAACAGTCCGACCAAGGCGCGCCGCAAACGGCGCAGACCCCTCAATCCTCGCAAGGCGCG
This sequence comes from Candidatus Acidiferrales bacterium, assembly GCA_049693595.1. GTDB lineage: Bacteria > Acidobacteriota > Terriglobia > Acidiferrales > UBA7541 > Palsa-295. The sequence goes on along the minus strand of JBAVQA010000445.1, from coordinate 12,803 downwards.
CCAGTGACTGCTCCGGCACCGCAGGACCCGGCGAAAACCCCGCAACCTTCGAAGACGCCTCCCAAAAAGCCGTCACGATTCGCCCCGAAAAAAACTGCCAAAAAACCAGCACCTACGACCGTCAAGGACGCTTCGGCTGAACCGGACAAAGTGCTCTACGACCGCGCGCTGGTTGACTTGAAGGCCGGACGCTACACCGAAGGCCGCCTCGCGCTGCAGACTCTGATCAATACCTATCCCGACAGCGAGTACTTAGCCGAGGCCAAACTCTCCGTGGCGGATTCGTATTTCAAAGAGGGAGGCACTTCGAGCACGACACAATCCATTTCGGAGTACAAGGATTTCATCACTTTTTTCCCCTTCCTCGACAAGGCGGCCTATGCGCAAATGCAGGTCGCCATGGCACATTACCGTATGATGGAGAAGGCCGACCGCGATTCGACGCAAGCCCAAGCGGCGGAAGACGAGTTCCAGGCATTCATTTTGAAATATCCGCAAAGTCCTCTCGTACCCAAGGCGGAACAACATCTGCGCGAGGTACAAGAGGTTCTGGGCGACGGAGAATTTCGAGTCGCTCGTTACTACTACTTGAAGACGGATTACCGCGCGGCTGCTGCTCGCCTGGTTGAAGTGACTGACCGTTATCCGCTCTACAGCCAAACGGACGAAGCATTGTGGATGCTCGGCAGCGTTTATTCGCGGGCGAAGCTAGCGTCGAAAAATGAAGACGACAAGAATCATTGGGGCGATCTTGCCGCGAAATGCTACGACCGCATCCTGCAGGACTATCCTTTGTCGAAGCGAGGAGTTGACGCACGCGTACGCCTTACGTCGATGGGATTGCCGATTCCGCCACCTGATCCTGAAGCCCTACAGCGCATGAAGAGCGATCAATTGTGGGCCGAGCAGCACCATCAGAGCGCGCTGATTCGGACTCCCGTCGCTATGCTCAAGAGCAGTCCCGACGTTTCCACCTCGGCTCACCAGGGAACGCCGCAGATGAATCCCCCGAACGATACGATTTCGGCAACTGACGTCCTGAAACCCGGGGCGAAAGGCCCTGCGTTTACGATCGCTGCAGTGAATGGAGATGCGCCGGCAACCGATCAGACCACCGAGACCGCCCCAGTTGACGCAACGACCCAGCCAGCCGGAGCTCCAAGTACGGGCATTGGCTTCCAGATCATATCGCCGCCAAACGATCCCAACGCCGCTTCCGCTCCTTCAGCTGCGGCTCCTGATCCGGCTCCCGCGGCAAACGATGCGGCTCTAAAATCTTCGGGCAATGTGCCCGTTCTGTCCCCAACTCCAGACTCCCAGCCTGCGGGTGCTAACTCCGTGCCGATGCCCGCCCCGCCGCCCCCGACTGAAGTGGCTCCAACAGGCTCATCTACTCCTCGAACCACGGATTCGAGCTCCACAACGCCACCAACCGGCGGTACAGCAGCTAAGGCGCCTCCGGCACCCGCCCCGGCCCAGCCCAAGGCGGCTGACAGCGCCGACCCCAAGCAAGAGTCCACCAGCAAGAAAAAGAAGGGTGTCAAGAAGCTTATCCCCTGGTAGCCGCCTGTTTACTCCCTGCTAACAACTCTAGCACGACTGTACTTCGAGTTTGTTGACGCCCGCGTTTGGGGATGTTGCAATACAGAGTGAAAGGGGTGGGCGTGTCGCCGTCCGGGCCCGCCTCCAGGGGAAGACAGTGCCCAGAATTCTGGTTGCAGACGACAATTCCAATATCCAGAAAATGGTCGTGCTTGCCTTAGAAGAGCGCGGCGTTGATGTAGTTACCGTCGGCAACGGCGAAGCTGCCGTCCGGCGCCTTCCCGACGTAAACCCCGACCTCGTGCTGGCGGACGTTTTCATGCCCGTGCGCAATGGTTATGAAGTCTGCGAATTCATAAAGAAAGACACGCGATACGCGCACATCCCCGTCATCCTGCTGGTAGGAGCTTTCGATCCCCTGGACGAAAAAGAAGCGCGGCGAGTGGGCGCCGATGGCGTTCTGAAGAAGCCCTTCGTTCCGCCGGATCCCCTGATCGCGATGGTGATGTCGGTTTTGGAAAAGAATCCCCGGATTGCTGCGGAACTTGCGAAGCAAAAGGAAATCATCGCCGAGCCGCCAGCGCCGGTGGAAGTGATGGAAGCTCCCCTTCGCAGCGAACCTAAACCATTGCCTGAATTCCCTGAACCGACGGCCGAGGAAGCTGCTGCGATTTACGGCTTCGGAAAAGGCGTACGCGCCCTCGCCGGTGATGAGACCGACGAAGAGGAAGAAGAGCAAGAAGAAAAGCATTCCAAGAAACCAAAGGCTTCCAAGGCCTCCAAGGCTTCGAAGTCCTTGAAGTTTCCGGTCGCGAAAGATAAAGAGTCTGAAGCGGATGACGAATTTGACGACGTCGCAACCGTAAGCGACTGGCGCCGTAACGCTGCGGATTTCGACGTTCCGGAAAACATTGCGCAGGATGCGCAGGATCCTTTCGGCAGCGATCTCGACATGAGCGCTTTTCCATCCGAGAAGGACGTGCCGCCAAAGCACATCCGCAACGCGCAAGAATCCGACGGCGAGGAAATACCTGCCGACGTTGCGAACGATGCCGCGAACGACGTCGCGAACGACTTTGCGGCCCCTGCCAACGAGACACTCGAAGCGCCAACTCCCGCTGTGGATGAACCGGCTGAAACAGTATTCGCCAAGTCATCGGTAGCCGAGGAAGCGCCACAAACTTCGCACGCGCTCTGGATCCCGGCCCCGAGTCCTGACCAAAGCCCGGCGGCATCCTCCGCACCGAAAGAAGAAGTGCGCGAGGAGCCTGCCGCACAGCTGGAGCCGATTCCAACCAGCGCTGCTGCTAGACACACCGAGTGGATGGACATGATGGCGCCGCCGCCGTCCGAATATCCGAATGGCGGTTGGATGTCAAACCTGAGTGCGTCTTCGCCGGAATCGACTTCTTCGCATGCGGAACCCGAAGCGAAGCAAGCCGAGAGCCACTCGGAGACTTCGTCCGATAATCGCGAAGGCATCGCTGAGCCGGCCGGACACGCAGAGGAAATATCAGAGCAGGAAACGGAGCATGAGCGCGGCTCCAAATTCGGATCGCACTTCGATTCGGAAGATCGCTTTTTCGACAACGCGGCTGAACCGGCCAGGCCTTCCTATCACTTCACATCCGAAACGCACGAATCCGAGCATGCAGCCGAAGAAACCGCTCCCGCACCTATCGCAAGCACTCCTTCGGATTTCGAACATCAGCTTATGGTCGCGCCGGCAGACGCCGAACGTCCCGACCAGGACGCCTCGAGCCGTCCAACCCAGGAACCGCTGCTGGTTGATGAATCACATAGTCAAAATTCCGACTATTCGCCCCACCAGGAAGAGTCTTCACCCACTCAGCATATTCTTCCGGCTGCATCGGAAGAACAAAATGCGCAAACGGATTCAAACCTTGAGCATTTAGAGCCTTCCGTATTCGAACCAGCGGCGCAAGAACCTTCCGTCGAGGAATTCAGCGAACGCATTCCTACTCTGCCGCCGCCGAACCGAGAAGCCCTTTCGGGAATCGCTTTCCTTATGCCGCCCCAAGTTCAGGTGGACGCTACGTCGAGTGAACCCAGTGCCGAAGCCGTGGATGCGCTGGTGCGAAAGGTTTTGGAAAAGCTTCAACCTCAGCTCCAGGAAATGTTTTCTCAAGGCGTCAAGCCGCTGGTCGAAAATCTGGTCCACAGCGAGCTTTCGAAAAAAGACCGCTAAGCCGCGCCTCAGCTTCTCGGTCACCCTCCGCAGAATTCCCCAAGGATTTTTATTTTGGTGCGCGAAATTGCGAATGCTTCGGAGCTCCGTTCAGTAGCCCCAGTGGTGCAGATAAAACACGCCTGCCGCAGCAACCAGGCAATAGATGCCAAAGAGATACCAGCGCCCCCCTTCCAGCCACCGGCTGAGCCACTTCAGCGCTATTAGCCCCGCGAGAAACGCGAATACCGCGCCAATCAAGCTGGGAAATGCTGCCGAGGCGAAGCTTGCCGTCCCGCTTATATGTTCAGCGCGCACGAGCCGCATCGCTTCTCGCGCCACCACCGCCGGGGTCAGAACCACGGCCAGCGCGAAGCTAAATGACTCGGCCCGTTCCTTCGCCACCTTCAAAAGCATTCCCGTCGAGATCGTCGCACCGGAGCGCGAAAATCCCCGAAACGGCAAGCACAGCCCCTGTACCGCTCCAATGATTCCCGCCTGCTCGGCTGTCAGGTCCTTCGGTCCGTCGAACGGTCGGGCGTAGTTCCTCTTTTCGAAGAGGCCCGCGATCAGAATCAAGATTCCCGCCGCAGCCAGCGCCGGAGCGATCAAATCGAGATGGCTGAACAAATCCTCGATCTCTGCATGCGGCGCGCCTCGAAAAGCTGTCTTCTCGACAACTTTGATAATAGCTTCGCCGATCGCACCCGTAAGCACAGTCGCCAAAATAATCAGTACCGCAAACTTTTTGAATGCAGCCATGCTGTGAAAGAACGTGACTCGCCATTGGCTCCAAAAGTAAACGATCACCGCAAACATCGTGCCGGTGTGCAGCATCACCAAGAGCAACGTCATGGGTGGCGATGATGGATCGAGTCCCAGCAGCTTTTCAGCGACGACTACGTGCGCCGAACTTGACACTGGCAGCAGCTCAGTTAGTCCCTGCACGATGGCAAGGACGAGGATGTGAAAAAGATTCATAACGCCATTCTAATGGAGATTGGAACCGAAGCGGAGGGCCGGTCGAGACCCGTGCAGCCCTGTAGTCACTGCCGATTCACAATTGATGGGAGTGCCGCTCGCCTGCACGACGCCGGCAGCGGCGAATCTAGCCTCGCGTTCCCCGTCTTCTGGAGGCTTACTTCGGGCAGGCCGCGCCGTCGTTCACCCATTCCTGCATCGCAACGACAAAATCCGGGCGGTTGAGCGGAGGCAATGTGCGTCCTTCGCCCGGATTCCATCCCCAGCCGACGAGATCGTCGGTCGCGACATGCGTGAGGATCTGCGCCAGACTGCGGCCGCCGTTCTGCTTGGGATCTTTCAACTGGCGGCAAAGCTCTCCGGCGGTTCTCCCCACAAAAATCATTTTCATTTGCGGAGGCGGCAATCCCCATTTCGGATTCCCCGGAGGCATGTTCGCGCCCGGAAGATTCGCGTCCTGGTGACACGTGTGGCAGGTCATCGCATACACGCCGTGACCATCAGGGCCGCGCTTTACGTTTTGCGTGTGGACGTGACTGTCGTCGCCTTGCAGCGGAGCGTCGCCTGACGGATGGCAATTCTGGCATCGCGGCGAAACGAAAACGGGATACGCTCGCTCAAATGCCGCTTGCGCTGCCGCGTCATCGGGTGAAGCTGCTGCAACCGTCGCAACAAGCGTGCTCCGGCCACCATTTGCAAACGCGGGCCGCTGGGACCACGCTGCCAACGACGCGCAAGCGATTCCCCCCAGAGCGAGTGCCGCTAGAATCTGCCATTTTGTTCTGTTCGCCATCTTCGATCCCTCGTGATGAGTCTTCATGCCGAACGCAAATCTTCAGGCTTGATCGGAAGTCTTCGCACGCGTTTGCCGGTGGCGGCGAAAATCGCATTCGCAACCGCCGGCGCCACCGGAGGCACTCCCGGCTCTCCTACGCCCGTGGGCTTCTCTGTGCTCGGAACGACATAAACCTCGATTTCCGGCGACTCAAACATGCGCACCATCGGATAGTCATTAAAATTGCGCTGCTGCACGCGGCCTTTGTCGAGAGTGATCTCCGTTTTCAGCGCGGCAGTGAGGCCGAAGACTATGCCGCCTTCCAGTTGCGCCTTCACCGTGTCCGGATTGACCGTCCTGCCGCAATCCACAGCGGCGACGATGCGATGAACTCGCACACGGCCGTCCTTTTCAACCGACACTTCCGCGACCTGCGCGACGTAGCTATCGAAGGAAAAATGCGTGGCGACTCCGCGCGCATGCCCTGCGGGGAGCGGCCCGCCCCAATGCGCTTTTTCGACCGCGAGATCAAGGACCGCGAGCATCCGCGGTTGATTCGCCAGAAGAGTGCGGCGCAGCTGGTATGGATCTTTTCCGCCGGCATGGGCGACCTCATCCAGAAACGCTTCCACCGAAAATCCAGTGTGCGAGTGTCCCACCGAGCGCCACCACTGCACCGGCACTTCATTTTTGGGACTGTGCAAGTCCACCTGAATATTCGGAATCGAGTAAATGATGTCCGCCGCGCCTTCCACCGACGCCGCGTCGACACCGTCCTTAATTCCGAAGCCGGCGAACATGGTGCCGTCGAAAATCGATTGCCCCACAATCGTGTGCGTCCATGCCACAGGATTCCCGCTGGCATCCAGTCCCGCGGCAAAATGGTCGTACCACATCGGACGATACCAGCCGCCCCGTATGTCGTCTTCCCGCGACCACACAACTTTCACCGGAGCCTTTGCCACTTTCGCCACGTGCACGGCTTCGGTCACGAAATCGGAAGCAGGGTTCGCGCGACGCCCAAAACCTCCGCCGAGAAGCGTGGTGTGAATTTCCACCTGCTCGGGCTTAAGTCCCGCGACGGTCGCAGCCGCGGCGCGATCGCCGGTTTGGAATTGAGTGCCGGTCCAGATTTCGCAATGATCGTCATGCAAATCGACCACAACGTTCAGGGGTTCCATAGGCGAGTGCGAAAGATAGGGGACTTCGTACTCGGCGGTGATTGTTTTTGCCGCTCCAGCTAAAGCGTTGGCCGGGTCCCCAACCTTGCGAGCGACTGCGCCCGGGGTCTTGGAGAGTGCCGCGTATTGCTCACGCATCGCAGCGGTAGAGATGCTCGCACCCGGGCCTTCATCCCAAACTATTTCGAGCTTCTCTCGCCCGAGCTTCGCGGGCCAAAAACCGTTGGCGATCACTACGATGCCCGAAGGAACTTCCAACACATTCACCACTCCCGGCACTGCTTTTGCTTTATCGCCATTGAAGCTCGAAACTTTTCCACCGAAAACGGGCGACCGCGCCACAACTGCCGTGAGCATCCCCGGAATGTAAATATCAAGCCCAAATTGCGCGGTGCCATTCGTTTTCGAAGGAGTATCCAGCCGATGCTTTGACTTTCCGATGATGGTGAAATCTTTCGGATCTTTCAGCGCAACATCTTTCGGAGGCTCGACCTTCGAAGCCGCATCGGCAAGGCTGCCGAATGACGCCCGCCGACCGCTCGCGGCATGAACCACAAATCCATTTTCCGCGCGGCAACTCTGCGCTTCAACGCCCCAAGATTGCGCCGCAGCCGAAATCAGCATCACGCGAGCCATCGCGCCCATTTTGCGGAATCGATCGTATTCAGAATTGGTCGTCGTGCTTCCGCCGGTCATCTGCATCCCGTACACGGTGTGGTTGTACACAGCCGCCACAGGCGCCGGTTGCACCCGAATCTTGCTCCAATCCGCCTCAAGCTCTTCCGCGATTAACATGGGCAGCGAAGTGTAAATTCCCTGCCCCATTTCGGAATGGTTCGAGATCACCGTAACCAGATCATCGCTACCAATGTGCACGAAAGCATTCAACGCTACAGGCTGGCTCGCCGATTGGCTCGCGCGCGCGGGAGCCCAATCCGAAACGTAAAGATTCAGCAGCAATCCTCCGCTGATTGCCGCTCCCGTCTTCAGGAAATCGCGGCGCTCCATTTTCGTTGGGACGCTCATTTCGCACCCCGCTGCGCTTTGATTTCTGCGGCGCGGTGAATGGCCTGCCGGATGCGCGGATAGGTGCCGCAACGGCAAATGTTTCCGGACATGGCTTCGTCAATGTCGGTGTCGGTGAGCTTGGAGTTTTCCGCAAGCAGCACCGCCGCACTCATAATCTGTCCCGACTGGCAATAGCCGCATTGCGGTACGTCAATCTCGATCCAGGCCTCCTGAAGAGGATGCGTCAGGTCGGGCGAGATGCCTTCAATCGTGGTGATCTTCTTCCCTTCCGCCCGCGAAACGGGAGCAACACAAGACCGCACAGCCTCGCCGTCAATATGGACAGTGCAGGCGCCGCATTGCGCCATCCCACAGCCATACTTCGTGCCGGTAAGTTTCAGCGAATCGCGAATCACCCAGAGCAGCGGCGTGGAGGGCGGATCCGCCACGCTGACCGCCTTTCCGTTAACAGTGAATGAAATCAAGCGATACCTCCTTCTCTTTCTGCCTGGCTGCGATGCGTGGGGTTGTAGTCTGAAAACAGAGCGTTACGTGTCGCAATAAAATGGGCTGAAGCGCACATGAAAAAAGAATTACGGTAGACCGCAAGATTATGCGACCGAAATGGATTTCCCGCAACCGTGACGGCATCCAGGAAGTCGGCCACCTCGGCACATTCATCAGACCGTGGATTTTGTTTTACAAAACTGCATGACCGAAATGGAGGTGTAAGCTATCCTGAACCACCTTGCTCCCGCTGCGGCCCATCAGATCCTTCCGATTTCTGCTATTGCTTCTGGTCGTCTTTCCGGTCTCCCGCGCGCACGCCCAGGAAACGGTGTTCGACGTCCCCAGCGCTGACATTCTCGACAAAGGAAAAGTATATGGCGAACTGGACGGCACCTTGCGCCCCGTGGATTTCCTGGCCACATTCACGCCCCGAGTCGTCGTTGGCATTGGACACGGAATCGAGGTGGGCGCAAATTTCGACGGCCTCAGCTCCCCCGTCTTAGGCCAACTCGAAATCTCTCCCACAATAAAATGGCGCCTTTGGAAAGCCAAGGATTCAGGATTGTCTTTTTTCGTAGGGGACGATCTGTTTCTTCCCGTATACCTTCGCACCTACAACGCGGGAAATTATGCCTACGCCACGCTAGCCAAGGAGTGGAAGCACGGCACTCGCATCACCGCCGGTGCGTACGACTTTACGCGCAACGTCGTCGCCAAATCCAACCGCGCCGGGGGCCAGTTCACTTTCGAACAAACAGTCAACAAACGCTTCACCCTCGCCGCCGAGTGGTACACCGGCAACAATGCCGTTGGCTACGTAAATCCCGGCGCGATCGCAAAACTCACTTCTAAACTCACATTTTATGCTGCCTATCAGATCGGAAACGCCGGCGTAACCAACGGCAATCACCAGTTCCTTTGGGAGTTTGGCTACAATTTTAATTAGTTGGCGTTAAGGAAGGCTACGCAAGCTGGCTGGTCCCAAGGTCGCTTCGTTTAGCGCAAGTAACCCCAGTTGTGCAGGCGGTCGCTGTCTTCTTCCCAACGATCTCCGATGTCTGTGCGGTAGTACATGTTGGGAATCAGTACGTTCTTGATGCGCGAGTACACCTGCGCTTTAGCCTGCTTCATCGTCTGTCCTGTGCCCACGATGATGAGGATCACGCCGGACGTTCCGGCGATCAGCCACTGGCCGTTGAGCTGTTTCACGTCCTCGATATGCGTTTCGTCCGCAGGCGGCTTCTTGAAAACGATCGCCGAATTTTTGGAGAACGCATCGAACGTCTCGTCGTCGTCAAACGGAAATGGCGGCACCACGATCCGCACCCCAATCTGAAACCCGCTGCGCACTTTCAACTTAGGGTCAACGCCGCTGGCAAGGTCCCAAAAGAATTGTCCGATCGGAGTAATCATTCCCGCTTGCTGGATGCTGATCGTCGGATAGCCGAAGCGCGCGGTAAACTCCAGCGGATAAATCCCGTTGTTATTCACGATGCAGTTCACGTCGATGTAGCCCACGTACCCTTCTTCCGCTAGCTTGGGCTCCATCTTCAAAAGCGTCTGGTTGAAGAGATGGTTCGGCCCGCTCCAGAACATCGAAGTCCCCATCTCACCGGTCGGTGGGCCAATATCTCCAGGAAACAGTTTTTTGTGCTCGAAATTGATGTTGATGGGATAGATGAAGCTCTTGCCGTTGAAAAATGCGCCGACAGCGACCTCGACGCCGATCATCCGCCGCTGCAACTGAAACACTTTAATCTCGTCGGCAAACGCTTTCTTATAAGCCTCCAGCATCCGTATCACGTCTTGCCCATCGTCCTCTTCCCCCACGAATAGCCGCCGTTTGACGTTCTGCGCTTCCCCGCTAGGTTTGATCACGTAGCGGCTGGGGTTTTGCGTAACGTGCTCGATGGCGTCATCGAAAGATTCGAATTCGCCGTAAGGGATGATGTTCACTCCCGCTTTTTTCAATTCCTCCTGGCCGAACGAGCGGTCGTCCTCCAGCTTGTCGCTATAAGCCGTTCCGCCGATGACCAGCTTCCCCTCTTTGCGCAACGCCTGTGCTTTTTCGCCCTGGCCCAGCGTGTCGTCGAAAATAATGATGTCCGCCCAGTCTTTGTCTTTTTCCCAGTCCTTCGACTTGGCCACAAACCCGTCGGCGATGTCGCGCTCTTTTTTGTCGGAAATGAAATAGCGTACCTCGTGGCCCTCTTTCGAGATTTGCCACGCGATGTCGCTGATCAAGCCGGTCAAAGACACGAACAGAAAGTTTTTCTTGTCCATTGTCCCTCGTTCTTAAGGGATGGGAATCTTAACATCCTAATCGGCCCTCGACGAAGACTTGCCGATGAATTTAATGTGTCATTTGACGCCCGCACCGTCCGCCCCTACTATTGATGGATTCTTTGCGCTTGGAATCAACTGCGTATAGAAGTTTCGAGAGAATGATGCCGAGAGAAATACCAAAAGCCTACGAGCCGAGGGAAATCGAAGAGCGCTGGGCCAAAGCCTGGTTCGACGAGAAATTATTTCGCGCGGAAAACTCCGGCGATGGCACCGGCCGTACGTTTTCGATCGCCCTTCCCCCTCCAAATGTAACCGGCTCGATTCACATCGGCCACATGCTCGAACACACGCAGATCGATATGCTCGTCCGCTGGCATCGCATGCGCGGCGAGCGCACCCTCTGGCTCCCCGGCATGGACCACGCCGGAATCGCCACCCAGTTCGTCGTTGAACGCATGCTCGCAAAAGAAGGAATCAAGCGCCAGGATTTGGGACGCGAAGAATTCGAGCGCCGCGTCTGGAAATGGAAAGCCGAAAGCGGCGGCGTAATAAAAGACCAAATGATCCGCCTCGGCGTTTCCTGCGATTGGACCCGCGAGCGCTTCACTCTAGAGCCCGCGCTCTATCGCGCCACTCTTGAAGCTTTCCTCCGCCTCTATCGCGACGGCCTGATCTATCGCGGACGGTACATGGTCAACTGGTGTCCGCGCTGCCTCACCGCCATCAGCGATCTCGAAGTGGTCCACAACGAACGCACCGGCAGCCTCTGGTACATCCGCTACCCTGTCGCTGGAACGAAAGAGCACCTCGTCGTCGCCACCACGCGCCCCGAAACGATGTTGGGCGATACCGCCGTCGCCGTGCATCCCGACGACGAGCGCTACCAGCACCTCATCGGCAAAAAAGTTTTGCTGCCGCTCGCGAATCGCGAAATCCCCATCATCGCGGATTCTTCCGTTGACCGCGAATTCGGCACCGGCGCGGTGAAAATCACTCCGGCTCATGATCCCAACGACTTCGAAACCGGCAAGCGCCACAACCTGCCGCAAATCGACGTGATGACCGACGACGCGCACATGAACGAAGCCGCCGGCCCATACGCCGGCCTCGAACGCTTCGTCGCCCGCGCGCGAATCATTGCCGACCTCGAACAATTAGGGTTGCTGGAAAAAATCGCCGAGCACACCCACTCCGTCGGCACATGCGACCGCTGCAAAGCCATTGTCGAGCCGCGCGTCTCCACGCAGTGGTTCATGAAAATGAAGCCGCTCGCCGACCCCGCCGCAAAGGTTGTCCTGGCCGGCTTGATCGAAGTTGTGCCGGACAATCAGCGCACTATCCTGCTGCAATGGTTCGAAAATATTCGCGATTGGTGCATCTCGCGCCAGCTCTGGTGGGGCCATCGCATCCCCATTTGGCATTGCGCCGATTGCAAAGAAATGGTCCCTGCGCTTGATTCGCGCGTCGAAATCGTCGAAGGCCATGCCCGCGCCGCCAGCCCACCGCAAAAATGCCCCAAGTGCGGCAGCGCGAAACTCATCCAGGACAAAGACGTCCTCGACACCTGGTTCAGCTCCGCTCTATGGCCCTTTTCCACCCTCGGCTGGCCCGACGACACCCCCGACCTCCGCACCTACTACCCCACCAGCCTCCTAATCAGCGGCTACGACATCCTTTTTTTCTGGGACTCCCGCATGATCATGATGGGCCTGCAGTTGATGCAGGGCGCAGTGCCCCAAGAACGAATCCCCTTCCGTCGCCTCTACCTGCACTCGCTCGTCCGCACCGCCGAAGGCGCCAAGATGTCCAAGACCAAGGGCACCGGAGTCGACCCTCTCGGCCTCACCGAAAAATTCGGCACCGACGCCCTGCGCTACATGCTCGCCAGCATGGCCGCACCCGGCACCGACATCATCCTCAGCGAAGACCGCATCCTCGGCGCCCGCGCCTTCGCTAACAAAATCTGGAATGCCGCCCGCTTCCTATTCCTAAATCTCGAAAAGGCCGAAGCTTCAGCCGGCATCACTCTAGAAGAAGTAGCCGCCCCGGAAATCCGCGCCAAAGCACCATACGCAATTCCCGGCGAAGACGGCCTTATCCATCGCTGGATTTTCTCTCGCCTTTCCGCCGTCTCGGCAGAAGTCAGCGCCGCCCTCCAGGATTTTCGTTTCCACGAAGCCTGCCAGACCATCTACCATTTCTTCTGGGGCGAATTCTGCGACTGGTACATTGAGTGGGTCAAGCCGCAACTGTCGTCCGAAAATCGTGAAGTGTCCGTCGCCGCGTGGCGCAATATCTTCGCCGCGCTGGAAGCAGCCCTCCGCCTCCTGCA
>JBAVQA010000444.1:0-6865 GCA_049693595.1 Candidatus Acidiferrales bacterium | reverse complement strand
CACGCGCGCCGCGTTTCTCCCGGGACCGCCAATCTCCTGATTGGCGCCTGCCCGTCGATGCCTAAGGTTTAAATGTAGCGCCGGGGTCTTCAGCCCGGCATCCTGCTTTTCGGTTCTTCGCAATTGGCGCCTGCCCGCCGGCGCGGATTGCGGGGCGGAATCGTGCGAATAATCGAAATCCTTAATGTGTGTTCTGGCCCCGGTTAGAAATTTTTCCGTCGTTTGTTTTGAGTGAGTTGCGGCGAATTCTGTTTGTGACCCAGAACCGGTTAGAAAGGGGCGGTGACTAGTGGTTAGTGGCCCTTCCTGCGTCAGGGCAAGTAAGTGGGTAGTGAAGGCCCTGCGCAAATCAGAAATGCAGAAACACGGATTGGTTGAAAGTTCTCGATTAGAACGGGGTGCGATCATTTGTTTTCTGTGGGTTAGACGAGGTTCTAATAATTCGAGTTCTCGATTAGAAAGAGGCTTTGCGGTTGAAATTTGCGCGCGGCCCGGATCAATCGTATAAGCGAAAGCTCGCGCGGATAAAGCTGCGCGAAAGGAAGAGTGGAATCGAGGGCGAGCGAGTGACGGCACGGCTGCCCTTCGCAGCTCAGGGTAAAAAGCCGTGCCCTGACGTAACGCACGTGGTGCGAATCTAGAACCGGGTAGAGACTCGCCGACCGTTTGTTTTGTGGAAGTTACGTCGCATTCTACATTTTGTGCAGAACCGGGTAGAAATGCGATTGCGCGACCTGATTTCTTGAACAAGAACGCTTTGGGCGAGCCGGTAAGAAGCGGTGTGGCGAGACACACGGATGGGCTGGCCTGCCGCCCTTCAACTGTCCGACCCTCGCCCATATGCCTTTCCTACCGGTGCTGAATAATAGCCCTACGTAATGTTATCATAGTAGTTAACATAAGTCAAGAGGAATTCAATCCCCGTGAAGGAGTGCCACTTCTGGGGAATTCGAGGCGGCCCATGTCGCGGCCCGGCGAGATTTAAGCCGACTTTCGGATGCGCGTTCGGCCGAGCTTCGTTCCTGGGAGACGACGAGCGGCTCTCCGGCTTCGGCGCGCGGGGCGGATCAAAACTTCGGCGGGAATGTCGAATTTTTGATGGAGATTGCGAATCATATTGAGGGAGAGTGGACGCTTGCCCTGCATAACCTCATAAACGCGCGTGCGCTGGCCAATGACTCCAATCAAAGCGCGAGTGTCTTTGCCCTCTTGTTCCAATCGAAACTTGATCGCCTCGATGGGGCTTGGGAGGTCGATGGGATAGTGGCGGCGTTCGTAAGCCTCGATGAGGGTAGCTAGGATGTCCAACTCGTCGCTTCGCGCGGAACCTTGCGGGGAATCCCACAATTTTTCCACGCGGCGCAGCGCGCGCTCGTAATCTGCTTCGCTTCGAATCGGTTTAATGTCCATATTTCACCGTCTTGAGGTCAATTTTGTCATAGTCACCGTGGGTTCCGATGCACAGAATAATTGGCAGCGCGAGGTCCCGGACGCACAGGGAGCGTGACACTGCGCCGCGAAGCTTGGTGCATAAGACAGGCCCTTCGAAAACCACGAAGGACCTGGCACCCGGAAATTCAACGGCGAAGGCAGTGCCCAAGGGCGGCCCACCCGCCAAGATGATTGTAGCTTCACCCGGTCCATCAGTCTCAACTTCCAGATTGCCCTGCACTCGACCGCGTGGCGCCGGCCTGCTCCGTCCAGCGTTGAGCGTTCACACCCATCACGATGAGCCATAGTTCCAGTGGTATTTCCCCAAGGGCGGAGGCGGCATCGATGAGGTGCCATAGACGGTGTGCGAGTGGCGGGTACAAATAAGTCACCCATCCCAAACCACTAATCGCCAACAAAACTCCCAGAATTCGAGGCAGGAAAGTCGACCTGAAAATGAGGTAGCCGATCAGGAGGCACCAGGCCCCGAAGAACACCAGGTAGATCTGGAAGGCGTAATCATTTAATCTCAAAAACACGAGCGCCAGTGCCTGCAACTGTTCCGGCGTAAATGCGCTCAAGGAGCTACCACCTTGCAGGATGATCAAAGGAGCGAGGTACAAGAGGCTGGTAAGAGCCTGAATAGCGCATCCCACGAGAATCACGAACGCCGCGAGTCTAGACAGGCTTCTGTTCACAGGGTTAAGCAACTCAAACATGAGAAGCGCCCATGCGATATGGAACGCAACGCCGATGAGCGAGAGTACGAACCCCAGCCAAAATAATCGCTGGTGTCCGAGGATATTGGCCGCCGTAGCCGCAGCGTTGCCAGCGACAACAAGCTTGCCGGGAATGATCACTTCGCCGAATGCGGCCGTCAGGGCTTCCATCAACTGACAGACACCGGCCATCCTGGCCTTGAAACGTGGCGACGTTTCCACAATCCGTTCCGTCATTTCAGTCTTTGCTCAGACCCTTTCTCTTTATTCGACCAATATCAAGAGTTCATGGGCGCTCTTGAGTGCGGGCCTACACCACGGCTGCCGATACCGCTAGTGAATGGAATCGGCACCAACCGGCACCCTCAAATCAGCGCAGGCGATATTCTCCGCCACCCAGAAATTGGACGAAGCCCAAGTCTCGCAACACCTGGAGCTGTTGACGAATTTTGTCGCGTACGTGGCGATTGGCTGGATGTAAACGCGCCAGCACATGTTCTGCCGCATAAACATCAGCTAATGCAAATTCTGTCTTGCCAAGCTTGCGCAGCACATTCAACACGTCAAGAGTCCATCCGCGTTTTTCCGGTGTTAACTTTTCGAACGGAAGGACTCGGAGGTATTGTTCTCGAACAATGTTGGGTGAAATGAAATTCCTCGCACGGACGATAGCGATTCGCGCGTCGGCAGGTATGGCATCAAGGAGAATATTGCAGCCAACCCATCCGGCGCGGCGGGCGTGCGGAGCAAGAGGCTTTCGTTTTTCAACAGCGGAGAGCGGGAATGCAAAGCTCGGAATCAGAATCAAGTTAACTACAGCCCAATCAGAGAGTGCGTATTCAAGGGCGAAAAGATTGGGAGTTCGATTTTCCCGGATAGCACGAACCATCGCGCTATATGCGGCGTCGACAATTCGTCTGGAGAAAGGGTGCGACTGGGCTTTTAATTGAAAGCACGCTCCGCAGCTAGGGCAATCGAGGTCAACCGCGGGCATGTTTGCCGCAGCTCGATGTAACTTCGCGCAATCACAATTCGCGCAGTAAAGATTCCGGTGGGCCCAAAGCTCAGTTGCGACGCGCGCGCGCTGGCTGTTGCTCTTGTAGCCTTCGAGGCCCTGCTTCGGAAGCGCGATTTGCACCTCCGCATTAGATCACTTTCCCTAGGCCAGGCAAAAGAGCTGCCCACCTGAAGGTGGCCGCTACATAGTCAAAACCAATTTCTCACTGTGCGAGATAAATCTCGGTTTCGGTTTTGATTACGAAGAGGATTTCCACTGCTGACGCGTCGCTGTCCTGGAACCTCGACCAAGCTTCATCCATATCCGTTGCCGAAACTGCGAAGACGACTTCCCGTTTGCGCGAACCTACGAAATGGTAGTTGCGATCGCGCCGGACGAGACGAGTTGGAGGAGCGTCGGTCACGTGTGGATATTCGGGCGATCTGGATCGATCCATAGATCGCGAGGGAAGATCAACAGAGATCTGCAAGCACGAGACAGAAATGTCGACCTGTATCAGATCGGAACAGATGCGGCGGAGGGCAAGACTCACGGATTGGAACTCGAATTCGCAGCCGTAGGCACATCGGCGCAGGCGAAGAGCACTCACTAGCGTCGTCCCGCTGCCCATGAAAGGGTCGAGGACTAAGTCGCCGTCGTTGGAGGAGGCGAGGATGATGCGTTCGATGAGCGCGATGGGCTTTTGGGCTGGGTTCTTGCCGAATTTCTTCTCCCAGGATTCAGGTGGACGCACGGTCCAGACGGACTTCATCTGCTTGCCGCCAGCGATTTCCTTCATGAGCTGATAGTTGAAGGCGTGGCGGCTCTTTTTGTTTTTGGCGGCCCAGATGATGGTTTCAGTGGCGTGGGTGAAATAGCGGCAGGAAAGATTCGGCGGCGGATTGGGCTTGACCCAGGTGATGTCGTTCAGGAGTTTGAAATCAAGCTGCTGCATGGCGAAGCCGACGGAATGGATTACGTGGCTGGTGCCGCTGACCCAAATCGTTCCGTTGGGCTTGAGGACGCGCTGACAAGCTGTAAGCCATGCGCGGTTGAATTCGTGGTTTGCGTCGGCGCCGCGCGAACGGTCCCAATCGCCTTTGTTGACGCTGACCATGCGTCCGGCGTGGCAGGTGATGCCGTTGTTGGAGAGGAAGTAGGGCGGGTCGGCGAAAATCAAGTCCACGCAGGCTTCGGGAATTTTTGCGAGGATTTCGAGGCAGTCGCCTTGGAAAATTTTGATGTGATGTTTTGGGTCGTGGAAGACGGGGGCGGGGAGAGGCGAATCCGCGGGCGAAGCGGGTGGTGCGGGATTCAGTTGAGAGGATTTGCGCATTCTGGCGGATTGGGACGCGAAAAGCGCGACCGTTTGGATCGTTGATCGAATGGTAATGGGTGTCAAGGTGGATCAGAGAGTAGGGCGGGAGCGTTGTTTGACGAGGCGTCAGGGCACGGCTTCAGCCGTGCCGTAACGTCGGCGGAAGCGAAGGGGTTTCAACCCCTGAGGCCTCAGCGGCTAAAGCCGGGTTTGCGGGACTCGCTAGCGGCACGCTTGAAAGCGTGCCCTGACGAAATGCGAGACTTCGCTGTGGCCCTTCGCAGAGGCAATCCGCTCAGGGTCTTTCGCTAGGAACGCGAAAGAGATGACAACGTAAAGGAAAGAGCAAAGAAAGATGCCGGGCTGAAGGCCCCGGCGCTACATTTAAACCTAAGACAACAGCAGATCCCTCGGACTGCGTCCCGCGCCCCCAAAAACCGGGGGAAAGGCGAAAAGCGCGGGACTTCGCTCGGGATGAGAGCGTAAAGAAAGAGCAAGAGACAAGAGAGATGCCGGGCTGAAGGCCCCAGCGCTACATTTAAACCTCAGGCAACAGCAGGTCCACGGCGGCACATTTAAACCTAAAGCCGCGGCGACGCAACGGCTGCTTCACAGCGGGGACTGCTTTCCGGTATTGTGGTTGGCCTATGCTGGACTTGGGATACGTGCGGGAGCATCTGGACGCGATTGAGAAGATGGCGCGGGACCGCGGCATCACGCTGGACCTGGCGCCGTTTCGCGAGATTGACACCGAGCGGCGGCAACTGATCACCTCGGCCGAGCGGCTGAAGGCGGAGCGCAACCGCGCGAGCGAAGAAATTGCGCGGATGAAACGCGCCAGCGAAGATGCTACGTCGATCCTTGCGCTGATGAAGGAAGTGTCCGAGCGGCTGAAGCGCGACGATGTGTGCATCAACGATCTCGACGAGCGGCTGAAGCAATTTCTGCTGACGGTGCCGAACATTCCGCACGCGAGCGTCCCGGTGGGAAAAAGCGCGGCGGACAATCTGGAAGTGCGCCGCTGGGGCGCGCCGCCGAAATTTGATTTCAAGCCGCGTCCGCACTGGGAAATCGGCGAGGGCGCCGGGATTCTGGATTTTCAGGCGGCGGTGAAAATTGCTGGCGCGCGGTTTGCGGTTTACAAAGGACTGGGCGCGCGCCTGGAACGCGCCATCGCGAATTTCTTCCTCGACCTGCACACGCGCGAGCACGGCTACACGGAAATCCTTCCGCCGTTTCTGGTGAACACAGCTTCGCTGACCGGCGTAGGCCAGTTGCCGAAATTTGCGGCGGATATGTTTCACATCGAAGGCACAGATTTGTGGCTGACGCCCACGTCCGAGGTGGAACTTACCAGCTTGCACCGCGACGAAACGCTGGACGCGGACAAATTGCCGGAGAAAGTCTGCGCCTGGACCGCTTGCTTCCGGTCGGAGGCGGGCGCGGCGGGAAAAGACACGCGCGGAATCAAGCGCCAGCACCAATTTCAAAAAGTGGAGCTCTTCAAGTTCACCCGGCCGGAACAAAGTTACGACGAGCTGGAATTGCTGGTGAAAAACGTGGAAGCGGTGCTGCAGCGCCTGGGGCTGCACTATCGCGTGATGCTGCTGTGCACATCGGACATGGGATTCGCTTCGGCGAAAACGTACGACATCGAAGTGTGGCTGCCGTCCGCGGGCGAGTTCATGGAGATTTCGTCCTGCTCGAATACGGAAGCGTTTCAGGCGCGCCGCTCAGGGATTCGCTGCAAGCAGAAAGCGGGCAAAAGCGAATTCGTGCACACGTTGAACGGCTCCGGCCTCGCCGTGGGCCGCACTTGGATCGCGATTGCGGAAAATTTTCAGCAGGCCGACGGATCGATCGACGTCCCCGAAGTTTTGAAACCGTACATGGGAGTGGAGCGCATTCCCCCCGCAGGGAATACCTAGAGGCAGTTCAAAATGGCTGTTGGTGAAAGTTTAGGAGACTGGCCCGACGAGGACCATGGGCCCGGTGGGCTGCGGCATGCCGCCCTCGGGCTCGAGAGTTATCGCGAATGCTTTCGCCTCGACGCCTGGAGGGAGTTTTACCATCCAGGGTTTCATCGGTCCGTTGGAATACTCGACGAGGCCCGCGCTGATGGGCTTGCCGTCCATCGGGACAAGCCACAGCTGGTAGCTCTTGTTCGCCGGCGCAGGGTCTACCCAGCCGTCGCACATGGCCATGCCCATTTTCGCGTTGTACATCACGCGGACGTCGCCTTTGGCCATGCCCGGCTGGGACGCGAGCGCGACGGTCCTGGTGTCCTTCGCTTCCATCAGCGCGACAATGTGGCGGGCTTCGTCTAGTTGTGCTTGTTGTTTTTGCAATGCGACGCGCTCCACCCCCAATTCGTCGACGAGGTGCGCGTTCTCCTGCCAC
>JBAVQA010000443.1:0-7394 GCA_049693595.1 Candidatus Acidiferrales bacterium | reverse complement strand
GTTCTCGATTAGAAAGTGCATTCGCGATTGCACTTCGCGCGTGGCAGCGAGCCTCAGGGGTTGAAACCCCTGAGGGTTGGGCGGCATTCGGCACGGCTGAAGCCGTGCCCTGACGTAACCCCCGTGTTGCGGTTCTGGCCCCGGGTAGAAATGGCGCGGCCGTTTGTTTTGAGTAAGTTACGTCGCATTCTACTTGTAGGCCAGAACAGGGTAGAAACGCGAGAAAACAGCGATGAATGTTTGCTGGGGCTCGGTCAAAACCGTTCAGGACGGGTTGGGTCGCTGGGGCGGGGGTGGAAAGGCCACGTTGCACGGACGGTATTCGGGCGTGGGACTTCTTACGCCCAACACCGGCGCCACCCTGCATGTCGCTCGCTCTCCGGGCCTAAATACAAGCCCTGACGTATGTTATCATAGTAGTAAACACAAGTCAAGAGGAAAAATCGGGTAGATTTAAATGCCTTGTTCACAATGCGAGTGGTGGCTCTTTTTGCGCTGGATTAAGTTCCTGAAACCTGAAGATGCTGCTTCAATCAGTTCGGCATCCCGTTAACCGTTGAATCCAAATGAAACTTACATTCGATTCGGGCAATTACGGTGGCAGCGCGGCCATTAGGCCCTAAAGCCGGTTTGAAGCGCCACGTGGGAATAATTTCGAGAGCCTTTATGTCTAGCCCCAATCCCACGGCCCTGATCACGTGAACATTTGTTGCTCGACCATCCGGTGTGATCAATGCCTCAAGCACAACCACGCCGTCAAAGTGTTTTGCCTTGATTGCTTCGCTCGAAAATCCCGGCTGCGGACAGTACAGACAAACCGGTATTCCATACCCGTTTTCGCCCGCGCGTGGCGGCGCGCCTCCGAAGCCACTTGCTGCCGTCTGACTACTCGCCGTCGGTTCGTTTGGTACAGGATTTGGCACGGCGGGCAGAGTTGACTCTCTTGGAGACCGCGGACTTTCCTCCGGTTTACCTGAATTCTGCAGGCCGATATAAATCTGCTGAATACAGTATGCCTGCATATCAAAATTATCGGGAAAAAGAGGCGTGCACTTACTCCTGGCCGTGAAGAGCTTGTCTCTATCGTCGAAGATCGGATCTTCCAGCGGGACCATTGATAACCCTGGTAGCTGTTTGTTTACGCATGCCTGCATGTCAACGGAATCCCCGCAAAGCTTGGTAATTAATCTGTTTTCACGGTTCTCCGCATCGTTGGCTTGTTGCTGCGCAGGGGTATTGTCACGGTTCGCCCCTGAGGGCGCCGGGGACAGCTGTTGTTCGGAAGAATCCTGCTTTGGAGAGGTGCGGATTGCCGAGGGCGAACTGTTCCTGATATCTGAGTCTGAGTGATTTTTCAGAAAAACGCCTAAACCCAGTGACGCGAGGCAGAGGATCACAGTCGCAACTATCCATCTAGCCTGAGAGGATGAACTCTCCTCAGTGGCTTGGTGGAGGGCGGCGGGTGAATCGCGGATTGCGGCGGCTACGACGATCAGTACTCCACCTATTATTAGAACCGCCCATCCCCATTCCAATTGCACTGAATTCATCGCCACGTCAGCAAGTCCCTTGAAGGGATTCCCTGCTAACTGTTCGTCCATTTTTCCCTGTGCATCTGATAGCAACATGATTGCGTTAACAAGGTCGTACAGTGTTATCGCTAGGGTGCACAGCCCAGTAATCCATAGCCATCCAAACCGACGCGTGACGGCCAGAATGACTGATAGCACCGCCAAGACAAGGATAATGGTTCCGTCTCCATGACCGTTTCGGAAATAATTGTAGCTGCCGATGATCGGAAGGCTGACGATGGGGAGAAACGCGCCCACGGACAAAAACATGCTCCCAATGATTGCTACGACTTGTTTTGTGCGAGAACCTTCGTGTTGAGCCACCGCCTCGGAATCCGTTCGCAAAAGTAGGGTCATCTTGGGATTCGTTTTTGGTGCTTATTTCAAAAAATCCGTTGAAGAATCTTCCGGTGGAATAAATGGTGCCATCAGACCGGATAGTACCACACCGACAGTTCACTTCTAAGACCACCGTGCCCGCCTGCCCTTCGTTCCTCAGGGTAAAAAGGCGGCTGCAAAGGAAGAACGGCAAAACAGGATGCCGGGCTGAAGACCCCCTTCGTGCCTCAGGGTAAACCGGCGCTACATTCAAACCTAAGGCACCAGCAAACAGCAGATCCCTCGTCGGCGAAAAGCGGCCTCTGTCGGGATGACAACGTAAAGCAAGAACGGAAAAGCAAGATGCCGGGCTGAAGCCCGGCGCTACATTGAAAGCGGAAAGATCAAACCGAGGGTCAAAAGAGCCGGCGAGACGCCGGCGCTACGAAAAGCGGAAGGTCATGTGAGATGATGCGTTCTGGCCGGGCGCGAGAATTTCGGGATGGGCGGAGGAGTCATGGCGATTTTTCGGATGTGGCAGTGTGGGGCGGCGGCGGTAATGGCTGCGATGTTTGTGGGGATGATGGTGTCGAGCGGGTCGGCGCAGACACCGGACGGAGCAGGCAATCTCGATCCGAAAGTGTTGGCTTACAAACTGCCGGACCAGATTCAGTGGAAGGACGATCCGATGGGGCTGAAGATGGCGGTGCTGGCGGGCGATCCTTCGAAGCCGGGTCTGTACGTCATGCTGGTGAAGTGGACTCCGCATCACATGAGCCATCCGCACTGGCATCCGCACGACCGGTTCATCACAGTGATTTCGGGGACGTGGTGGGTGGGGACGGGAGCGAAATTCGATCCGGACAAGACGGTTGCGATGCCGGCGGGGAGCTTTGTGACGCATTTTGGGAAACAGATTCATTACGATGGGGCGAAGGATTCGGAGGCGGTGTTGGAGATTGTCGGGGAGGGGCCAGCTACGGCCACGCCGGCGGAAGCGAAGTAAGCGGCTCGAATGGATCTTGGGACAAAAACGTCGGGCCAGGCGTGAGTCGAACGGAGGAGTTTGGGAGCGCGGCGCCTAAACCCGCACCCTTTGCAGAGAAGAAAAGCGCAAAGGATGCGGCACCCGCAAAGTCGATGCGTGGCGTGATTTAACTTTGGTGCGAGGTTGCACCACCCGCCAAAGCAAGATGCCGCGCTGAAGACCGCGGCGCTACATTTAAACCTAAGGCACCACCGACCAGCAGATTCCTCTCTGCGCATCGCGCCCTCCGCTGCGCGGAGGGGAAGGAAAAGCGCGCGATGCTTCGCTCCCTTCGAATGAATTTCTCAGGGTAAACAGGATGACGGCGTGATGAGAGGGCGTGTCCCGTGTACAATCATTCCTCTCGATACTATGGACGAACTAGCACGGATGAACGAAGAGGAAGACAAGAGCAGCGCCCTGCCCGCTATTATTTTGGTGCTGCTGGTGATTCTCATCGCCGTCTTCTGCGTGGAGTTCGGAGCGCAGACGCTCACCTGGTTTGAAGCGCGGCACTGGGCGGCGTCAAGTCCCTGGCTCGCGTACGTTCCCCAGCCGCTGCCCGTATCTTCCGGCGACACGTCAAAGGGTTCGCAAGCGAAAGCCTTCGAGTATGAATTTAAAGTTCCGTGGAATGTGAAGATTAAAAACGCCGAGGGATTGTCTTACGTTCAGTTCGTCGCTAACGCGGGCCAGGTGGTGGTGTTCTTCGATCCCGATTCGCAATTGGATGTGCTGCACTCGCTGAAATCGTCGAATCCCACCGAATACCAGAAATTCGCGAATGTTTTCGCGAATCAGCCCATTGAATCGAATTACGCCCTGTATCAGGCGGTGTACTCGGCGGCACCGGCGCAATTCTCTCCCATCATGAAGGTGGAGGAAGCGCGGCGCGACAACGTCCTGTTGCTTTGGAAACTGTCTTTTGGGCCAGACCTGGAATCGATTGACGCGCAGTCGTTTTATTCGTTCGACTGGGGAAAAAATCGAGGGTTTCAGTTCGGAGATCCGGCGAAAGGGCAGCCCGTTGCGCTGCGTGTTTTCGACGAGAACAACCGGCAGTTCCGTTTCATTTTCACTGTGGCCTACGGTTCCGGCGCCAAAATCACTCAGAGCGATATCAACATGGCCGTGCGCTCTCTTCAGCCCGTCCCGATCATCGAGCGCTGAGCTTCAAGCGTTCGCCTTGTTGTGGAGTCCCAACACCTTCTGGTAGTAATTTTCATACTGAGGAATCACATCGTTCGAACAATATTTGCTGCGAGCGTTGATGCGCGCTTGCTGGCCCATCGAGCGGCCGCGGTCCGGACGCGTCAGTATCTCAAGCGCGTACTTGGCTCCGGCTTTAGGGTCGCGAGGCGGGATAAGGTAGCCGTCCACTCCGTGCGTAACGACCTCCGGCAGACCGCCTACATCTGTCGCCACCACCGGCACCTCGCAAGACATCGCCTCCAGCGCCGCGAGGCCAAAAGATTCTTCGTCGCTGGGAAGCAGAAACAAATCCGCCAGCCCGAGCTTCTCCTGAACGTCGTCCTGTTTCCCGAGAAAAAATACATCCTTCGTAAGACCCTTTTTGCGAACTGCGAATTCAGCCGAACCACGGTCGGGGCCGTCGCCCATCAGCACCAGTTTGGCCGGAATCTTTTCGCGCACCAGCGCAAAGATTTCGATTACGTCGCAAACTCGCTTCACCGGGCGGAAATTCGACAGGTGCATCAGTATGGGTTCGCCGTCTTTCGCCCAGCGCTGCCGTGCAGACTGATCCTCACATCGCGAATACAAATCGCAGTTGACGAAGTTCGGTATCACTTCAATGGGCCGCTTGATTTCAAAATCGTGAATGGTGCGCTCACGCAAATATTTGGAAATCGCTGTGACGCCGTCGCTCTGCTCAATCGAAAACCGCGTGATAGGAAGATAGCTGCGATCGTTGCCGACCAGCGTGATGTCCGTGCCGTGCAAAGTTGTGATGAACGGCAACCTCTTCGGTGTCGCCATCATGCGAGCCAGCAGCGCGCTTACCGAATGCGGAATTGCGTAATGGACGTGCAGCAAATCCAGTGAGGCTTCCTCTGCCACTTCAAACATCTTGGTCGCTAAAGCCAGAGTGTACGGAGGATGATCGAAAAGCGGGTATGAGGTGACTTCCACTTCGTGAAAATAAATCCGCTCGTGCGCCGAGCTGAGCCGGATCGGCATCGCATAACTGATGAAATGGATTTCGTGCCCGCGCGCTGCGAGCTCGATCCCCAGCTCCGTCGCGACCACTCCGGAGCCGCCATACGTCGGATAGCATGTGATTCCGATCTTCATTGAGCCTCTCTTTACTGTAGCAGCGGCCCGCAGCGGGCAGCAACCCACGCGCTCACTTGCGCGGCTCGTTTTTGGATGCTAGATTCGCTGCCCGGCCGCCTGGACATTAGACGCGCCGCAGGGGCATCAGGGTGGAGCGACTTTCAGGAAAAGTAGCGTTCATCACCGGCGGCGGAACGGGAATCGGCCGCGCTTGTGCGTTGGCATTTGCCGCCGAAGGCGCTCAGGTCGCCGTAGCAAGTCGCAGGAAAGAGCCCCTTGCAGCAGTTGTCCGCGAGATTCAGTCATCGGGTGGCAAAGCGTTGGCGGTAGCGTGCGATGTCGTTGAGCGCGCAGCTGTGGAAGCTGCGATTGCGAGTGTCGCGCTGCACTTTGGTCATCTAAACGTCATCGTGAACAACGCGGGAGCCGTCATGGTTGGAACCGCCGAAGAAACTTCCGACGAAGATTGGAGCCGGGTGCTGGCGACAAATTTGACCGGCACATTTCTCGTCTCGCGCACGGCGATACCGCACCTCCGCAAATCCGGAGGAGGCTCGATCGTCAATATTGGTTCGTACCTTGGAATCGTAGGCCGCCGACAGCGGGCTGCGTATTGCGCGGCAAAGGCCGGCGTTGCTGGATTGACGCGGGCAATGGCGCTCGATCACGCGCAAGATAACATTCGCGTGAATTGCGTGTGTCCGGCGATCGTTGAGACCGAGATGGCACTCCTTTCGCTCTCTAAGGCGCCCGACCCCGAAGCGGCGCGAAAGCAGCGCCTCGCAGAACTTCCACTCGGACGCTTCGGAAAGCCGGAAGACATCGCGCTGATGGCTTTGTATCTCGCGTCCGACGAATCTTCGTGGGTTACAGGTTCCGTGTTTCCAATCGACGGAGGTCAGACAGCTTCCTGATATGGCGCGAACTCCCAAACCGACTGAGTATCTTTCCGCGAGTGACGTGAAAGAACGCATTCGCTCCAGCAACACGGCAAAACAACTGGGTTTCATCATCGATAAAGCGGAGCGGGGAAAAGTAACGATTCGAATGCCTGTGGAGGAGCTGCACAAACAGGTTTATGGGGTGGTTCACGGCGGGGTACTCGCGGCGCTGGCCGATACGGCAGGAGGGCTGGCGACTTACATGGATTGCCCGCGCGGAACGCGAGTGGCTACCGTGGAGATGAAAATCAATTTTCTCGAGGCGGTGGAGGCGGGGACCGTGTTCGCCGAAGCTGAGGTAGTGCGTCGAGGAAGGCACATCGCGGTAGTGGATTGCGACGTGCGCGATGATCGGGGCAGGCTGGTTGCCAAGGCGCTGATGACGTTCTTCGTGGGCCCATTTAGAAAGAACCGGAAGAGCCGCTCCTAGTTATCGTTATCCCTGCTCTTTCATCCTCTCCGTTAGACGCTCCTCGCGGCTCAAACTACTGGCCGTTCGTGCCGCCCTGCGCGGCTTCGTCGCCATCCTTGTAGAGGTACTTGATGGAGTGCTTGTAGAGCAGGATGTTGGGGCTTCCGTAGCGGGTCAGCTTGATGCATTCGCGGTCGTACCATTCCACGGTGCCGCGCAGGACTTCGCCGTCATTGAGCACCACGGCGACGGGGGTCCGCGACTGCATCTGCTTCACGAAATAAAAATTCTCGGCGTGAGTCTGCTCGGGGGGCGCCGGCTTCTTCCTAGGCGCCACCTGCTGGGGCATAGCCTGCACCGGGCGAGGCGCGGCAAATTGGTCCTTCACCTCGGTAAGGCTGGGGCGGAAAAGCTTGCGATTTACCATATAAGTGCTCCTTGCACCTTCTATATCTCTTATGACTGCGGGACGAGAGATTCGGTTGCAGATTTTAATAAAATAGTCGATTTTTTTTCTAGCGGGTTGCAAGCGAGGCGATGTGAGCGTCGAGGCCTAGCTGCCGGCCCACATTACGCCGCAAGCGGCTATCCAGCAGGTCAAGACCCTGGGTAGCCCGCAAAATCCATTCAAAATTTACTTTGTGGCCGAGGGCCTCGAGTTCCCGGCGTAAATCCGGGTTTCGAGGCAAGCTATGTGTCTGGCCTTGGGAAAATTCCAGAACATCACTGAGGAGACTATAAAACAGGTCCAGAATATTTTCAAACGATTCCTTTTCGCGCTTGGCGAGCTGGGCGGTGGCGGCGAAAATCTGGCCGGATTTTTCTCCGGT
>JBAVQA010000442.1:0-5410 GCA_049693595.1 Candidatus Acidiferrales bacterium | reverse complement strand
TCGTTCGAGAATGTCTGCAAGCGGCCGGCCTGAGAAATGGGCGCGGTATCCTCATACATCAGCGCGCCAACTGCGAAATCCTCGAGGGCTCGGTGCAAGCCGGCGCTGCCGTCGCTCTGCTCCGCATACATCGCTTCCGCATAGCGCGAGAGGCCATCCGTCAGCCAAGTGTCGGACGAAGTGGAGGGAAGAACGCGGTCACCCCACCACTGCTCGGAAGCAAGTTCCGAAAGCAGGCGATCGTTGGCCTTCGTAGTCCATTGGCGGGCGCTGATCAGCAGCAGTCCGGGAGCGGAATATCCAGGCAAACTGCCGTCAGGCATCTGCGCGATTGTAAACGGCGGAGGCGCATTCTCTTGAAGCGGACCGAAGGTATCGGAATAATACAAAATAATATGCGCCAGCGAAGTTCCGTAGGCGGTAGCGCTAGACGCCTGCACCGGCGGAGTGAACACGGAAACCGTAATTCCTTCCGTCTGCACAGGGTTGAGCTGCAGCGGTCCCGCAACGAAAGTGCCAACCGGAGCCGGGTGATCGCAATGGAAAACGTAGGACGCCTGTCCGGCACCCTTCCCGATCCCGGGCTGCATCGTCGGCGGATCCGCTCTGCCTGTGCCGGTGACGTACATGGTGTCGGGCGTAATTATCTTGAACGTGCCGGTGTAGCGATTCGCGGGGTAGTTTGTGAGCGGAAACCAGCGCGCGGGAAGCAGCAAATACGCCGAAGTCTTATCGATCGAAGCGAAGCGCACGCCTCTCGTCGGGCTATCATCCTCGCTGGAAAT
This sequence comes from Candidatus Acidiferrales bacterium, assembly GCA_049693595.1. Classification (GTDB taxonomy): domain Bacteria; phylum Acidobacteriota; class Terriglobia; order Acidiferrales; family UBA7541; genus Palsa-295. Next base: position 4,625 of record JBAVQA010000442.1, on the reverse strand, counting down.
CGGTCCGGTGTAATCGAATTCGAGAGATACCGGCTGCCCGGGCGCTACGGAGTCAGGAAGTCCGACAGTCAGAAGGAGCGGATAAGTTCTATCACGCTCGAATTCCAGCGGTTTTTTTGAACCTGGAATGTGAACCGAATTCAGTTTCAAGTCCTGATGCAGCTCTACGACTACCGTGCGGGCAACTTCATTGGCGATAAAATCCACGCGAGCCAAGCCCGAGATCGTCTGATCTTCGGGATGTATCAAAACTTGAACGTCGTAATGATCCGCGCGAAAAGGGAAGCGGCGAGGAGTTTGCGCCGACGCGACGACGGCCGCGAGCAGCGACAGAGCCAGGGGGATTAGCAGCCGATAAGCTTTGTGCAAGAAACCCTCTCACCAAGAGCGGACGATTTGCCTGTACTTAAGATACAGGAGTCCCGCGCGAAGTTGCCCGCGAGGAATTCGCACAAAAGGTTACAACATCTGCGCGAAAATGTCCGCTGCGCGCTCTATTGCGCCGCCCGGCCCGAGCTTCGCTCGCACTTCAGCCAGACTTGATTTCATCTCGTCTCGAGCAGCTGGCGAATCCAGCAGGCGGCGAACTTCAGTTTCGACGGCGGCTGGGGTGAAGTCATCCTGAATCAACTCCCGAACCACGCCTCTTCCCGCTATTAGATTCACCATACTGAAGAAGGGTGTCCGAATCATTCGCCGAAGGATAAATGCGGAAAGCCGGCTAACCCGGTAAACGACGACCATCGGCGTGCCCAGAAGCGCAGCTTCAACGGTAGCCGTTCCGCTCGCCACGATGGCACAGTCGGCTGCCGCCAGTGCGTCGTAAGTAGCTCCCTGGACTAGCTTTATATCTATCGAGGAACTGGTGCATGAGGCGAAAAAATCCCGGGTAAGGTTCGGTGCCGCTGCCAGGACGAACTGTATGCTGGCGTCTGAGCGGCGCAGGCTCTCGCACGCCTCGACGATGCGCCCGTAATTCTGCCTAATCTCATTTCGGCGGCTCCCCGGCAGAATGGTGACAATGGGTTTGTTCGGGTTCAGACCGTGAAGAGCCGCGAATTCCGCGCGGGTCGTGCGAGCGTGCACCACGTCCACCAACGGGTGGCCGACAAAATTTACCTTCACGCCCGCGTCGCGGTAGATTTTCTCTTCAAACGGAAATATCACCACCATGCGATTTACTCGCCGCTTGATGATGCGGACGCGCCCCGCGCGCCAAGCCCAAATCTGCGGACCAATGAAATAGCCGACCGGGACGCCAATCTGCTTTAGGCGGCGCGCGACGCCCAAATGGGTGCCAGGCGAGTCGACGAGGATCGCGAGCGCGGCGTTTCGTCGCTTGGCTTCGCGCTTCAGACGATTCTGCACGCCGATCACGGTTGGAATTTTGTGCAGGACTTCCGCGATGCCAACGACCGCAACTTCGTGGTAGTCGGCGATCAGTTCGACCCCCGCTTCGGCCATGCGAGGGCCACCCATTCCGAAAAATTTCGCTCCGGTGCGCGCGCGCAAGGCAGTGGCCAGCCGCGCGGCATACATGTCACTGGATGCTTCTCCCGCGGAAATCAAAATATTCTTTTCAGTCATGGGAAACGCGAGGGGAATCTGGCTGCGAAAGCGCCGCTACGCTGGAATTTCGTGAAGCAGCCCAACCGAAAGCTGAAGTTCGCCGAATATTTTCTAATCATCGGCAGGGAGTGGATGCGAGAAGCCAGCCCCGCCGCCGAGCACTGGAGACGCGAATTCCTGCTCTTTGTACTGCAGCTGATAGAGACGGTAATAAATTTCGCGCAGCGCGAGAAGCTCCTGATGCGATCCTTGTTCACGCAAGCGGCCCTTGTGGAAGACAAGGATACGGTGCGCGTGTTGAATCGTGCTCAGGCGGTGCGCGATCACAACGGCTGTGCGGCCCTGCAAGAGCCGGTCGAGGGCTTCGCGGATCAAGAGCTCGGTCTTAGTGTCCACGCTGGAGGTAGCTTCGTCGAGAATCAAAAATTTTGGGTTGTGCGCCAAAGCGCGCGCGAAACTTACGAGCTGGCGCTGGCCCACGGAAAGCGTGGAGCCACGCTCGGTGACCGGCGTTTCCACACCCTGCGGCTGCGATTCAAGAAAAGGACCGAGCCCGACTTCACGGAGCGCCTTCTCGGTGGCCGCGCGGCTTATCGTCTCCGTGCCTAGCTTGACGTTGGATTCCAGTGTGCCGGTGAAAAGGAATGGGTCCTGCAGGACGATTCCGAAAAGTCGACGTAGCTCCTGCAAATCGATCGCGCGAATGTCCACACCATCCAGCAGGATTTCACCGCGCTGAATATCGTAAAAGCGCAGTAGAAGCTGAATGATCGTAGTTTTTCCTGCGCCGGTGTGGCCGACGATCGCGAGAGTTTGCCCGGATTCGACTCGGAATGACACATCACGCAAAACCCAATCCGCGTCTTTGGGCGCATCTCCGCCGGTGTAGGCGAACCAAACATTGCGAAACTCGATCTCACCGCGAGCCGAGGGAAGGGAATGCGCCTGCGCGGGCGAGGTGATCGTAAAAGGCTCGTCGAGGAGCCGGAAGATGCGCTCGGACGCGGCCATCGCCGTCTGCAAAATATTGAATTTCTCGCTCAAGTCCTGAATGGGCCGGAAGAAACGTTGCGCGTAAAGCATAAACGCGAGCAGCACGCCAATCTCAATCGTACCGGCAATCGCTTTCAGGCCGCCCACCCAGTACAGCAACGCAAGACCCGCCATGCTGAGAAACTCCACGGCCGGGTAGAAGAAGGAGAACGCGTCAATGGCCTCTTTGTAAGCTTCCATGTGGACGCGGTTCAGTTCCTCAAATTGCTTGCGCGATTTCCATTCTCGATTAAAGAGTTGCACGATGGCCATGCCGCTGATGTGTTCCTGCAGAAACGCGTTGATACGCGCGATGGCCGTACGGATGCGGCGATTCGCGTTGCGCACTTTGTTCCGGAAGAAATACGTCAGAAGAATCATGAACGGCAGGGGAGAAAGCGTCGCGAAGGCGAGAAACGGATGCCACTTGAATAAAATGGCGACCATGGCGAAAAGCAATACGAAATCGTTCAACATGGCCACAACGCCGGACGCGAAAAGATCGTTTAAGGCGTCCACATCGGTGGTTGCTCGAGTTACCAGGCGTCCCACAGGGCTGTGGTCAAAAAAACTCATCGGCAGACGTTGCAAGTGCTCGAAAATTTCCTTGCGCAGGTCGTACATGGTTTCCTGCCCGACCCACTGCATGATCCGCACTTGCGCATATTGCAGGCCGAAACTGCCCACCAGCGCCCCAGCGGATGCGGCCACCACCCAAAGCAGCCCCATCAAAGCCGCACTTGCAGTAATGGAATTATTGAAGCCGGGGACGATGTAGTTATCCACTGCAATGTGGAAAAGATAGGGCGCCACGATCTCCATCGCGGTGACGCCCAGCGTGATAGACACCGCGGCGACGACGTGCCAGCGGTACGGGCGCAGATATTTCATCAATCGGCGGGTCAGCGCCGAGTCGTACAGTTTTCCAAGTTTCTCTTCTTCGCGGAAATCGCTCATTCGCGTTCCAGCTCTTCTTCGAGAAGTTGTTTTTGATACAAGTCCGCGTAATAGCCGTTGTGCGCGAGCAGTTCGTCGTGCGTTCCGCGCTCGATGATATAGCCGTCTCGGAGGACGATTATTTGATCGGCATCCCTGACGGTCGAAACGCGGTGAGAAATCAAAATGGTCGTCCGCTGGCGCATCACGTCGCGCAGGCGGCGCAAGATGCGTTCCTCAGTATCCGTATCGACGCTCGCCAGCGAATCGTCGAGAATCAGGATTTTCGGGTGGCGCATGATCGCCCGTGCCAGCGCGGTCCGCTGCTTCTGCCCGCCGGAGAGAGTGATTCCGCGTTCGCCCACCATCGTACTGAAACGCTGCGGGAAGCTTTCGATTTCGCCGGAGATGCTCGCGATTTCCGCCGCTTCCAGAATGTGCTCTTCAGCGGCGTCCACCGCGCCGAATGCGATGTTTTCGCTGATCGTTTCGCTGAATAAGAACGTATCCTGCGGAACGTACCCTATCGCGCTGCGAAGTTCGGTGAGCGGGTATTCGCGGATCGAGCGATCATCGATGAACAATGTGCCCGGGGGCGCGTCCCACAAGCGCGCGATCAGAGCCGCCAAAGTGGACTTGCCGCTGCCGGTCGGCCCGACGACGGCCAGAGTGGTGCCTGCTGGAACGTGCAAGTTGATGTCGTGCAGGACCGGTTCTCCCGCTTGCGTTTCCGAACCCGAGGTCGGATATGTGAACGTAAGATTTCGAAAGTCAATCTCGCCGCGGATTGTGGATTTCTCCTGGGGCGCGGGAGCATCCCCATTCGGCCGCATGTTGAAGGGGTCCGTCGGCGTATGCGCTGGGGCGGACGCATCTCGAATCCCCGGCTCCGCGTTCATGATGTAGTTCAGCCGGCCCATGGATGCAGCCCCGCGCTGGAAGATGTTCGTCACCCATCCAAGAGCGATCATCGGCCACACGAGCTGGATCAAGAACATGTAAAACGCGTTGAACGTTCCAAGTGAAACGCGATGATCAATGACTTGCTTGCCGCCCAACCACAGCAGAATCAGAACGGTCATGCCGAT
>JBAVQA010000441.1:0-2191 GCA_049693595.1 Candidatus Acidiferrales bacterium | reverse complement strand
ACAGGAATTCGAATCCGGTGCGGGTTTGGATCACCTCGCTGATCTGGCCTCTGCTCATTTGGAAAACGATCGCTTCGATCTGCGGCGAAAGCTCTCCCCTTTTGTATGTGCCGAGGTTGCCGCCCTCTTTCGCGGTGCTGCCCTGGGAATAAAGCTGCGCGACGCGGTTGAAATCGTCGCCGTTGAGGACGCTGGTGCGCAGGCCCTCCACTTTGGCGCGCACGGCGGCAAATTCTTCCGGAGTTTTTCCTTCGGTGCTCACCGAAATTTCAGACAGCGTTACGCGCTCGGGCAGCGTGAATTCCTGCGGGTGCGCTTCGTAATACTGCTTCACTTCGTCGGGAGAGATGTCCACGTGAGAGCCGACTTCGCGCTGCACCACTTCCTTCTGCAGCAGCCCGTCGCGAATGGTGGTCTTATAAGCTTCCCAGGTGAGGCCGGAAGCTTCGACGCCTTTTTGCAGATCGTCGAGCGTGGCGAGGCCGTTCTGCTTGCGCACTTCGTCGAGGCGCTTGGCCAGGTCTGATTCCACGCTGATGCCCATGTCTTTGGCGCGCTGCACAAACAGCGACTGGTCAATCATGCCGCGCAGCAAATCCTTCTGCTGCTCCTTGAACTGCGCGTCAATCTGGTCCTGCGGGCAGCCCTGGCAATCGTGCGCCACTTCGTCGCGCAGTTGCTGTTCTGCTTTCTGATAATCGGAGAGCGTGATGACGTCGTTGTTCACGCGCGCGACGATGTCAGCGTCCGCGGCGGGTTTAGCTTGAGCTTGCGCGCGCACGCTCGCAGGAAGCAGCGCCGCCAGCAAAGCCAGCATGACGACAGTGAAGATCGACGTGGATTTCAAGATTAAGACCGATGCACGATTGCGATTTTTCATGGTGTACGCCGCGTTAGAGATTGCGCCGCCCTTAATTGTAGCCGGAATTTCAGATTCGGACATATTTCTCGCGGGTTGCACAGTTCGCCTGCGCGCTCTCCTTCCGGGTTCGCCAAGGGAATTTCGAAGTCTCGAAGCCATGCAGAAGTATTACTGCACTCGCGCAATGCAAGAAGGCTTTGAGTTTGCCGGTACCGAAGTACGTGTTTGGAAGCCGCTGTTTGCCGGAAGTTAAGTTGGCAGGTTATACGGAGGAGTGATTGTGATCGTAGTGCCGACTCCTAATTGCGAGTCTATCCGCACATCACCAGCGAATAGTCTCACCCGCTCGCGCATTCCGCGAAGTCCGACGCCAACGCGGCGGTTGCGAATAGCGGCAAGATTTTCTTCCGAGATTCCTTGCCGCGGTCACGCACTTCGATTGTGACGGCGGAGTCCGAGACTATGTTGATCTGGGCGAGCTTGCTTCCGGAATGAGGGTGTATGTTCGCCAAGCACGCCTGAACGACGCGGAAGATGGTTGATTCAATTTCACCGGGCAGCCGGTCGAATTCCACGGCCGACAGGAGATAACCTCCTCTTCCCGGTGTCAGCTCAGGCGATCGCTAAGAAATTGCCAAGTTCGCCCGTTTGCAGTAGCTGCCGCCTCGGCATTGTAATGAGCCCCATTGTGCCGTGAGAAGGCGTGATGCTGACCCGGATAGCTGTAGACTGTCGCGTTCGGTTTGCCGGCAAGTGCCGATTTGATTTCAGCTTGCGCAGCCTTGGAAATGAACTCGTCTTCCTCAGCCAGGTGCATCAGCAGCGGAGCATTCAGGCTGCCGACCTCGCCCAGATATTTTTCGGTGTCACCACCGTGATAGACGACCGCGGCGTCGGCGCCATAGCGCGCGGCCGTCAGGAAAGTCATCAGCCCGCCGAGGCAATAGCCGAGGACGGCAACTCTGCCGGTGCACTCCGGCAGCTTGGCCACGGCGTTCGCGGTGTCCTTCACATCTTTCGCGCCAGCGTCGCGGTCATACGCCTGATAGAGGCGAAGGCCGTGCTGCCAGTCCGGTTCGGATGTAACGCTGAGGTCTACGCCCGGTTCCTGACGCCAGAATAGGTCGGGCGCGACCGCAATGAAGCCGTGTTCGGCCAGTTCGTCGCAGGTCTTGCGAATGTCTGCGTTCACGCCGAATACCTCGTGCAGAACGGCGACGGCGGGAGCGGGCAAGGCCTTCGGTCGCGAGATATAAGCGCCAAACGTGCCGTCCCGGCCTTCGATGGTGATGCGATCGTTCATCGTGTTTTCCTCAAACGACATTTACC
>JBAVQA010000440.1:0-3540 GCA_049693595.1 Candidatus Acidiferrales bacterium | reverse complement strand
CGAGGATTGTTGCTCGGGTTCGCCGCTTTTAACGATCAACAGATTGCAGACGGAGCAAAGCTTTTAGCACGCGCACTTGATGGTAGACGGTAGCGATGCGCTGCTCCGCGGAGCGGAGGGACCTGCGATTCCGCGGATCTTTCCTGGAGATGTTTTTCGAAAGGGTGCAGCCTGTAAATCAGCCCGTCTAAGAGCTCAATTGGCGACTTGCATCCCTGAAGCACGATTTATCCCTCACTTGACACCCCTATTTATCTATGTATATTATCCTCTCGTCTGTGTTTCCGGGAGATAACTGCATATGGCCAGAAATGATCTTCTGGGTTCCCTCGGCTTTCTGATTCTCAAGACGCTTTCTCAGGCGGCCCCTCTTCACGGGTATGGAATTGTCCTCCACATCCAGAGAGCATCGGATGAATTACTGCGTGTTGAGGAGGGTTCTCTTTACCCAGCCCTGCACCGCATGGAACAGAGCGGATGGATCAGCTCGGAATGGGCACTCACGGAGACGAACAGAAAAGCGAAGTATTACAAGCTAACTGTCCCTGGGAGAAAAGAATTGCAGGCAGTAGAAAAGAGCTTTGAACAGCTAGTGAAGGGCGTGCGCGCGATGCTGCGGTACGCATGATGGGGCCTATGTCACTCGTCCATCGCGTCTTGAATCTGCTTTACCGCTCCAAAGTAGATCGCGAAATCGAAACGGAACTGACGTCCCACATCGAAATGCGGATTCAGGACAACGTTGCGTCCGGTATGTCACCAGATGAAGCGCGTCGTGACGCCTTACTTCGCTTTGGCAACCCCACTCTAAGGAAGGAACAAGTCATCGCCGTGGATGCCGCGCTTACGCTGGAGAGTATCGGCATGGACTTACGACATGCGTTTCGCCGGCTCACCAAATCACCCGGCTTTGCCGTCACTGCTATTTTGACATTTGCTCTAGGTATCGGGGCGACAACCGCCATCTTCAGCGCGGCTTATGCTGTGCTGCTCCGATCGTTGCCTTTTCAGCATGCTGATCGCATCATCGGTGTCTATGAGACGCATCCGCAGATTGTTGGGGCCGCGGAGGTCAACTTTCTGGACTATCAGGACTGGCGCAGACAACAGACGAGCTTCGAGCAGGTGGCCGCATATTCCGGTGCGAGTTCGGATACCATGTCGCTGGTTATGGGAGATCATGGGGAACAGGTCCACACGGTTCTCGCATCCAGCAACCTGTTTTCGCTTCTCGGCGTAGCTCCGCTTATGGGCCGCACGTTTGTGGAACAGGATGACACCCCGAACGCAAACCATGTCGTTGTGCTCAGCGCCGAAGCCTGGCAACGCTACTTTGGGGGCGATCACAGTATCCTTGGCCGCAATATCGATCTCAACGGCGTCAGCTACGCTGTGATCGGCGTACTTCCTCCCGGAGGTGCTTATCCCACGGCCGGTGAATTCTGGATGCCGCTCTCGTTGACGGACAAAGAGTCACAGACCCGCCGCGTAGGGCATACACTGGATGTCCTGGGGCGGCTCAAGCCTGGTGTCGATTTAGCAGAGGCCCGAGCTGATATGCAGACCATTGCGGCGAGACTTGCGCAGGCCTATCCGGCCACCAACAGGAACATCGGCGTGCTGCTGACTCCGCTGCGAGAGCAGCTTGTAGGCTCGTTACGGCCGGCCATCCTCACGCTTCTGGGCTGCGTGGTCCTGGTTTTGTGTATCGCGTGCGCCAATGTCGCGAACCTTCTGTTGGTGCGCGCCGCTGCTCATGCTCGCGAAGCTGCCGTTCGGCAGGCGCTCGGAGCAAACCGCCTTCGTCTGCTCTCCCAGTACCTCTCAGAAACGCTGATTCTGTGTCTGCTAGGAGGTCTGCTGGGGACGGGACTCGCCGCGCTGACTCTTCCACTCCTGCGGGTGGCATTTGCGCATACGGCGGGAGCGGATCCCTCGTTGATCCAATCGATTGAGCTTAATGTTCCGGTCCTGCTGGTCGCCTCAAGTGTCTGTCTGTGCACGGCCATCCTCTTCGCGCTGTTGCCGATGAAGAAGGCGCCAAACAGACTGGCCGAATCGCTGCGTCCGGGCGACCGCGGCAGCACAGGCCGGCGAAGCTGCAGCAGCAGCGCGCTCATCTCCACAGAAATCGCAATTGCCATTGTTGTGCTCTTTCTGGGAGCTCTCCTGATTCGCAGCTTCGAAAAGCTGATCCACGTGAATCCTGGCTTTCGAACGGATCACTTACTAAGCCTCGAGATCACACTGCCCCAGCCTCGGTATCAGGATGAAACCACGGCAACGGATCATTTTTACGAAAGGCTGATCGATAAGCTGCAGCAGTCGCCCGGCATTGTGTCAGCCGGAACCACCATCGCTCTTCCGTTCAAGGCATCCCATGCGATGACGCGATTTCTCGTAGCCGGTGAACCCGCCCTTGCTCCGGGAGCCTTACCGCTGGAACAGGTTCGCGTTGTCAGTCCAGAATTCTTCCAAACGATGGGCCTCCAACTGAAACTGGGCAGGGGGTTCGAACGGAAAGACGTCGAAAATAGTTCGGATCTCATCATCGTCAATCAGGCGTTTGCCCGGCGCTATCTCTCGGGCAAAGATCCGTTGACTTCAAGCATCCTGATGAATGTCCTCAGTCCTCATCCGGAGAAGATGCCTGTTATCGGCGTGGTCACGGACGCTCACGATCTGGGGGTCGAGTCTGAAGCCGAGCCTGTGCTCTATTTCCCTGGCTTCGGTGTGCATGTGGTGCTTCTTATCCGCACAAATACAGACCCGAAGAGCATACTTGCCGAGGTACGCAACGCTGTCAGTGAACTTGATCCTACGCAGCCGATCTATCATGTCGAGACCATCGATGAGGTCCTCTCCGATTCCCTGGCCCGGCAGAGAATGATCGCTGTTTTGCTCGGTATCTTTGCATCGCTGGCGCTGACACTGGCGGCCATTGGTATCTATGGGGTCATCGCTTACTCCGTCGCGCAGCGTACGCGCGAGATTGGGGTGCGGATGGCGGTTGGGTCGAGCCGGGTAAATATCCTGCTTCTGATGCTGCGGGAAGCTGCTGCCTTTACGGGCATCGGAGTTCTGGCGGGACTGATCGCTGCTTTTGCTGGCGCTCATTTGGCAAGCGCGCTTCTGTTTCAGACCAGCAGTGCTGACCCGACCTCCATCTGCGTATCCGTATCAGCTCTGTTAATCATCGCCATGTCAGCCGCTGTTCTTCCTGCCAGCCGGGCGGCCTCGATCAATCCGGTTGAAGCCTTGCGATCGGAGTGAAACACCGCCCTTCTGTCTGGATTGACGCTCCGCCATAACCGGCCAATCGCTTCCCATTTTCATTCAGGTGGTCTGGAGTTTTCTTATTTCGGTCAGGATCTTGATGAGTCGGATGGAGAGTCTGAGGAGACGACTACGCGCGTTGCCGTCTGGCAGAGAACGGCGGAACATTTCCATGACGTGCTGAGCGGCGACTAAGGAGTCGATGAGGCCATCGATGCCTGTACGAACTGGTGCGGTAGATGTTTTGGGATGGGGAGCCAGGTG
>JBAVQA010000439.1:0-8294 GCA_049693595.1 Candidatus Acidiferrales bacterium | reverse complement strand
GCCCCAGAGCACATGTGCATCCTTCATTTTACGCTGTTCATCGAAAACGAGTGCGCCGAAATGCGCCGCGAAACTGCGCTAGGCAAGAACAAGCACGAACGCCAAGTGGAATTCATGCAGAAGGTTGCCCTGCGCGGCGAGACGCTGGTGAATACAGCCACGAGCGGCTTTCCCATGTCGGATGAACTAAAAGCGCGCGTCTTAAGCACCTTGCTCACCTTGATGAATACCCGCGAAAATATGGACCGCGCTCTCATGCGACAGTCCACCGCCCGCCGATTCGCGGGCTGAAATTCCGCATCAAACCCATTCCAACCGTGCTTGTTCAAGCGAAGCGCAAGGTGGATAATTTTTCACACTATGCGCCGATGAAACGGGCGTAAAGCGAGCGCGCGACGCCGGGATCTTGCGTGCCTTTCACTATGGCTCGGCCATCGGCAAAGATAGTCATTTCGTACGGCGGGACGCGAAAGCGAAGAAGGAAGCTGTTATTGCGCACTTCAGCGGCGGAGGCATGCGCTAAACGGCGGCCCAGCTCACCGAGATCGAGACTACGATTGCCCTGGTGAATCTGAACGGAATCGCGGCCGCACATGGTGACGTGGGGCTGAGCGTCTCCATTGAGATAGAGGAAATCCCGGCGCCCACATGCCCGGCAATCTTTATTGCGCGAGATGCGGACGGATTGGAATTTTCCGGTCCAAACATCGCAGGACACCAGCCGTTCATGTAACGCCTCGGGCTTCCCAGCCAGGAGCTTTGTCGCTTCTGCCGCTTGAATTGAAGCGATCACTCCTGCGGCGGCGTTGAGAATGCCGGCGGTGTCGCAAGTGTCTTCGGTGCCCAAGGTGAAGGGGGTTTCCGGGCCTTCCAACAAACACGCGAGGCAGGCAGTGTGGCCTGGGCGAATGGTGAAAGTGACTCCGTAGCTTCCGACGGCAGCCGCATAGATCCAGGGGATATTGAGCGATATCGCGGCGTCGTTGAGCAGGAGGCGCGTTTCGAAATTGTCGGTGCCGTCGAGGATGAGATCGAAGCCGCCAAGAAGTTCTTGAGCGTTTTCAGGGATGAGGTCGGTGACAACCGCTTCGACCCGCGCATCGGAATTGATCGCGCGCAGGCGCCGCTCGGCTGCAACGGCTTTTGGCAGAGCTTCCCGCGCGTCGGCTTCTTCAAACAGGGTCTGCCGCTGCAGGTTGGACAGTTCCACGAAGTCACGGTCAACGATACGCAGGCGCCCGAGTCCCGCGCGCACGAGCAGACTCCCGACCACGGTCCCGAGCGCGCCGCAGCCCACCAGCACGGCGCTGGCAGCCAGCAGGTTCTCCTGGCCCGCTGCACCGATGCCGGAAAACAGAATCTGGCGGGAGTATTTTTCGCGTTGTTCGGCGTTCATGTGCTTGTTTCCTAATGTGAACTTTATGATAGGCCTTTTCGCGCCGGGCAGGCAACGCTACGTGCTAACCTTTCTTCTTACTCCTCTGGCGAATGAGATTCCCTTGGAAAAAATCGAACCACTGGCCGCGATGCGCCAGACTTGCCGCGGTATGGGCTAGCGGAGCAGTAGTTTGCGGCGTTTTTGCATGCCCGCCGGCGCGAGCACAAGTCGCAACGATTGAACAGCAGCGCGTGGCGGAGGTCCGAATCGTAGACGAATCCGGGAAGCCTGGGGGGGATTACAAGAGCGCTCTTCCTCTGCAAGCGGGCAAACCGTTCGACTTTGCGGAAGAGCGCGCTACGCTGCGGGAGCTGTATCGCAGCGGCGACTACGCTGATGTCCGTGTGACGGCTGAACCCAGCGCGCAAGGACTGCGGGTGTATTTTATCGTTCGCCGAAACTACTTCAATAACGTAATCCGGGTGGAAGGATTAAAAGAACCGCCGAGCGAACCAGCCGCATTGGCCTCCATGCGCTTAGGATTGGGAGAGCCGTTCCGCGAAAGCGCTCTGCAGGAAGCGATCCAGCGGTTGAAGGATACGCTGCGCAGCGAAGGGCTCTATCAAGCGAAAGTGACCTGGACGTTGACGCCACACGAAGACACGCGCCAGATGGATGTGATGGTTACGGTCGTTTCCGGTCCCCGGGCGACGGTGGGAAGTTTCGTGCTGCAAAATAAGACGCCCTATCCGGACGACGAAATCATTCGCCGCTCCAAGATCAAGTTGAACAAGCCGCTGACCACCGCGCGGCTGACCAAAGCCACGCAGCGCCTGAAGAAATACCTGGTGGATCAAGGATACCTGGGCGCAGGAGCGCTGATAACCGCCGGCCAGTACGACCCGCAAAAAAATACCGTGCCTTTGAAATACGAGGTAACTACCGGGCCGCGCGTGAGCGTGGAACTGGTCGGCGCGAAGCTGAGGAAAGGAAAGCTTCGCTCGCTTCTGCCTATTTACGCAGAAGGCGCGGCGGATGAAGACTTATTGCAGGAAGGCCGGCGGAACATACGGGATTACTTTCAACAAAAGGGGTATTTCGACGCGGACGTGAAGGTAAGCTCTCACGAAGATACCACGCGCGGGGAGCGCGTGATCAGCTACGAAGTGACTCCGGGCGATAAGTTTCGGCTTGCCAGCGTCAGCTTTGCCGGCAACAAGTATTTCAGCAAACGGTTGTTGGAGAGCCGGCTGCAACTTCAACCCGCTTCGTTTGGTTCGAACGGCCGTTTCAGCCAGCGGTTGGTAAACGACGATGCGGATTCGATACGCGGACTGTATCTTTCCAACGGCTTTCTGGATCTGAAGGTTACTTCTTCGTTGGATGACAACTACCAGGGCAAGAAGGGGAGTCTGTTCGTTTCCTACGCCATTCTGGAAGGCCCGCAAACATTGGTTGCCGACCTTCACGTGGAAGGCAATCATGTGCTGAGCACCGAGGCGCTGCTCGCCGTGGTGGGATCTTCAGCCGGGCAGCCTTATTCGGCTTCGGCTGTATCGAGCGACCGCAATAACATCCTCGCAATGTATTACAACGAAGGCTTCCCCACAGCGCATTTCCAGGAAGAAGTATCGCCAGGGGCCACGGCTACTGAAGTCCGGCTCACGTACCACATCACGGAAGGCCAGCGCATCGAAGTCGCGAAGGTCTTGATCACGGGCTATCAATTTACGCGGCCAGGTGTGATCGCGCGCCAGGTCAAAATCAAATCAGAAGGACCGCTGAGAGAAGGCGACGTGGTGGAAACGCAGCGGCGACTTTACAATCTGGGTGTATTCAGCCGCGTTCAGATAGAGCCCCAGAATCCAACCGGGACCGATCCAAGTAAAACCATCGTCGTAGATTTACAGGAAGGCAAACGCTATACGATCGGGTATGGAGCGGGGTTCGAAGTTCAGCAGATAGGAGCCAGTTGCAGCTCGAACTCCAAAAGTCCGTCACAACCCACTTGCGATCCCAATGCCACGGTGATCGCCGAAAGCCCGCGCGTCATCTTCGAAATTTCCCGATCGAATATGTTCGGCCGGGCGCAGACGCTTACGTTCAAAGCGCGCGCGAGCACGCTGGAATACCGGTCGCTCTTGAGTTACACGGCCGACAATTTTTGGGGCCACCCGTCGATCGGCGTTCAATTAATCGGATTGGCCGATAAAGCGCAGGACGTACAGACATTCACATCCGTGCGATATGAGGGCGCATTTCAGGTGGCCGAGAAGTTTTCGCGCTCCAGTTCAATCCTCTACCGGTATTTTTTCCGGAGGGTTACGGCTTCCAACCTGCGGATCGCTCCGGATGAGATTCCACTGTTTAGCCAGCCGACGTTGGTGTCTGGATTCGGAATCACCTACGCGCGCGAGCGCCGCGATAATCCCGTTGATGCAAAGCGCGGGACGTTTAACACCGTAGATTTGAGCGTTGCTTCGACCACACTCGGTTCCAGCGCAAGCTTCTTTCGCGGCTTTTTTCAAAACTCCTCGTTTCATCCTTTCGGCCGGGCATTCGTCTTCGCGCGGGCCACGCGTTTCGGCTTTGAACAGCCGCTGGGCCAGACCACCGAAGGCGGAACGGCGGAAGGCGGCTCCACGAATTGCAGCTCGACCGCTCCTCCGTTGACAGAGGAAGTGATTCCATTGCCGGAACGTTTTTTTGCCGGCGGAGCAACGACGCTTCGGGGCTTCGGCCTGAATGAAGCCGGGCCGCGGGATCCCTGTACAGGCTTCCCTATCGGCGGACTTGCGGTACTCCTGTTCAACCAAGAGTTGCGATTTCCGATGAAGCTTCCCTTTATTGGCAACCGTTTGGGCGGCACCATTCTTTACGACGGCGGCAACGTGTACAGCGATGTAAACCACATAACCACGGCGTGGAAGCCGTCGGCCACCTCAAATCTAAATTATTTTTCGCATACAGTGGGTTTTGGGTTTCGATATGCCACGCCGATAGGGCCTGTCCGAGTGGACTTCGGATACCAACTGAATCCGGCGCGATATCAGGCGACGATTCCGCCGTCGACGGTGCCGCAATTTTTCCGGCTTCCGCATTTCGAGTTTTCGTTCAACATTGGACCAGTTTTTTGATGGAGGAAGGCAAAGGACGTCTTGTGCGACGCGCGATTTTCATGCTGGAAGTGCTGTCTTTGCTCTGGGGGCTCGGGGCTATGCCGGCGCGCGCGCAATCCACTCCTCATTCCGAACCGGGCGCGGCTCGGGAAGACTCCAAAGCGCTGCCGGTCGATGGAGTGGCCGCGCGCATCGAGGATGACGTCATCTTGGAGAGCGAAGTCAACGAGTTAGCTGCGTTCCAGAAGCTTGTGGACGAGCAAGCCAAGCCTCGCGACGAACTCATCCGCGAGCTGGCGGACCAATGGATCGTTCGTGGCGAAGCAAATACTACCAAGTATCCGCCACCGCCTGCTTCCGAAGTGGAAAGTTCGTACGCAGAATTTGTGAAGCAGTTTGGTTCACCTCAAGAATTCCAGAAACGGTGCGCCGACGCGGGAATAACCGAAGCAGCAGTGAGGCGAGTGCTGGAGCAGCAGCTATACCTCGCGCGCTTTTTGGATTACCGATTCCGGGCCGCAGCCCAGGTAGACGATAAAGAAGTGGAGAAGTATTACAACGACGAATTCGCGCCCCAGCTCAAAGCACGCGCTGAGGCGGTTCCAGCGCTGGAAGAAGTGGAAGACACCATTCGCGAAGTCCTGATTCAGAGGGCTATCACGGAGCGATCGACGAAATGGCTCGACGATACGCGGGAGCGTTTGAAGATTGATATCGTGCCGCAAGGGAGCGGCTCGTGAGACGGCGTCGTGTGGCGCGCAGCGTCGTCCTGGTTCTGCTCTTGTTGACGATCGCGGGCATAGTCGCGTTCGAAGCGTTCAAAATAGAAGTGGTGGAGCGATGGGCTCGCGAGCAAGTGGTGAAGCAGCTCGAACTGCGGACCGGAGCGCGCGTGGAACTTGGGACGTTGCACGTAAATATTTTGCGGCTAGGCGCCCACGCGGACAATTTAACGCTGCACGGTTCGGAGGACGCAAGCAAGCCGCCGCTGTTTCACGCCGATCGAGTGGACCTGGGTATCACGGTTCTCTCCTTGTTCCGCCGCAAATTTGCGCTGAGCGAACTAGTGGTTGACCGCCCTCAACTGGCCGTGCAATTCGAAAAGGACGGCCGCAGCAATTTGCCGGCGCCGAAAGTGGTGTCCAGCGAGTCATGGCAACAAAGCATTTTTGATTTGCAGATTCGATGGCTGGAACTGCGAGATGGCAGCGCGCTGATCAATGACCTCCGTGTGCCGCTCACGGCAAAAGGCCCGAATTTCCAATTCAAATTGAATTACATGGCGGCTAAGGCAGGCGCGGATTCCTA
This sequence comes from Candidatus Acidiferrales bacterium, assembly GCA_049693595.1. Lineage (GTDB taxonomy): Bacteria > Acidobacteriota > Terriglobia > Acidiferrales > UBA7541 > Palsa-295. Next base: position 2,489 of record JBAVQA010000439.1, on the reverse strand, counting down.
CATCGGCAATCTGCAGTGGAAACAAGTGGAAATCTCGCAGCCGAAGGACGCGCCTTTCCGCTCCGATATCTCGGCAAAGTTCACGCTGCATCGCGACGCATTCGAGCTCGATGAGCTGGTTTGGAAGCTGCCGCACTCCGAACTCAATCTGCGCGCCGAGCTCCCAAGTTTTTCGCAGCCGAACTGGAATTTGCGGTATCGCGGCCGGCTGGCACTGGCGGACTTGCGCACGATTTTTCGGCAGCCTTTGGTGCCCGACGCGATTGCGGATTTTTCCGGCCAAGCCAGCTATCAAGCGGGTGAATGGACAGCAAGCGGGCACTACGCGGGCCACAAAATCAATTTGCCGTACGATTGGTTTCACGCCAACGGACTAGAAACGTGGGGCGATTTCGAAGTGGCGAACGATCAACTCGTGGTACCGAACCTGGGCGTGCAAGCCCTCGGTGGAACGGTCGATGGCCGGCTGGAAATGGATTTGAAGACTCTGTCCACTCACACCGAAACGCGTTTGCGCGGCTTCAGCCTGGCAGCTGCGTTTGCGGCTGTCGATAACCCGGATTTCCCGGTGAACACACTGCACTGGGACTCGATCATGGATGTGGACTCGACGAATACATGGACCGGCGCGTTTGAGCGTTTTCGTTCCAAGGGCGAATCACACTGGTCACGGCCGGCGAACATGCGGGGAGCAATTCCTGCTGAAGCGACGATTTTTTACGATTATTCGGAGGAAGCCGGAGCTGCGACGTTTTCCCATAGCGAAATCTTCACGCCGACAACGAGGATTGAATTCGACGGCTTTCTCGGCGGCCATGATTCCGCGCTGGAATTAAAACTCTACGCGGATGACTTAATCCCGTGGGATGACTTCATCAATAAATTGCGCGGCGCGGACGCAGTGCCGGCGCGGGAGGCGGGAGACGTCGTTTTTCGAGGACGTATTTTGGGCCCCATCGAGGGACCCACGTTCGCCGGGCACTTCAGCGCCACCAGGGCGCGTTACGACACGCTGTACTGGGACAGCATTGAGGGCGATCTTGAATATTCGCTGGACCTTTTTCGCTTGACGAAAGCGACGGTGAAGCGAGGCCAGTTCTCAGCAGCGCTCAACGTGCAACTTGACCTTGATGGCGACTGGAGTTTTGTGCCGACGAGCACTTGGCTGCTGGAGGCCGAGGTCGAACGAGGGCCTACGGCGGAATTGCAGGCCATGCTCGGAACAAGTTACCCCGTTACCGGACTTTTGAGCGGCGATTTTCGCGGCAGCGGAACAAGCGCAGTTCCCGTGTTGGACGGGAACTTCGTTCTGGATGATATCGACGCCAAAGGCTTTCGTTTCGACCAGCTCAAGGGTCAGGTGCACCTTGCGCACGACGAAATTCGACTTTCGCGGGCGGAGCTGCTCCGCGACACAGGCCGGGTCGCCGGCGAGGTGCTGTATCGCCCGACCGAACAAACTACGGAGTTCAATCTTAACGGTAGTGGGATCCCGCTGGAAAAATTCGCGGCGCTGCAAAAATCGTCGCTGCCGATCGCCGGGCAACTTGATTTCAATCTGCGGGGCGACGGGCCTATTCGCGCGCCCGCCGCGCACGGCGAAATCCGGCTGCTGGGATTAAAAGTAGGGAGCGACAACGAGGGCGACCTTCGCGCGCAAGTGGAATCGGACGGGAAGAACGCCCAGTTCACGTTCAATTCCCAAATGACGAAGGGAAAATTGACCGGCCAGCTGGCTGTCGAATTGACGGGAGATCAAAACATTTCCGGCAACCTCTCCGTGAAACAATTCGATCTCGACGCGCTGATTATCGCGGGCCTGCATTTGAAGGATTTGACGCGTCCGAGCGTCGTGGACGGTGACTTCACAATATCCGGCTCCCTGCGGCAGCCGGACACCATTGAAGTGAAAGTGAACGTTTCGCAAATTTCCTTCGACTACCAATTCGTCCAACTTCAGAACGATGGGCCCATTCAAATTACCTATCATCGCAATGAAGTGCGCATCGATCGACTGCATCTCCACGGCCCGTACACGGACATGCAGCTAAGCGGCTCGGCGCGTTTTGATCGTGAGCGCCCGCTCCGGTTCAATCTTACGGGTGGTATTAACCTCCAGTTTGCCAAGGGACTGATACCGGATCTGGAAGGGCAGGGTGAAGCGGACGTGAATGTTTCGGTGGAAGGCACGATGTCAAAGCCGCGCGTAACGGGACGAGCGAACATTCGCGATGCCTCGGCGCACTACTCCGATTTTCCGGTGGGCTTGAGTCACGTGAACGGAGACCTGGTCTTCGATCAAAACAGGCTCCTGTTCGATCGTGTCACTGCGCAGTCCGGGGGCGGAACATTGACCCTAAGCGGCAGCTTGAACTATGGCGAAAGACCGATGCGCTACGAAATCAATGCGGAGACGCCGCAAGTCCGCATCCGCTATCCCGCCGGAATGAGCTGGTTGATCGGCGGGACACTGCAATTGGCCGGAACGC
>JBAVQA010000438.1:0-7872 GCA_049693595.1 Candidatus Acidiferrales bacterium | reverse complement strand
CCTATGACACGGTCGGACGCTATGGCGGCGAAGAGTTTTTAATTGTCGTGCCGTCTACCGACGCGGCAAGTGTCTTCGGACTAGCGGAGCGAATCCGCCATACAATCGCTGCAAAACCGATCGCGACGGGTTCTGGGGAAATTTCGATTACCGTCAGTCTCGGCCTAGCTGTAAGCAGCGGTATCGCTCCGCTCACTACTGAGGCTATGCTCGGTACCGCAGACGAGGCGCTGTACCGCGCTAAAGATGGCGGACGAAACCGCTCCGAGATGGGGCTTTGTGACGTTACACCTTCAGCAGCCATCGCCGGAATTGCTCCGGTCAAAACCGGCTCCGAATAGCATCCGGTTTCTTGCGTCTCACTAGGCGGAACCTTGCATCGTCGAGAGCTTCAGTTTGAAGATGAACTCGCCTTTTGCGCTGCTACCCACCCATGAATCCGAGTGGATAAAACATCCAGCGGTAGAGCCCCCGCGCCCAGTACTTCGTCGTGAAATTTGCTCAGGCTAAACTTGTCGCCTAACTGATCTTTGGCGTACTGACGCAACTTGAGGATCTCGAGCTGGCCGATCTTATAACCCAGTGCCTGAGCCGGCACCGCCATGTAGCGGTCGGTTTCGCTCTGCACCTCATATTCATCGATAGCAGAATGATCGTGGAAGAAATCAACAACCTGCTGCCGAGTCCAGTGTTTGCAGTGGAAGCCGGTATCGACCACCAGGCGGATGGCGCGAAGCATATCGTCTTGCAAGTGCCCGTAATAACTGTAGGGGTCCTGGAAGAATCCCACTTCTTTCCCCAAGCGCTCCGCGTAGAGAGCCCAACCCTCGGTGTAGGCGGTATAAGACTCGTTTTGACGGAAAGGCGGAAGCTGCGGCAGTTCCTGAGCGATCGCGATCTGCATGTGGTGGCCAGGCACTCCTTCATGATACGCGGTAGTTTCTATGTCCACCGTGACGCCCTTTTCAAAGTTGCCGGTGTTCACCATGATGTGCGCGGGCCGCGATCCGTCCTGAGATCCTCGAACGTATGACGTGGAAGCCTGCTTTTCGCGGAACTCCTCGATCGGCATCACTTCCACTTTCGCTTTCGGCAGACGCCCGAACATTGTTGGCAGCTTCAGATACATCTGGTCGATGTACTTCTGATAGAGGTCCACAATCTCCTGGCGCGAATGCACGTGGACCTTGGGATTAGTCTGAAGGGAAGCGCCAAAGCTTTTCAGATCTTTATAGCCGAGCTGATCTACGACTTGCAGCATGCGCGCCTCGATTTCTTTCACCTGGGCTAACCCGATCTGGTGAATTTCTTCCGGCGAGAGGTTGGTCGTGGTGCTCTGCTTTACCGCGAAAGCGTAACGCTCGGGCCCGTCCGGCAGCGCCCACAAACCGGGTTCTGCGCGCCCTTTTGGCGCATAGTCTTCACGCACGAATTTTGTGAAGTTGACATAGGCAGGAAGCACCGATTCGCGGATCGCTGTCAAACCCTGCTCGCGCAACCGTTTCTGGTCCGGTGCCGAGATGGAGTCCGGAAACTTGGCAAAGGGCAGAGCAAAAGGCGAGGCATCAGGCGCGTTGCTGGCGATGCCGTTGGCCTGCTCAACTACTTTATCCAGCAGGACTCGCGGTGGCATCAGTCCGTCGGCCATGCCTTTGCGCATCTGGATCTCGTTCTGATCGAACAGTCGTGGAATCTGCTTCAGTCGCGAAATATAGTCGTCGTAGTCCTTTACCGTTTGGAAAGAGAGGATCGAAACGAGCTGCGGAAGGTCGATGTGCACGCCGCCGAACTGCGACACCGGCATTTCCCAAGGTTTGAAACGGGCTCCCTCGATACTCATTCGAAGGTCGCTGACCATCAGCGTTTTATTCAGCGCCTCCTGCTCTGGAAAGCCGGTGGTGTCGATCGCTTCGAAGCGGACCAGATATTTCTTGCTCTGATCCAGGTCGTCGTTGATGGCCTTTTGTGAGAAGTCGTCCAGTTGGTCGTTCCAACGCTTGTCTCCCAAATAGGAAGCAAAGATCGGGCTGGTGCGAAGCGTGTACTCCCAGCGCTCAGCGAGCAAATCGTTCAGCGCTTTTCTGCGGTTCTCGACGTCAGACTGCGACGATGCCGCGAACACACTGGAACACAGAACGGACATTAACAGCGCAAACAGGACCCAGGATCGCATTAACAGGAATCTCCTTTTGGATTTGAGATCGGCCCTTCATTGTACCCCCAACCGGCGTGTCCGCTCCCCGACGGTCGGCGATCCGTTCGAAGCATCTTCGGCCGCCGACGCAAAGTTAAATTATTAGAGAGCAACATGAGTGTCAAGGAAGTTGCATATGCGGTGGGCTACAAGCATCCCCCAGCTTTGTCCGCGCCTTCGAGCGTTTCTTCGAACAAGCTCCCGGCCACTATAGGCAGGAAATGTTAACGGAGAGACGAATCGGCTGATTTGTTTCGCTTGTACCGCGCCCGCGGCGGAAAAGAACGGCCAATCCTGACTCCTGGGCAGCTTTACTCGCATTGACTTAGCAACGCTCGCATCCTACTATTCCGTCTCCATAGCCATTTCATCGCAGCGCGTGTAGCGAGGCGCTAGGAGGCTCAACGTGGAGGATTGGCAGTACGCTCAGGCTGACCGCGCGGAAGAACTGGCTCAGCTGCATTACTTCACGATGAACAAGAATCAGAACGGAACAAATGTTCCGTTCGTTATCACCGTCAAGGAATACGCAGCCTCGCCTCAAGGACAGCATTTGCGCTTTTTCGCGGAAGCAGACAAGCCCGTGAATCAAAGCACGGCTGCGTTCGTCCCGTCGGGGTGGGGAGATTCAGTCTTGAAGGCGCTGGCGGATTGTATGCGCTTGATCCGGCAATTTCCGTACGAGGCTTAGTAGCGTTGAACGCATCAGCAAAATCCCGGGAGTGAGGTAACGAATCGCGTGATGCTATCGCAGAAGGAAATCAAGCCGGGAATCTGGGTCTTTGAATTGAGCGGCCGCGTCCAGATGGGCCCGGATTGCAAGCGTGTCGACCAGGAAGTGGAAAGCCATATCTCGAAGAACGAAACGCGCATCATTCTTGATATGGCCGCAGTGGATCACATCGACAGCGCATTCGTCGGCCAAATCGTGAAATCGTTCTCCAGACTGACGAAAGCCGGCGGAACGTTGCGCCTCGCCGCGCTGTCAAGAATGGTCGAAGGCGTGGTGAATATGACGCAAGTAAACCGCGTGATCGGCGTTTTTCCTACCGCCCTCGCCGCTTCCGAGGATTTCCCTGCACAAAAATAAGGCGTAAAAAGTTTAAGCCTGTACCTTCAGCTCGCGCGGGTTCAGCTCTATCTCGTCAACGTAGCACCAGCCCCAATCCTCTCCAGGCTCGAACGACTTCATGATCGCATGCTTCGTGGCGTGAAAATGTTTCGTCGCATGTTTGTTCTTAGACGAATCGCAGCAACCCACGTGCCCGCACTCCAAACAAAGCCGCAAGTGAACCCACGTGTCGCCCATCTTCAAACACTCCTCGCACCCCTGAGGAGTCCGCGGCGTTACCGCGCGAATTTGTTTCAGATGAGTACATGTGCTCATACGCCCCTCCATTAAGCTTCCGCCAAATAGCGGTGCACGAATGTAACCGCCATCGCTCCCTCGCCTACCGCCGACGCACACCGCTTCACCGATCCGTGCCGCACATCCCCCGCCGCGAACAGCCCCGGCACGTTCGTCTCTAAATAATAGGGCGAGCGCTCCAGCGGCCAGCTCTTCGGATACTTGCTGTCTTGTAACAAGTCCGGCCCAGTCACCAGATAACCATCGGAATCGCGCACGATGCCAGGTTCCACCGCCCACTCCGTCTGCGGCTCGCCGCCAAGACACAAGAAAAGCCAACTGGTGTCGTAAGTTTTCTCTTCGCCCGTTTCGTTATTTCTCAGCGTGACCGCCCGCAACATATGATCGCCGCGCAGCGCGACGACTTCCGTGCGCGCCAGCACTTCGATATTCGGCGAGGAATGGATTCGATCCACCAGATATTGCGACAGCGTGCGCCGCAAGCAGTCCGCCCGAATCACGATGGTGACTTTCTTCGCGAATCTCGCAAAATGCATCGACGCCTGCCCTGCGGAGTTGCCGCCTCCTACTACGATAACGTGCTTGTCTTCGCACAGTGTGGCTTCGCTCACTCCCGCGCCGTAATAAACTCCGACGCCCTGAAATTTATCTTCGTTATCGAGGTTCAGCTTGCGATACCGCACGCCAGTCGAACAGATCGTTGCATGCGCCACAATTTTTGTGCCGTCGGCCAAGTAGCCGGTGCCTTTGCCCGGCGCAAACTCGCCGCGCACTCCTTCGCGCAGCATCAAAATCTCCGTTCCAAAACGGTAAGCCTGTTCGCGCGCGCGTTTGGCCAAATCCGCGCCGCTGATTCCTTCCGGAAATCCAAGGTAGTTCTCGATCTTCGAACTCGTCCCCGCTTGCCCGCCCACCACCGAGCGCTCGATCAGCACGGTCTTCAGCCCCTCGGACGCGCCATATACCGCCGCGCTCAACCCTGCCGGCCCCGCGCCGTAGATCGCCAGATCGTATTCCGAGTTCGACGGATCGCTATACCACCCCAGCTTGTCCGCGAGTTGCCGGATCGTGGGATTTTCCATCCGCGTCCCGGTCGGGCACAAGCAGATCGGCAGCCGCGGATCATTCAGATTATCCACTCCATATTGCCGTGCTTGCTCGTCCGTTTTCACTTCGATCCACTCAAACGGCACATCGCCGCGCCCCAAGAAGTCGCGAATCGCGTAAGCGCGGGCGGATTCGCTCCGCCCGATAATTCTCACGATCCCCGGTTCATTCGGCGTCAACTCGGCTCCCATGCTCCTCCTTACACGATTTCACGCTCTCAAACCACAGTCGTGACATAAGGGTTAGAGTTCTTTTCGTTGGCTAGCGACTCATTACACCAACTCAATCTTCTATTTGGGGAGTTTAGCCGCAAGCACGTCGACTTTCTCGATGCTTGGCGGTTGCGCAAGAAGTTCCGGAGCTTTAGCCATCAGCGCTGCGGCAACGCGTCCAGCAAGATGCGCCTGCCGCCCCGCTTCATCCGGAAATACATCAAAGATTCCGAATGTTGACCCGCCTATACGAATTGCGAACCAAGCCGTAGTTCCCGGTTCCTGTTCCACTAGCGCAAGACCACTGCGCAGAAATGCTTCCACATCAGTTTCTTTCCCAGACTTCGCTTCCAATCGAACGTATAACCCCACTTTCACCATGTTCAATCTCCCTTTGTGACGGACGCAAACGCAAATCCATTGCACTGCTCGCAGACCGTGCTATTGCCATTGTAGATTAATTCGGGGTTGTTGCAATCGTCGTTCGTCTAGACGATCTTGCTTCCGGCCGCAGCGCTATGGTTAAGCTCCGGGGTGGGGGTGTTCGTGTCCAGGCCGTTGTGTATTCTAACTTTCATCGCGTACAACGCCGCGTCTGCCGCACTCAAGAGGGAATCCACTTTTTCGCCATCTTTGGGATAAATAGCAATGCCGATGCTCACCGACAGCTTTGGCTCTTTGCCATCACTCGCGAGGCTTTCGCAGATGCGCTCGGCCACTAGATTAGCCGGGACTCGCCCGGTCTCGGGCAGCACAAGTGCAAACTCATCGCCGCCAAAACGCGCAGGAGTGTCCATGTCCCGGCTACAGATGCATAAAACATCGGCCAGCCGGCAAAGCGCCTGACTGCCGACTAAGTGGCCGAAACGATCGTTGATCTGCTTCAGCCCGTCCAAGTCGAGGAACAGGATGGCAAACTCGCGGGCTGTGCGCTCGGAACGCTTAACCTCAGAGTCCACCGTTTCCACCAAATGACGATAGTTGGCCAGTCCGGTCAGAGAATCCTTGGCCGCCTCCTGGCGCAAATGGTCTTCCAGCTTGCGCTGTTCGGTGATGTCCTCGACGATGATTTCGTAACTGTCCATCCCGCCCTCTTTGCTCACCTCGCGTCCGCTGAGCCGGACTTTTAGCGTCGCGCCGTCCTTCCGCTGCCATTCAATTTCCAACGGATCGCCGCCGCCCTGTTCGGCGGAATGGCCCAGTAACCGGGCCCGTTCCGCGGGATCGCACAGAATCTCGGCAGCGAGATTCGCCGCCAGCAGTTCCTCGCGAGATGAATAACCAAGCATGGTCGCCAGCGCCTGATTCACCACCAGGAACTTGCCTTTGCTGCTGCAGCGGCACATCCCGTAATTCAGATTTCCTACCAGAGCGCGGTAGCGCGCCTCTGAATGCCGCAGCCTTTTTTGGGTTTGATCGCGCTCCTCTCGCAGATTGTTCTCGCTCAGCGAGCGGCGAATCGCCACCGGAAGGTGTCCAATATGGTCCATTCCCACGCAATCGGCGGCGCCTTCGGTAACAAGCTTCGCCAGCGTTTCCAATTGGGTTGTCTCGGTTAGGAAGATGCAGGGAATTTGCTTGTCCCTCAACCGCAGCATTTCCAGCGCTTGCGATTCCTTCCAATTTGCGGACGGATATTCAACCAGTGCCACGTCATAACATTTCGATTTCAGGCGCGCAACAAACTGCTCAGGCGTCAGAGCTACGTCCGCGCTCACTTTGAAATACGCGTTCCTCAACTCCTGCACGCAAAGCTCTACCACTGCAGCATTGCCATGAACGAACAAGACCCGCAAAGTGCGCCTTCGGCTTGCCGGTCCATGCAAGGCTTGGGGCAGGTCAACTTGTTGCTTGATGCGGTCTTCTGAGGCTAAAGACATTCAAACTCCACCAGACACCCGGAGCGCTTCCCCCCGCGAAGATGCACCCGGATCTGGTCCAAAAGGTACCAATAGCACCATATCGGAACAGCCGCATCCGTATCTGTTCAAAATGGCACACTACGACTCGAAAACGTGGCTGATTGTACGATTTCGAAGCGCGGCATTGTCTTTCGCAGCGCGCTCGGTTTTCGCGGCGCTAGAAGCCAAACGAGGCTTGCAGGAAAATCTGCCGGTTCGCTGAACTGCCAGTATTGTACGGTTGCCCCGCGAGCGCGTTGGGCACGGCAAAGAACGCAGAAGCCGATGCCGAAGAAGTCCCGGTCGGCGGGTTAAGAACCGCGCTCGGCACCTGAGCATTCACGTTGTTGAAGAGATTGCGCGCGTTGATGCTCAAAGTGACCGTGTAGCGCTTGCCGGTCGCTTCCAGCCCGCCAAACCCTCCCCTTCCTCCTCCAAATGGACCTCCAGGCCCGCGACCACCGCCACCACCGGGCCCGCCCCCACCCGTTCCTGCGGAACGGTCCGCAACTTTGCCAAATCCAAAAACCTTGCTGAGCCGAACGTTCATAGTAAAACGCCCGGCGCTGGTCAGGAAGTTCACAGGGATCTCTTCGCCGGCCGTTGGCACGGTATTGAACGCAGGAAATCCGGGAACAGTCACAACGTTCCCAGCAGGGGTCGAGCCGCTTGCGAATGTCGGACGCTGGTTAAACTGCGAGCTGCCCAGGAGGTCCTGGCTCAGCGTCACGTTGTACGGAAGCCCGGAGCTAGCGATCAGGAAGGGGCTAAACCGGAACCCGTGGGGCAAAGCAACCGAACCCAGCAAGAAAAAACGGTTGCGGATATCGAATGAAGCGCGGCCGTAATCATCGAGTACGTTGAACGGATTCGATGGAAAAGAGTTCACGCCGGAGGTATCGCTCTTGGCGTAGTTCAAAGTGTAGTAGGTCGTGATTAGGAGTTTCGCACCCGCGCGCACGGTGCCTTGCACGAAAAGCTGGTTCTGCCGGAAGATCCCTTCCGATTCGTATTCGTAAACGTTTCCTATCGGTCCAAGCGGCCGGTTGAGCAGCGGCGCAGCGGGGTCGTACTGGCCCAGAAAAGGAG
>JBAVQA010000437.1:0-6096 GCA_049693595.1 Candidatus Acidiferrales bacterium | reverse complement strand
ACGCGCAGATATTCCGAACCTGGAGGCAGGGCTTCTCCTTCGGCAATACGCAGAAGCTTTGGCGCAGTTTCAGTGTCGCCGCACAACCCGATTTCATCGAGGGCCAAGGGGATGATCATGGGGTCAAACAATTCAAGCGAATCGGCGAGGAGCTTGCCGCGCTCGGGCGCACCGGCAATGGATAGCTGGCGCACGATGGCATCGTGAAAGTTGCGTCCGCCGTCGCGAAGCCGGGGTGGAAGAAGTTCTTCGACCGCCTCTGGCTCCATACGGCTGAGGAGGCCGACAACGGTGGCAGCTTTGGCAAGCACTTCGTTTCTTAGAATTTCTTTCAAATGTCTGGTGCAGGGCGAGCCTAGCAACTTTGCAAGCGCAACGATGCTTTCACGCTCGGTGCGGCGGCCGGAGCGCGCCAAACGCACGGCGATATGTTCGGACGAGGATTGCGGGACGCGAATGAGGACGCCAACAAGGCCTTCGGGCATCTGCTCGGCGGCCAGGGCTTCCTCGATAAATTCCGGAATGCGATTGTCGATACCAACACGCGGGCGCAAACTTTGGACCCAACTGGGGCGCGATTCCTCGAGATCGGCGAGAGAATCAAGCGATTGCTGCATCGCGCGATAATAGCGGCGCGTGGCCGATTCCTGACTGAGGCGGACGAACGCCGCGCTCAAAAGTGTCTGAAGTTCGGAGTCTTTTTCCACAGCCATCTGCTGGCCGATTTGGACCAGGGCATCCTGCAAACGCTGGCTGGCGGCTTTGCTGAAAAGGTCGGCAAGCTGGCCAAGTCCGATGGCCGCTTTCTTGCGGGCTTCTGAGTCTTTGTGGCGGACGCATGTGGCGTATTTGAGGAGGATGTCTCCGGCTACGTTCGCTTCACCGCGGCCGAGAAGTTCTTCGACGTATTGATGCACGTTGCGCGGAGGAATGCACCAAGCTTCGCTGGACATCAAAACTTGTTTCTTGCCGGATTCGGGGACGGCAGCCCAGAACTGGCGGTCGAGTACGTCGGCGTGAGATTCCACCGCGATTCCGACGCTGGCCATTTTGTCTTCGCGCGAGCGGAGTAGCTTGCGCAGGGTGTCAAGTTCATGGCCCATGCGATCGAGCATTTGTCGCACGGCATTGACCTGCACTTCGCCGCGTTGATAGCGATCCATGGCAAATTTGATGGCCAAATCTTCCGCCAGCCGCAGGAGCATGGCCTCGTCTACTTTTGCCGAAGGGGATTTCGCGGCCACGGTGGCCAAAGCTTGCCGCAGAGTTCCCTGGGCGTTCTGGGGCAATCCGGCAAGTTTGTGTTGCCAGGACTTTTGATCGAGTTGAGGAGTCTTGGAGTTCTGCGCCTCGCCAAATTGCACGAGTAATTTGAGCAAACTTTGAAGTTCACCCTCTTCCAGACGGGAGAATCCGCCGGAGACTTCGGCGCTCAGACCTCCGCCGGGCACATTGGAAGCGGGCGCGCCGGTAGCGGCAGGCGCAGATAGCGTTGCAGGTCCGCCGGTTCTGACGGCTCCCTGATTACCGGAACCACTGTGGGCGCCTTCTGCGGCGGCGATAAGCTGAATCATTTTCTCAGGGCTGCGAAACCAGTCCTGGATCATGTCAGCGTCAGCGCCAAGAGTTTTTGCAGTGAGGGTGGCGGCCACGCGCGCTTCAGAGAAACCTGAATCCTCGGCGACGAATCGGATCTCGTTCACGCGAATGCCGGAAATATTTCTATTTCCGAAATACAGCTCGAGGCGCTCGGAGAGAGGGCCGGCCTTAGTGCCAGTCTCCATGAAGGCTTTCACCAGGTTCGAAAAGTCATCGCGAGTGACGCCGGTGGTGAAACCAATGCTGGCCACGCCGGAGGTTGTGAGCAAGTCAGCAAAGCTGCGCTCTGCGGGAGTTGACTCCAAAGGCACGCCATCGAGCAAGAGTTGAGAGCCTGAAGCCCCGAGCAAGAGGCCACCTTGTCCTGCGGCGTCCACGGCATCTTGAAGCTCGGTCCAGGCGGACTCGAATTGGCCTGCGGAGCGGGCATGGTCTAAACCATAGAGCCGAGCGTATTTAAGGAGGATATTCAGGCTGCGAATGAACGCACGGGCGTTAGGTACTCTGGGTTCGTTAGACACAGTCAATTCGCGTTGAAGGCTCGACATCAGATTACCTTCAAACAGTGTACTAGGACTAATGACTAGGGAAATGGTACGAAAGGCCTAGGGGGGTACAGCACAGGAAACACGGAATTTCAGCAGGAATAGGCGGGTTTTGACGTCGCCGACCTTCGAACGCGGCGATGAAGATGGCTCGATTAATTCATTGGTATTAACTGCCGTCTCGGGGCTATTAATTTATGTCCTGCTTGGCCTCCAGCTGTTTCACCAGGCCATCCAGATAGCTCTTTTGATTGTCCGGAGCTGCTGCCATGGCCAGTTTCATTTCCTTCACCGCATCGTCGAACTTGCCCTGGGCGGAGTACATCCGAGCCAGCCCCAAGTGCACGAACCACTGGTCGGGGTGCTTTTGCGCGTTTTCGCGGTAGATTGCGAACGCTTCTTCGGTGCGCTTCTCATTCTGCAGCTGACGAGCGTACAAATAGGTCTGGCGCGGGCTGGCGAGATCCAACGCTTTCCTCTGCGTGGCGGCGGCTTCGTCTTTGCGATTGAGCGCTGCCAGGACCTTCGACTTAGTCAGCTCGTTTTCGAAGCGGTCTTCATTTTGGATAGAGTCGTTTGCATACTCCAGCGCCTGATCCAAGGCGATTTTTTCCGCGAGCAAGTATTTGGCCGCGTCGTCCCCACTCAGCCAGGTGTACTGCGCGTGGCTGCGAAGTTGTTTCTTGAGGCTGGCCTGAACCACCTCGCCCACGTCCACCGAGACTTTGAAGGGGGCGGCGACTTTCTCCCACTCCAGCACAACGACCGCAGAATCCGGCTGCAGCTGGTCGAAGTCGTAGGTGAGCGCGTTGTGCATTTCCGCGGGCTTGGGCTTCACGGTCACGCGGAGGGCATCTTCCGCCGGGTCGTAGGTGAAAGAGCCCCAAGACGTGGAGTTCTTCGAGAAAATAATAGTCCATTCATCAGCATTCGGGATCATATGCAGCCCGTAGGTACCCTTGTCGAGCGGTTTGCCTTCAATCAAAACGGGATCGCTGAACGTGATCGTCGTGTTTTCATTCGCGCCGGCGCGCCATACCTTGCCGTACGGAACCAGGGCACCCCAAATCTTGCGGTCGTTCACGAGCGGCCGGTGGTAGTCAATGGTGACGTCGGTGATGCCGATCCTCTGTGAGACTTCGGCGCGTTGGCTGCCAAGAGGCAGATCGAGCACGAACGATTGGGCCGAAGTTACGGCCGGCATGATGCCGGTCACGGCTGCCATCAGCAGCAAGAACAAAAATCCTCGCAGAGTTGCTCGATTCATTTGGGAATGCCTCCGATCAAAGTTCATATCAACGTGCAGTATCAAGAGGTTTGTTTGAAACGGGCTACTCCCCGTGACTACCCACCCCTGATTGGCATGTTAGACGCGCCTGAATCGCGGCGGTGAGCAACGCTGACCGCATTGATTCTTCAGGAGGGCAGGCGGATTTCGACGTCCTGGCCTTCGAGAGCGGGGCGGACGCGGCGAATTACCTCACTGGCCCACAGCTTTTGGCTGAGGAAAACGAGGGAGCCGTCCTCAAATCCGCAGATGGCGCAAAAAAAATAATTTTGGAAGGCTGTGTGGTAAGCGTCCGCGCCACGGCGCGCCAGCTCACCTTCGAGAACTTTGTCTTCTTCGGCCACCAATGCTCCAGCCCGGGCGCCAAATGTTTCGCTCTGGAAACGGTCGATCAAAGACTCGAGCACAGGAAGTTCGGGCGCGGGAATCACGATGGAGCGTTTACCGGCTTCGCGATATTTAACTTGATGCTGATCGCAATATTCACGCACGCGATCAATATGGCTGAAAAAATCCAGGGACCAGAGTTCATTCGCTGCGGTCGCGCGCAGGACGCGGCTCCAGACTCGCGCTGCATCGATGCCGCGGACGGGCTCGCGGTTCTCGTCGGCTTCAGTGAGTTCCAGTCCAACTGCGCGAACATCGGGGCCCAGGTCAAGGGGTTCCACATCCAGGAGATGCATCTAGGCTTCCTCGTCCGGAGGGCGTGGAAATCTTTTCTGGAAGTCGGGGGCTTGCTTGCGGACTTCCAGCCAGTCGAAGAAGGCGTCGGGAGTTTCCAGCCAGATTCCGAACCAGTGGCCGATTTCTTCTTTTTCAGCGCGCTTGCGGGCATCGACTTTGTGGTTGCGCGCAATCATCTCCGCGCGGCGGCGGCCAAGTCGCGCGACTTCGCGGACACGTTCCGCGGCATGCGGGTCGGATTCCAGGAGGAATTTCCGCAACAACTCGTCGAGGCGAACCAAGCACATCTCTGCTTCGTCGAGAGTGGAAAAATGGAGCAAATCGCTGAACTCTTCTTCGTAGCGGCCTTCGGTGTCCGAGCGCGTGGACCAGACCACGCGCATTCCGGCTTCTTCGAGCACGGTGACGATGTAGTCGGCCGAGGTTTTTCCTTTTTCTCCGAGATGCACGATAAGTTGACGCCGGATCTGCTCGATTTCAGCCGGGGTGTAACGCGGCTTGGCCAGACCCTGAGCGACTTCCAAAATCAGCGCCTTCTTGGTCGGAGAGCCGCTCTCGTGACTCGTGGCTGGATTGCGTTCGTTCAAGAGGGACCTCGGTGCCTCGTCTTGGAGGGTTCCTCGTTCGCGGCGCTGCCTGAGAGAAGACGACGGTAGCGCGCGACGTTGCGATTGTGTTCGGCCAGGGTCTTGGCGAAAAAATGTCCGCCCTGATCGTTGGCCACAAAAAACATGTAATCGGTTTGCGCCGGCGCAATGGCAGCACGCAGGGAGGCTTCCCCTGGATTCGCAATGGGACCCGGCGGCAGACCCGGATGTTGATAGGTGTTGTAGGGGGAATCCACGTGCAAGTCCGCGGGACGAACGTTCTTGGTGTGATGTCCTTCGAGCTCTAAGGCGTATTGCACCGTGGGGTCGCATTGCAGCGGCGAGCCGAGGCGCAGACGGTTATAAAATACGCCTGCAACCATGGGGCGCTCTTCCGCCTTCGGAGTTTCGCGCTCGACGAGTGACGCTAGGGTGACGATCTGAACTAGGGATAATCCTTGCGGAAAACTGCTCGAGCCAGATGGATCGAGGGATTCCAGCTCGGCGCGAAAATTCTGAACCATTCTCTTAACGATCAGCTCGCAGGTTGCGTGCCGTGAAAATTGATAGGTGGAGGGAAAAAGGAAACCTTCGAGGTTCGAAGCGTTGGGCGCCAGGTCCGAAATAAGAGAAGTATTCTTTGCCGCTTCCAGAAATCCTTCGCGAGTGCAAACTCCCTGGCGATCGAGTTCCGCCGCCATCTCATACATATTCCATCCTTCGGGGATGGTTACGGTGCGAACGAAGATTCTGCCTCCGGCAATTTGCCAAAAGACTTCGCGAGAATCGAGCGGACGATCGAAATAATACTCACCGGCCTGGAGCGGTTTTCGAAAATGCCAGGCGCTGAAGATTTCGAAGGCAAGCTGGCTGCGGATCACATCATTTCGTCTGAGAATCCGAGCCACACCGAAGCGGGAAGTGCCATGGGGGACGTCAACAAAAATTTTCTCAGGACGACGACCGCGATAGGGGCGGCTGATTTGAGAATCCAGCCATCCGGCTCCGGCGCCCAGGGCGGCGATCAAGAGAAGAGCAATAAGGCCGAGTCGGCGCATTACGATTGGGTCCTCTCCACGGTGGGGAGCGGTGGACGCGCGAGTTGTTTCTTATGTTCGAGGTAATCCCGCAACAGAACAGCGGCGGCCACGTCGTCGATGGGGGCGCGTTTTCGCCGCGAGGAAGATTTTACTTCTGCCATGGTCTGCGCTGCCTCCCAGGAGGTTAGCCGCTCGTCCACAAGTTCCACTGCGATGCCGAGGTCTTTTTCCAATCGAGCCGCGAAGAGCGCAGCTTCCTCGGCCATGGGGCTGGGTTCGCCGGTCATGTGCAAAGGATGGCCCACGAGGATACGCGCAACGCTGTGTTTTCGGCAAATCTCGCGCAGACGCCG
>JBAVQA010000436.1:0-4505 GCA_049693595.1 Candidatus Acidiferrales bacterium | reverse complement strand
CTGCAAACGAGAACATGCCCCGCAACCGATTCACAGAATCTTCGCCCCATTCTTCGTAGGCGTGTACGATAACTTCCGTGTCGGATTTGGACCGAAATTTATGCTTGCGTGCTTCGAGCTCTTCTCGCAGCTCCCGGAAGTTATAGATTTCACCGTTGAAGACCACTGCGATTGTACCGGTTTCGTTCCAGACTGGCTGGCTTCCGCCGGGCAGGTCGATGATGCTAAGGCGACGCACGCCCGCGGCGACGCCCGGTTTCAACAGGATTCCTTCTTCGTCGGGGCCGCGGTGAATGATAGCGGCGAGCATGCGCCGGACAACGGCCTCACCGTCTGCTTTGGAGTCCAATCCGATGACGCCGCAAATTCCACACATGAGATTTAGGTCGCATCCAGGAAAGCGTGGCAAGCTCTCCGAAGCTGCTGCCGGATATGAACCGATTGCACGCCGAGCCGTTTCTCACCGTACCAGCGGAGAGCGATTCGCAACAGGATTAGGAAAATTAGAAGCAGAAAAGAGGAAACCATGGCGGCAAAGGACTCGCGTTCGACTAAGAGGGTCATGGATGGCGCGTCTTCCCAGCCGGGTATAGCACGATCGAGAATTCTACGAAGCAACGATCCGAAGACATGAAATCGCGCGAGACGAATATGCACAACTTGATCGAACGTGTAACTTGGGTCGTAGCCGCGAAGATCTCGGGTGGCGACAGCAAGAGTGGCAGGATCTGTCAATTCTTCGCGAGTCAGCGTCTGTCCGTCCGCTCCGCGCATTACGATTCGAAAAGTTGGATCCACAACGATCCATCTCCCATCCACGAGAACTTCGGCAACAACATGCTTCGTCATCTCGTGAGAGTCAACCAGCAGCAACCGGCGAACCTGCATGTGCCCCGTGTCCACCAGATTGATAAACGCGTTTGTGGCCGTGCCGCATACTCGCAGTAGAGCCTCATAATTCAGCGTGTCAGTCGGGTCGCGGTCACCCTGGAGCTTCTCGGCCTCGGACCTCCTGCGTGCCGGCCCATGAGCCATCCAATGGAGTATCGCTTCAACTTTTTCATCGCCCGGCGACGTGGCGGGCACAATCGCATCCGAAAATCCTTTCAGGTATCTTCGAGTCGAAAATTCCCATCCCGCCGAATAGGCAGCGAAAAAAAACGCCGCGAGTAGCAGGAGATTTACGGCGAACCAGACGCTTCGGAAAACCGGATGATGCTTGCCATCAGGATTGTCAGCAGGCCGCGGCCAAGGCAGAGACTTTTCATTGGCGCGAGTTTGCTGAGGGCTCATCGCGCTTTCAATCGGCTTAGTCGGGTGATCTTGGCTCATGCCGTTTCTCGTTTTTCCTGAATCAACCTTTCCTGCACCATTACTTTAGCTGGATCGCGCGGGACCTGAATTTGCTGTTCTTTCTCCACCAGGAAAGAGTGAACATTCTCCCCGCGATTTTCGTCGTACCGGACGATACGGGCGTGCTGTTTCTCGCACCATTCCTCGACCGTCCGGCGCGGAAGAAACGCGACTCGGGGAGTGACGAAATAATCGTAAAAGAGGTTCCGCGCGCCTGACCAGGTACGTTTTCCGCTAGAACGAACAAAATGAACCGCGTAATACGGTACCTGAAAAAAAACCGTGACGAACGGCTTCGACCATTCCCGCATCAGCGCGTCTCGAATCAGCCCTCCCGGAAACTTGTAAAGCATAGGATAGCGGCCATTCGGCTTGTAGACGGCGAGATACATCCGCCCGCCTGGCTTTAGGATCCGGAAATTCTCAGTGAACGCAGTCAGGGGATCCTCTGTATGGTGGATCACACCATCTGAGATCACAACATCCGCCGTTCCGTCCGCAAAGGGAAGGTGTAAATTGTCACCAACGGCGCCCGGTCTGTCGTACCTTTTTATCGCAAGACCCAGCGAAACCCGGCTCCGATCGAGACCTATACATCGGATTCCCCGTCGTTTCAAAAAACCCAGAACTCTACCCGGACCGCAACCTATGTCGAGAACAAGCGAGCTTACATCCAAGCTCTGAATAAGCTCGACGAGCGGCCGCGAGACCACCGACTCAATGTCCTCCGGCGCGTCGATCGGAACCCAATCGAAGGGGTGCTGATCGTAAAATGTGGCGGATTCAGGATCGCTCATTAGAGATCACCATGCGAATTCCCCAAGGCTTTTGCATAGTAGCTTTCCATCTGCCCGCTCAAGCGATCCCAGCTCAATTCCGCAGCCACTTCGGCGCACCCGGATTTCAGCTTCGCGTATAGAACCGGATCCGAAATCAAATTGCGAAGCGCCGAGACCAGCGGTCCCTTCTCCGGCGCAATCACCAGTCCTGCGCTCCCATTCACCAGAGAGCGAATACCGCAGCAATCCGTAATAATTACCGGGACACCGAACGCTATCGCCTCGGCCGCGGAATTCGCGAAGTTTTCATAACGTGACGGCAGAACAAAGATATCTGCGTCTATCATCAGGGCGGACTTGTCGTCGTCATAGAGAGCGCCTGTAAAAATCACCCGAGATTCAATTCCAGCCTCGCGCGCCCGTCTCTCCAGCGTCGCACGATAACCAGGTTCGCCTTCGGGACCTGCGATTACCAGACGGCCTAATTTCGGGCACGCTTCAGAAAATGCCTCGATCAAAATATCTGCGCCCTTACGAGGAATCAAACGCCCCAGAAACATCACGAGCGGTTCATCAGCAGGAATTCCCCATTTTGCACGAAAAGCACCGCGTGGCGATTGGGCCACGCTCGTGCGGCCATCAATTCCGTTGTATCGAATAACCACCTTTTCCGCCGGTACGCCATCCTCTACAAGTTCCCGTTGCTCCATCTCGGAAGTGGCTACGATTTGCGCCGCGTTGCGCCAATAGACGTCGCCCAAACCCCAGTGCCACAACCGCTTTATCCGAAAGCTTCGGTCGATTGGGCGATACATGCCCATTGGTTCAATCACGTAGGGAATCCGCCGGCGTCTGCAGAAAAAACTCACCGCCGGTCCCAGCAGATCGTAGAGGCCATACAGGTGAACCAGATCAAACTGCGAGATGGACGCCCGGCAGAATGCTACCACACGGGGATTCAGCGTGAGCGCCCGATAGTGCGCCACCGTGGAGAGGTAGATGGTCTCCACACCATCTTCTTCGGCCTGCCAACCCCATTCGCACTTTCGGATCTTCACATCTGAACGGTAATCGTTTCCAAGTCCCAAGTCTGCTGTCAAAACGGTGATTTGATGACCACGTTTAGCCAGACTCCGAGCGAGCGCGCGAACCTTAACGACCGGACCTCCTCGGTCCTGAAACGGAAAATAGGATTGAACTACCATTAAAACGCGCATTCGGCTTGGTATCGGTGTATTCAGAAAGCTGATTGCTCTCGGGCTGGGCTGCCACGCTGGCGGGCCGCGGAACAGGTTACTATCCCTGCCCGTTGGATTCCAAGCCGCACTCTTCCAAAATCATTTCGAGCTTGTTCTGGAATATTTCAAAAGAAAAGTCCCGGCGCACGATTTCCGCACCGCGTTGCCCCAACTTCGCGCGGAGCAATTCATCCTCTAGCAAAACGGCCAGAGCCTCGACCAACCGTTCGGAGTCCCCGGGCGGAACGAGCATCCCATTCACGCCATCTTCGACTACATCGGTGGTTCCCCCGCAAGCCGCACCCACCGAAGGCTTGCCAAATGCCATCGCTTCAAGGAAAACCAATCCGAAGCCCTCACCAGTGCTGGGAAGCGCGAATATTTCACAGCGAGCGTAGCAAGCGGCAATTTCTTGGCGCGAGAGGCCAGTGAGAAACCGCACGGATTCGGAAACGCCAGAGTCTGCGGCGATCTTTTTGAGCCGTGGAAGATCATCGCCATCGCCCACTGCCACCAAATACAAACCCGGAAACTTCGTTCGAAGTTGCGCCATAGCTCGAATTAAGTCGTCCGCACCCTTGTAACGCTCTGAAGCCGCCCATCGGCCCACCGTCAGGACTACGCGACCCTGAGGAAACCCACTCGGCAGCGGGAGGCTAGGCGGCGTGTCTGCCATCCGAAGAAATCCTGGATTGAGCGGCCATGCCAACTTCCGTATTTTGGCCGGCGGCACGCCTTGAAATTCTGCAAGCTTTTGGGCCGTGTCGCGGCTCGGAGCCAGCACCATATCCGCTGACAAAAGAGCCCGGCGTCGCAGCAATGGCAGCGGCTTCCATACTTCCACGCCGTGTGACATCACAATCGTCTTGAGCCGTGGAGAAAACCGTTTCATCGCGACCACGGGCAAAGCCAAGTTCGGGTGCGCCGCGAGAACTACCATTGCGCCGTGTCCGGATTGACGGATCGCGGAAAGAACGAATTGCACTTTCGAGCGTCCGAATCCGCGGAGGCATATTTTCTTTTCGGCAGCTTCAAATTCCTGCGTGCCGGCCGGATCGCTAAGGCTCTGAAAATAAGTGGACCAGCCATTGTGACGCAAAGAAATTGCCTGCAGAGCCGCAGCGGTCAAGCGTCC
>JBAVQA010000435.1:0-2360 GCA_049693595.1 Candidatus Acidiferrales bacterium | reverse complement strand
CATCGACTCCGCAGCGACGACCTATGCGTCGGTGAGCGATCTGGCGGACGCCATGCGGCGCGCCGAAGCCGCGCATGGCGAGCATGAGAAGCGCATCGGTGCGGCAGATCCGGGCTGGCCCGACCGGTACGCCAGTTACATGGTGGCGGAGGAGGCCGGCAAAGAGCTGCCGAAGTGAACGAACGCGTGACTGTCCAGAACGAATTGAGAGACCCGAGAATTTGAAAGGAGAATCACTATGAAACAGATCGTTTTCTTGCTGCTGGCGGTTGCAACTCTGGCCGGTATCGTCGCCTACTTGCCCCACGCATCTGGACAGTCCGATGGAGACTCCTCCCCGATTTACGGAGTCAAAATCCCCGCGGGATACCGCGATTGGGAATTGATCGCCGTGAACCAGCTCCTAATTCCGGGCAAGGCCGACCAGTTGCGCGGTCAATTCGGCAACGCTATAGCGGTCAAAGCCTTCAAGGAAGGAACGCTCCCCTTCCCGGACGGCAGCATCATTGCCGCGGCTCATTGGACTCGGGTTTCGTCTGAATTCAACAACAAAGCTTTGGACCCGCCATTCGCCGGCGCTCAGTCTTTCGTCGTCGGGTCTCGCGTGAATGTTCAATTCATGGTCAAGGACTCAAAGAAGTACGCCGATTCGGGCGGCTGGGGCTTCGCTGACTTTACCGGCACAAAGCCGGGAGACAAGGCGCTGCACGAGACTTGCTTCCCCTGCCACGCGCCTGCGAAAGATCATGACTACGTCTTCGCCCATTACGCCCCCTGATCCGTGAGCGAAATAGCTCGTATGACATAACCCCGGCGGTCCGCGCCCGCGAAAGCAGATTGCTTCCTTAGATGTTTCTTCTCTGCTCTGCTAATTCGGAGAGCACGCGCCCGTTCTTGTCGCAAGACAAATTGGCTCTTTACAGCTATAATTGGTTCTTTATATTGGCCTATAGGGACGAGCCAATGCTTCCACTACATTTACAGCCCGAAAGCCACATTCCGCTTTACGTGCAACTGCGCGATCAGCTTCGCGCCCTGGTGCATTCCGGCGAATTGCGCACGGGCGATCGCATTCCTGCGAGCCGCGAGCTGGCTACGCAACTGGGTGTGCATCGCACGACTGTGGCCAACGCGTACGCCGAGCTGGAATCGGAAGGAATGATTCAAGGGCACGTCGGCC
The DNA here is from genome assembly GCA_049693595.1 of Candidatus Acidiferrales bacterium. Classification (GTDB taxonomy): domain Bacteria; phylum Acidobacteriota; class Terriglobia; order Acidiferrales; family UBA7541; genus Palsa-295. The sequence continues at coordinate 1,180 of JBAVQA010000435.1, read as the reverse complement.
GCGGCACATACATTTGCGGCGCTCCGGCGAAGCAATTCACTCCGCCTCCGCGAGCGAACGGCAATGGCGGCGGCATGCGTTGGGAATCGATTTTCGCAGACGAGCGCGCCGACGAAAACCTCACGCGCTTGATGCCGGATGTTCCGCCCGATTCGATTGCGTTCATAACCGCGCGGCCCTCCGAAGAATTTTTCCCCGTGGAGGAATTTCGGCGCTGCTGCAACGCCGTGCTGCGCAGCGAAGGCAGGCACGTCCTGCAGCTTGGCTCGTCAGACGGCTACGAGCCGTTGAAACGCGTCCTCATCGAATTTCTTCGCGCGGACGGCATTCACGTGCGCAGCGAGCAGCTTCTGATCACCGACGGCTGCCAGCAGGCCATCGACCTGGTGTGCAAAGCTTTTCTGCGCCCCGGCGATTCGGTCGCGCTCGAAAATCCCGCGTATCCGGGTGCGGTGGCAATATTTGCCGGAGCGCGCGTGCGCATGCTGGCGGTCGGAGTTGAGACGGACTCCCGGCGCATCGGCCATGTCGGAATGGATCTGGACGCGCTCGAGTCCGTGCTGCTGCAGAACCGCGTGAAATTCATTTTCGTCACGCCCGATTTTCACAATCCCACCGGCACCATGCTGCCTCTGGCGGAACGCCGCAGGCTTCTCGAAATTGCTTCGCACTACCAAGTTCCCATCATCGAGGATTCGATTTACGCCCGGCTGCGGCTGCGCGGAACTGCGCTGCCGTCGCTGAAGGCGCTGGACAAGTCTGGAAACGTGATTCAGATCGACAGTTTTTCGAAAATTGCGTTTCCGGGATTGCGCGTCGGCTGGTGCATCGGCCCGGAGAATGCCATCGAGCGTTTGCGCTTGGTGAAGCAATCCACCGACTTGCACACCGATCAACTGGCGCAGGCCACGCTCGCCGAATTCGTCCGCCGCGGATACCTCGCGCGGCACATGGCCAAGATGAAGAAAGTTTATCGCGACCGCCTGGAAGCCATGGAGGCCGCGCTTGAAAAACATATGCCGAAAGAAGCCAGTTGGACGCGTCCCGAAGGCGGGATGTCCGTCTGGGTAACTTTGCCGCCCGGCTTTGATGCCGGCGAGTTGCTGATCCATCTTCGCGAGCGCGGCGTGCTTTTCGTCCCTGGACGTTATTTCTATCTGCAGAATCCGCAACCGAATAC
>JBAVQA010000434.1:0-3392 GCA_049693595.1 Candidatus Acidiferrales bacterium | reverse complement strand
ATCAGATTTTTGCCGCGGCTGCGCTGCTTGATGCCTATGAATCGACGCTCGATGAGAAATATTTCGAGAAGGCGGAACGCACCATGCGCCTTGCCGTGGAGCGCTTCGGCGATCCTGACGGAGGCGGGTTCTTCGATCGCGCGAAAGACGCTCCGCCGATGGGCGGCCTCGAAGTGCGCCGCAAACCGCTTCAGGATTCGCCCACGCCCGGGACAAACTCGGTTGCGGTGATCGTTCTAGACAGGCTTTACGCATTCACTGGCGAAAAACTCTACCGCGAGTGGGCGGAGAAAACTTTGGAAGCGTTCGTCGGCTTGATTCCGCAGTACGGATTATTCGCCGCCACATACGGTCTAGCGGCGCTGCTACATTCGCGCCATCCGATTCAAGTCGTTGTTCTCGGCTCCGCGGGTGATGTGAAATCTGCCGAACTTGAAAAAGCCGCCAACGAAGTCTATCGCTTCGGCAAAGCGGTTTTGCGGATTACTCCTGAACGGTTGGCTTCCGCATCGCTCGCTCCGGCGCTTAGCGAAACGCTTCCGCATCTTGATGCCTCAAAGCCGCAAGCGCTCGTCTGCATTGAGACGACCTGTCACGCGCCCGTCACCAGCTCTGAAAAGCTGAAGTCGCTCCTCACCGAAATCGCCGCCGGAGCCGCCGGTAAGTAGGTTGGCCATCCGAAGTTTGGTAGTTCGAAGTTGGAACCATTGCTGCATAAGCAACGTCAAATCCAGCAGTACTATTTACGAAAGCCGGTGCCAGTTCTAACCTGAATTTTCGGGCACTTCGCCAAGGTTTCGTTGCCTGGATGGAGAGATGCCATGAAAACTTCTCTTTTGCTGGTCGGGATTACACTGCTTGCCACCTCGACCTTCGCGCAGTCAAAGCCGCCGCTGGAATCGTCTCGCGCCGTCATCGAAATGCGCCAGCCGGCGCAATCGAACTTTCGCTTCCACGCCCACTTTGGAAATGCATGCTGCTCATCTTCCGACTTCAGTACGGCATCGGACGATTCTGAAAGTCCGTTCGCGTCGGATCAGATCGTGCATGCGCATGGAGGACCGGATTTTCAGCCTTCGAATTACATGACGTTTTCGCAGGCACTTTCCGTAGGCCAACAAGAAGCGTCCCTCGCGCCCAGTCAACACTCGAACGCCGCAATGGTTCAGCAGATGCTCGAATTGTTCCAGCAAGTAAGAGCGGCGAAAGAGCAGAATCGCGCCGACGGTAAATCGGACCCCGTGAAATGGGCTGATCTGAAGTCCACGCTTGATCCAAGGGACTACCGGCGCCCTCCGAGCACGTTCATGGACTATTCGCAGGCGCTGGCATTGGGCGAACAAGAAGAAGCGCAAGCGCAAGTTTCGAATGAGCCTCCTTCTTTGGGCGATGTCGCACACGATCAACGAGAATCGAAGCCCGCTGAAGAAAAAGCCAAAGTGGTCATCAAACAGAACGCCGACGGCAGCCCGGTCATCGTTCAGAAGAAACCGCGACAGTAATAACGCAGAACGCCTCCGCCTCCAGCTAGACTACTTTCGCGTGTAAATTCCTGCCGGCCCGCCACACCCCGAATATTCGCAGCGCAAATCCACCGAAGTTCTTTGGTCGCCATTGCGTCGGGCCCGGTATCTCGCGTGCGGGTTGCCGCATATGTGAGCCGGTGCGATAATGGCTCCGCCACAACGGAGTACGAATCAGTTTTGGTGCAGTACGGGGGTGCTATGGGAATCAGAGATGCGTGGATCGAAAAGCGCGCGGCTTCGATGAACGGCGGCCCGAGGAATTTCTCGCAGATGCATTTTGCGCGGCAGGGCGTCATCACTGAAGAGATGGAGTACGTCGCCAAACGCGAAAAAATCGCGGCTGAGCTGGTGCGCAGCGAAGTTGCGCGCGGACGCGCCATCATTCCTGCCAACATCCACCACAAAAGCCTGGAGCCTATGGGCATCGGCGTCGCGTTTTTCTGCAAAATCAACGCGAACATCGGAAATTCGGCGACTACTTCGAACGTGGACGAAGAACTCGAAAAATTGCACCGAGCGGTGCACTACGGCTCGGACACGGTGATGGACCTTTCCACCGGTGGCGATATCCCCATGATCCGCAAAGCGATTATTGATGCGTCGCCCGTGCCCATCGGCACCGTGCCGATTTACGAAGCGCTGTCGCGCGTTCGCCGCGCCGAGGATTTGAATCTGAACGTGATGCTCGAAGTGATCGAAGAGCAGGCGGAGCAGGGCGTGGACTACATGACCATCCACGCCGGTGTGCTGCGCGAATTTCTGCCATTGGTGCGCAATCGCATCACCGGAATCGTCAGCCGGGGAGGCGCGCTGCTGGCCCAATGGATGAGTTTTAACAAAGCGCAGAACTTTCTTTACGAGAATTTCGACGCCATCTGCAAAATCTTTCAGAAGCACGATGTGAGTTTTTCGCTCGGTGATGGGCTGCGTCCCGGCTGCCTGGCGGATGCGAGCGACGAAGCGCAGTTTGCCGAACTGCGCGTTCTCGGCGAGCTCACGAAAAAAGCCTGGGAATATGACGTGCAGGTAATGATCGAAGGGCCGGGACACATTCCGCTGGATCAGATCGAGATGCAGGTGAAAAAAGAGAACGAGCTGTGTTACGAAGCTCCGTTCTATACGCTCGGCCCGCTGGTCACCGACATCGCGCCGGGCTACGACCACATTACCAGCGCGATCGGCGCGGCTATGATTGGCTGGCACGGCGCTTCGATGCTCTGTTACGTCACGCCGAAAGAGCATCTCGGCTTGCCGAATGCGGACGACGTTCGCCAGGGCGTGATCGCGTACAAAATCGCAGCGCACGCAGCAGATGTGGCGCGGCATCGCCCCGGCGCGCGCGATCGCGATGACGCGCTCAGCTACGCGCGTTTTCTGTTCGACTGGAACAAGCAGTTTGAGCTTTCGCTAGATCCGGAGACCGCTCGCGCCATGCACGATGAAACTTTGCCGGACGATTTTTACAAGGAAGCGAAATTCTGTTCCATGTGCGGCCCGAAATTCTGTTCGATGAACGCGACGCAAATCGCCGAAATCTACCAGGGCTTCGATCAAAAGGACCGCGAGCAAAGGTTCACCCAGCTCCTAGCGAAAGTGGCGAAGCCGTAAGCCGCCCGAATGGGCCGCAAACGCGAGCGCGGGACGCAAAGCTTCATAGCTTGGGGAATAGCAAGACTGATGAAACAAATTGGCAGCTTGAATCGTACTACGGAGTGGAGGGGCCATGATGTTTCTACTCTCTGTGACGCTACTGTATTTCCTGCCCTCGATCTTGGGCCACAAGAAGCGGGATTTCGCGGGAATTTTTATCGTGAATCTCCTGTTTGGTTGGACCGTGATCGGATGGATCATCGCGCTGATTTGGGC
>JBAVQA010000433.1:0-5123 GCA_049693595.1 Candidatus Acidiferrales bacterium | reverse complement strand
ATACACCGCGCGTCCTGGAATCATCATCGGGCGCAAGGGTTCGGAAATTGACAAGTTGAAGAGCGATGTGCAGAAGCGCACTAAGCGCGAGGTGCACATCGACATTCAGGAAGTGCACCGTCCTGAGCTCGATGCGCAACTCGTTGCCGAGTCGATTGCGCTGCAGCTTGAAAAGCGCGTGGCATTCAGACGCGCCATGCGCAAGGCGGTAGATTCCGCGCTCCGGTTCGGCTGCAAAGGCATCAAGGTGCGCGTCGCGGGCCGCTTGAACGGCGCTGAAATCGCGCGCAAGGAATGGTATTTGCAAGGGCGCTTGCCGCTACAGACATTGCGAGCGGACATTGATTACGGCACTGCCGAAGCGCATACGACGTACGGCGTGATTGGCGTGAAGTGTTGGGTTTACCAGGGCGAGAAAATCCCGCAACGCGGCGGGAAAACCGGAACAACCTCGGAAGTTTAGACGTTTAAGGAAACGGGTCCAATACCATGTTGATGCCGAAAAAAGTTAAGTACCGCAAGCAACAGCGCGGGCGCCGTACCGGAAAGGCCTGGCGCGGCGGTTCGCTCGCGTTCGGCGAGTACGGATTGAAAGCCATGGAGCCGGCGTGGATTACCGACCGGCAAATCGAAGCGGCGCGCGTAGCGATCACGCGGTTCATCAAGCGCGGCGGAAAGCTCTGGATTCGCATATTTCCGGACAAACCCTTCACCAAGAAGCCCGCTGAAACTCGAATGGGTAAGGGCAAAGGGCCACCGGAGCATTGGGTTGCGGTGGTAAAGCCGGGCCGTGTGATGTTCGAAATGGCGGGAGTGGATCTTGCGGCAGCCACGGAAGCGATGGCGCTTGCATCGCACAAGTTGCCGATACGAACCAAGTTTGTGAGCCGCGCGGAGGAACTGTAATGGCAGGGCGTACTGCAAAATTGCGTGAGATGAATCACGGCGAGCTCGAAGTGCAGCAGCAGGAGCTGGCCGAACAGATTTTTCGCCTGCGGTTCCAGCTCTCCACCGGGCAAGCGGAAGGTTTGAAGAAATTACGGGAAGCGAAGCGCGATCTCGCGCGGATCAAGACTCTGCTGCGCGAAGCTGAATTGAGGAAAGCGTAATGGCGAAGGAAACAGCAACGAAAGCCGCGGCCGTTCAGGAAGGCGCTCACGTACGCGGAGTGCGTCAGGAACTGACCGGCGTGGTGACCAGCGCGAAGATGCAGAAAACGATCGTGGTGAGGGTAGTCCGCGCGGTTCAGCATCCTCTCTACCATCGAGTGGTGCGGACCGCGAAGAAATATTACGCGCACGACGAAACGGGCGAAGCCCGCGTAGGCGATACGGTTCGAATTGTTTCCACCCGGCCGCTTTCGAAATTGAAGCGCTGGCGGCTTGAGGAAGTAGTAGCACGCTCAACGCGAGCGTAAGCAGAGGCTGAAGCGGCACTAAGGGAGCAAGATCATGGTTCAGATGCGGACATGGCTGACGGTGGCCGACAATTCCGGCGCTCGCCAATTGACCTGCATTCTCCCAGTGGGAGGAGATGCGGGATTGGTGGCCGGCTTGGGCGACGTAATTACCGCCGCCGTGAAGGAAGCGACGCCCGACAGCCAGGTGAAGAAGGGCAAAGTAGTACGCGCGGTGGTTGTGCGCACAAGGAAAGAGCACCGGCGCAGGGATGGCACCTACATCCGTTTTGACGATAACGCTGCAGTGCTGATCAACGATGCGGGCGAGCCGATTGGTACGCGCGTCTTCGGGCCCGTAGCCCGCGAGTTGCGCGAAAAGAAGTTCACCAAAATTATCTCGCTGGCTCCGGAAGTGTGGTAGCGATGAGAGAACCCAAAGTAAAACCCGACGCGCACGGCATTCGCCACGGCGACATGGTGAAAGTGATGGCAGGCCGCTCGAAAGGCAAGAGCGGAAAAGTGCTGTCCGTGAATCTGTGGAAGGACACAGTCACGGTCGAGCACACGAACATGATCAAGCGGCACACGCGCCCGAATCCGTCGAAGAACATCAAAGGCGGCATCCTGGAAAAGGAAGGGCCGATTCACGTTTCCAACGTAATGCTGCTTTGCCCGGGATGCGGTAAGCATACCCGCGCAGGACATACCACGCTGCCGGACGGCACCAAAGTGCGCACTTGCCGCCGCTGCAACACGACTTTTGAGAGCTAGAGGCCGAGAGAAGAAATGATCACGCGTCTGCATGAAAAGTACCGCAAAGAAGCCATCCCGGCGCTTTCGAAGCGTTTCGGGTACACGAACACGATGGCTGTCCCTCGCGTTTCGAAGGTGACGGTTAACATCGGCATGGGCGAAGCCAGCGCGAACGTCAAGCTGCTCGACACAGCTGTAGCCGAGCTCGGGCAAATCGCGGGACAGAAGCCCGTGATCACCCGCGCCAAGAAGTCGATTGCGAATTTCAAGATTCGCAAAGGCATGCCCATCGGCTGCATGGTCACCTTGCGCGGCGAGAGAATGTACGAATTTCTCGACCGCCTTTCGGCGATTGTTCTGCCGCGCGTTCGAGACTTTAAAGGGCTGCCGCCGAATTCTTTCGACGGCCGCGGCAACTACACCATCGGCATCAAGGACCAACTGGTTTTCCCGGAGATCGATTACACCCGGGTAGACAAAATCAAGGGCATGAACGTCACGATAACCACGACCGCACGAAACGACGAAGAAGGACGCGAGCTGCTGAAGCTGCTCGGCGTTCCTTTCCGGGCGTAAGGAGATCGACAAAGCATGGCGCGTACCAGTCAGTTCGCGAAGATGAAGAAGAAGCTGAAGTTCAAGATCCGTAACCGGAACCGTTGCCGGATTTGCGGACGTCCGCGCGGATTTCTCCGCAAGTTTGAAATGTGCCGCATCTGTTTCCGCGGACACGCGCTCAAGGGAGAAATTCCCGGCGTGGTGAAGGCTAGCTGGTAAGGAAGGAAGAATGACCACCGATCCCATTGCTGATTTGTTGACGCGAATTCGAAACGGTTCGCGGGCGAAGCATTCGCGAGTCGATATGCCTTCTTCGAAGCTGAAGATTGAATTCGCGCGCATTTTGAAGGACGAGGGTTACCTCGCGAATTACAAAGTCGTGGAAGAACAAAAGGGAAAGAAAACGCTGCGCTGTTTTCTGCGTTATACGCCGGATCGCCGCAGCGTGATCACCGACCTGAAGCGCATCTCGCGGCCGGGTTCGAGGCGCTACATCGCGAAGACCGGAATTCGTCCAGTAGTCGGCGGGATGGGTATTTCAATCCTGTCTACGCCCCGCGGATTGATGACCGGGCAGTCGGCGCGCAAGGCCGGCGTCGGCGGCGAAATAATGTGCGAAGTTTGGTAGGAATTTCTTAACTAAGAGGATTTCAGAGAGCTATGTCGCGAATTGGGAACAAAATAATTCCGGTGCCGTCCGGCGTAAAAGTACAGATCAAAGAGGACGCCGTTGATGTGCAGGGCCCCAAGGGCAAAATGCATGTGCCGGTGCCGCGCGGGATCTCCTTCGAACAGAAGGACGGCATTCTCGTCGCCAAACGCGAGTCCGACCAACAGCGCGCATTGCACGGGTTGGCGCGCGCTCTGGTAGCCAATGCAGTCACCGGCGTCACCACCGGTTTCAAGAAAGATCTCGATATCGTAGGCGTCGGGTATCGCGCAGAAGTGAAAGGCAAGAACGTGGTGCTGGCGCTGGGATATTCGCACCCGATTGAGTTCCCGATTCCGGAAGGCATCTTGATCGCGGTGGAAAAGCAGACGCACATGTCGGTTTCCGGTGCGGACAAGAATCAAGTCGGACAAGTAGCCGCGAATCTTCGCGCGTTGCGTCCGCCCGACCCGTACAAGCAGAAGGGCATTCGCATCACGGGCGAGCGGTTGAAGAAAAAAGCTGGCAAGGCTGGCGCGAAGTCGGCGTCCGCTTAGCCCTCAGGGAGAACGAGAATGGCAGCACCGGTTCGAAGGCTATCACGGGAAGCGCACCGTCGTCGGATTCACGTCCGAACGCGTCAGACGCTTTCAGGAACATCCGAGCGGCCGCGCCTTTGCGTGCATCGCTCGACCAAGCATATTCGCGCACAGGTTGTAGACGATCAAACCGGCCGGACGCTTGCCTCGGCGAGCTCGCTCGATGGAGAAGTGAAAAAGCTGATCAAAGGTGGCGGAAACATCGCCGCTGCGAAAATCGTCGGTAAAGCAATTGCTGAGCGCGCACGCGATAAAGGCGTCGAAAAAGTTGTTTACGATCGCGGCGGTTATCAATATCACGGCCGCGTGAAAGCGCTTGCCGAAGCAGCCCGTGAGGCGGGCCTGAAGTTCTAACAATTATGCCGAAACAAGAGCTCAAAGATACGCTTTCAGTTCGCCGGCTGGTAGAAACCAATCAGGCGAACCTCAAAGATCAAGTCGTTTCGATCAACCGCTGCACGAAAGTCGTGAAGGGCGGCAAGAATCTTAGCTTCTCCGCGCTCGTGGTAGTGGGCGATCAGGGCGGCCACGCCGGCTTTGGCATGGGCAAAGCGCGCGAAGTCCCCATGGCCATCCGCAAAGCCATTGAAGCAGCCAAAAAAAATATGGTGAAGTTGAATCTGAAGGGCACCACGATTCCGCACCAGGTTCTCGGAAGTTACGGCTCCGGCCAGGTTCTGTTGAAGCCCGCTCCCGAAGGAACCGGCGTGATTGCAGGCGGTCCGGTGCGTGCAGTGATGGAGGTTGCGGGAATCCAGAACGTGTTGACGAAGTCCTTGGGCACTTCGAATCCGCATAACGTGATCAAAGCGACCTTCGATGCGCTTTTGCATCTGAAGGACGCTGCGAAGGTAGCAGAAAATCGCGGCAAGGGAGCGGAAGAGCCGGCCTCTTAGCCGCTGCTCCTGAAAAAGACAATGACACCGACCAAGAAAAAATCAGCCGGCAAGTCCGATAAACAATCGGGCACTCTGAAGATTAAGTGGGTCGTAAGCTTCATCGGTTGCCCGCGTGGCATGCGGCAAACGATTCGCGGTTTGGGTTTCCGCCGCATGCAGCAAGTGGTGGAGCATCCAGACAACCCTTCGATTCGCGGCATGATCGCGAAAGTTCATCATTTGGTTAGGATTGAGGAATAGGCATGGCCATTAAACCGACACTTTCT
>JBAVQA010000432.1:0-11124 GCA_049693595.1 Candidatus Acidiferrales bacterium | reverse complement strand
CCCGGCGCGGTAATTTCCTGAGAGGCGTTCTCTTCTCCCCAATCCCATGGAAATAATCCGCACCATCTCCTGGATGAAGCAAGTCTCCCGCGAAGCTCGCGCGCAAAGCCGCGTGATCGGCCTCGTTCCCACCATGGGCGCTCTGCACCAAGGCCATTTTTCGCTGGTCCGCGCGGCAAAATCCGACTGCTCTCCCGTTGTAGTTTCGATTTTCGTCAATCCCAAACAATTCGGCCCTTCGGAAGATTTCCAAAAATATCCGCGCTCTTTCGAAGCGGACCGCGCCGCACTCGAAAATCTCGGCGTGGATTATTTATTCGCGCCCACGCCGGAGGAAATCTATCCGCCGGGTTTTCGCACCGTTGTCGCCGTAGCCGGCCTAAGCGACAAGCTAGAAGGCCGCTCTCGCCCCGGCCATTTTCACGGCGTCACCACCGTCGTGTTGAAACTTTTCGAAATCGTTCAGCCCAGCATCGCCTACTTCGGCCGCAAAGACGCGCAGCAAGCCCGCATCATTCGCCAGATGGCGCTCGACCTCAATCTGGACGCTCAAATCGCCGTCCTCCCGATTCTTCGCGAGCCCGACGGCCTGGCTCTCTCTTCGCGCAATGTTTATCTGCAGGGTGACGACCGGCGCGCCGCCACCGCGCTCCATCGTTCGCTGGAAGCCGTGCGCCGGGAAATTTTAGCAGGTCAACGCGACGTGATGCGTTTGCTCGCCGCGTTGCACCACGTGCTCGACGCCGAGCCCGGCATCGCTCTCGATTACGCCGAAATTGTTGACGCGGAAACGCTCGAGCCCGTGGTGAACCTGCGAGGAAATTGCCTTATCTTGCTTGCTGCGAAGCTGGGTAAAACGCGGCTGATTGATAACGCGCTAGTCGAACAGGATGGAGATACGTTCCGAGTAACCTTGTAATTCCGTCCCGCTGATCTTGCTCAGTCCGCCCCCGCCTCGATCGCGGCAATCACTTCGGCCGGGTGCCCTTTCGGCGTGACTTTATCCCATATTTTGCGGATTTTTCCGTCCGTGCCGATCCAATATGTCATGCGCACAATTCCCAGGAACGATTTTCCTAGAAAACTTTTCATCCGCCGCGCGCCGTACGCTTCAATCACTTCAAATTTCGTATCGGCCAGCAGCGGAAAATTCAGCTTGTGCTTGATCTTGAATTTCGTCTGGTCTTCCGCCGTATCCGCGCTGCATCCCAGGATGCCCGTGTCCAGCTTCTCGAACTTCTTGATGGCGTCACGAAACTCGGACGCTTCGTTGATTCAACCGGGCGTGTTGGCCTTAGGATAGAAATAGAGAACGAGATTCCGCCCGCGATAATCCGAGAGCGAGACTATTTCGCCGTCATCGGCCTTTACGCTAAAGCCTGGAGCCTTGTCGCCTTCTTTCAGCATGCCGCTCTATCTCCCCGTTCGCTCAGACTAAGACTCAGCCAGCACTCGCTTCAGGACATCATTCACCACTTGTGGGTTGGCTTGCCCGCGCGTCTCACGCATCACCTGGCCTACGAAAAACTTGAACACGCCTTCGTTTCCTGCGCGATACTTTGCCGCATTGTCCGCGTTTTTAGCCACCACCGCCCGCGCGATCTGTTCGATCGCCGCAGTATCGGTGATCTGCGCCATTCCTTCAGCCGAAATGATGGCCGCCGCGCGCTTGCCCGTATCAAACATCGTAGCAAATACTTTCTTGCCGGTGGCGGCAGTGATTTCGCCGCTTTCTATCTTAGCCAACAGCTCCGCGAGCGCGGCCGGCGGCACGGGACAATTCTCGATGTCCTTCCCAGCTTCGTTCAGCCGCCGCAGCAGCTCGGTCGAAATCCAATTCGCTGCGGACTTCGCTGGAGCGCCCGCTTTCACAGCCGCTTCAAAATAATCTGCCAGCACGCGCGTCGCGGTCAAAACTCCCGCGTCGTACGCGGTAATTCCATATTCCCGCAAAAAGCGCGTGTGCTTTGCATCCGGAAGCTCGGCCATCTCCGCGCGAATTTCTCCAATCAGCTTTTCTGAAACCGAAAGCGGCAACAGATCGGGATCGGGGAAATAGCGGTAGTCGTGCGCGAATTCCTTCGAGCGCATTGCTTCGGTGCGCCCGGCGGCCACGTTCCACAGCCGCGTCTCTTGCACGATCTTGCCGCCCGATTCCAACACGCCGATTTGCCGTTCGATTTCGTATTCCAACGCGTGCTGAAGATAACGGAACGAATTCAGGTTTTTCGCTTCCACTTTCGTCCCGAATTTCGGAGCGCCTCGCAAGCGCACGCTGACGTTCGCGTCGCAACGCAGCGAACCTGCTTCCATGTTGCAATCGCTCACGGCCGTATACTCCAGCACTTGCTTCAGAGTCGTCAAATAGGAATACGCTTCGGCGGGCGTGCGAATATCAGGCTCCGAAACGATTTCGACCAGCGGCACTCCGCAGCGGTTGAAATCGATGTAGCTCCAGCGGTCGGAATCGGAAAATCCCTCGTGCAGATTCTTCGCCGCGTCCTCTTCCATGTGCAACCGCGTGATCCCGATGCGCTTCGCCGCGCCCTCGACCTCGATTTCCAGCCAGCCTTCGGTCGCCAGCGGCAATTCGTACATCGAAATCTGGTAGCCCTTCGGCAAGTCCGGATAAAAATAATTCTTTCGCGCGAACACAGAACGCTCGTGAATCTTGCAGTGAATTGCAAGCGACGCCCTCACCGCCAAGTCGCGCGCCTTGCGATTCAGCACCGGCAGCGCGCCCGGCAATCCCAGGCACACCGGACAAGTATTCGAATTCGGCGGATCTCCAAAGCGGCTCGAGCAAGCGCAGAACGCCTTCGTCAGCGTCTTGAGCTGGGCGTGCACCTCCAGCCCAATCACCGCTTCGTAACGCTCCATCACCTCGGGCGCGACGCCGGGGCGTTCCTGTGTTGTTCGGCTCATGTTGTGCGGCGCATGGCGAGGCACTGGGCGCGCCGCGAACCCAGAATTATAGCATCCGTCACAATCGTTGGGGCCGTTCCGGGGATGATCCCGGTTTTATGCCGGACGCATGGGCGCTCGGGACGTGAACGGCCACTCGAATCTCCGCAGTTCGCTATTTATTCCAAGTGTCGGCCACCCGAAGGCAGGTCCATCTTGAATCCGGCGATGAAATTCAATCGCAGGGACGGAAAGCCAAAGGCCTCCTCATATCTCTGATTCAGGAAGTTATAGAGCCGCCCGTAGATTTCGATACCCTTGGGCAGGTGGTAGGCGAAGCCTGCGTTCATCAGTTCATAGCCGTGATTTCGGAACAGGCACTGAAAAGGCAGGTTGGTTATGGGGTTTATCAACTCGCAAGCAAAAGTCCCATCGTTCGGCTCGACGTCCAGCACCGCGCCGCGAATCGTCCCATTCAGGTTGAGCATTAAACGCTTCTTCGTCCAGGTCGCGTTGAATCCAGCGGCGTTGCGCGGGCGGCGAAGCAGCGGCTCTCCGACGGTAAAGGGATCCGAAGGTTCCGTAAAGCCGGCCAGCGACTGGATCGCGGTATTCAACCACGTGTACGAACCTGAAAATTCGAGCGATCGAAAGGGATGGATGCGAATGGATGTCTCCACGCCGTAGGCTCGCGACCTTCCGATGTTTTCTGAATCGAAATTCGTGGGCAAGGTGCCGGTGGAGACGATTTGATCCTTGAATTTGTTATAGAAGTAAGTGACGTCCAGAATCGCGCGGTCGTCCGCGATCCGTTGCTCAACGCCGGCATCGTAGCTGATGCTTTCCTCGGGCTTCAGCGCCGGATTATTTGTAAACGCGAGCTCGAATCCATCCGGCTCGCGGAAGCCGGTTCCGAAGCTGGCGTGCAGGCGGGTGGCGCCGAAAAAGCCGTCGCCATCTGCTTGCCGCGCCACATACGCGGCGGAAATCCGCGGGGTGACTTTGGCGTTGGTGTTGGCGGGAATCCCAGGCTGACCAGCGTCTAGGTTGAACGGAACGGAATCGGTTTGAATGTCGTCCACGCGCACACCCACGTTGATGAACCAGCGATCGGAGGGAGTCCAGCGGTTTTCCGCGAAGAACGCATAGCTATTGCGCCCCAGCAGAAACGGCGAGTCGCCGGCCCCTTCGACAAATAAATTCTTAAATGAGTCGCGGTCGTATTCGAATCCCGCTACGAGAGTGTCTTTTGACGAAATCGCGATCTCGCTCCTGGTATTGGCCACCACCCGCAGATTGTTGGTGAACGAATTGCCTTCTATCGGCGAGATGAATGTGATCCGGTCCGTCGACACGCTCACAGTCGTTACCTGTTGGAACCGGGACGAAAACTGCTCAGTTTCCTGCGCCTGGTAGCCAAAAAGATTCTGGTTCTGGTGCGTGGACGGATCCAGGCCCGGAAATAGACCGTCTGGGTTCGAACCATAGGGCCCCGGAAGTCCGAGTAGGCCGGCGAAACCGAAAAAGTTTACATTGAATTTGCGGCGCGGCGAGCGCGAGTATCCCAGGCTCACCGTCGAGGTCTGACCGCGGTAGGCATCATTCGGGACTTGGCCGTTAGTTTGCAGCCGCGAAAGGCTGTACGCCCAGCTGAATCCCTTATTCAGTCCCGCTCCGGTGGTGCCCAGTCGCCACGTATACAGACTTCCGCCCTCCCCCACGAACGTAAAATGCGGCGGGCCATCTCCCTGAATCGTCTCAATATTAATCACCCCAGCTACGGCATTTGATCCGTAAAGCGCGCTCTCCGGACCGCGGATCACTTCGACTTGCTCCACTCCCTCCGCTGGCAGCGGCGATAGGTCGAAGCCGCCGCCGAAATCGTTCAATTCAATTCCATCGATCAGCACCAGGTTGTAGTCCGAATCTCCGCCGCGAATAAAGGCGCTGGTAACCGTTCCGCGGCCTCCGGACTGATTGATCTCGGTGCCAGGCAGGCCTCGCAGCACGTCCGTAGCGACCTGCGCGCCGCGACTGTCAATTTCATCCGCGGAAACAAGGCTTACCGAGGACCCAATTTGCGAGGTTAGCGCACCGCCCGGCGCAGCCGAGACGACCACCTTGTCGCGCAAGGCGCTCAACTGCAAATGGAGATCGCTGACACGTTTTTCACCGGCCGGCAAGTCAATATCCATCGGCAATTGATCAAATCCGGAACTCGTGGCCACGATTTGGTATTTTCCCCTGCGCAAACGCATGAAGCTGAATTGGCCTTGCGCATTCGTTTCTCGCGTTTCCAGTTCGGCCATCGCGTAGAGAAGGGTGACGCGAGCTCCCGGCACCACTTGCCCGGCAGGATCGAAAACCGTGCCGGAAATTGCGGCATCCTGCTGATCGTGCGCGGAACTGGTCGCTGTCGCGGAACCGCCGGCTGAGGTAGTAGGGGTTTGTGCGTGGGCGGTGCAGGCCAAAAGCAAAAATAAGGAAGTGAAGTACAGTACAGCTGAGCGTAGTCTCATTTTTATCCTCCTCTCCCTCTCGCGCGGGAGTTGAAGGTTGTCCTGAAAATATGCGAGCGCCGCCGGCCTGCCTGAGACCCCATCAACTCAGATCGAAAGGTCGACCCGCCAACGACATCGCATACTATTCAGAATTGAGATTCCGCTCGGTTTCCTGGCTCAGCGGTTTTGTCCAGCGCGGCCTTCCCATCGCGGCCTCGAATTGCAACTCGCTGCAATTCAAAGCGTGCGACAGTGGCTCGCGCCGAAAATTCTGCGCTTTACAGTCGCGCGGCGGCGACGGATTTTCACCGTCTTCCCGTGCGCGGAGTCTCGGTGATTGTGGACGGCGCTGCAACTTCTGCATCTCGCCGCTTGCGGAAGTTTCTTGCGTCCTTCCGCGATACTGGAAAAAGTCTCTGCCGGCCCTAGTGATTTCCTCGCAAAATCACGCGAGGACGTCCGCTGTACCCCATTTCCACTTCCAGCGGCGCGTCGAAAACTTCTTCGAGCAATTCCCGCTGATAGACTTCCGCCGGCGTTCCGATGCGCGGGCTTTTTCCTTTATGCATCAGCACGATGCGATCGGAAAATTCCGCCGCGAGATTCAATTCGTGCGTCACCACGATCACGCTGTAGCGGCTCTCGTCCGCCAGCCGCCGCAGCCGCCGCAACAATTCCACTTTCCCGCCGATATCCAAATGCTGCGTGGGCTCGTCGAGCAGCAGCAGCGACGGCTGCTGCACCAAAGCTCGCGCCAAAATCACGCGCTGCTTCTCGCCGCCGGAAAGATGATCCATCCAGCGGTCTCGCAGCGCATCGGCGCCCACCTGCGCCAGCGCGTTTCCGGCGAGCAAGCAGTCTTCATCCGATTCGAACCGCAGCCTTCGCCCGTACGGATACCGACCTTGCAAAACGTATTCCCACACGCGCAACGGAAACAAAAGTTCGCTTTCCTGCGCCACCAGCGCAATTTTTTGCGCGCGCACACGTAAATCAAGCTCGCTCACTTCCGAGCCATCCACTTCGATTCGGCCCGAAAGCGGCTTCAACAATCCCGCCAGCAATTTCAGCAGCGTGGACTTCCCGCTCGCGTTCGGCCCCAGAATCGCCACCAGTTCGCGCTGCTGCGCTTCAAAACTTACCGGCCCGAGCGTAAACTTCGGCGCCGACCGATCCGATGCCGCGTACGCGTAGCTGGCTTGTTCCACTTTCAGCCGCAAGTTAGGCCTCGCGCTGTAAGGCACGGTCTGCGACTCCGGCAACGCGACACCTCCCGCGCCCGCACTCATCGCATCCTCCGGCGCATCAGGTAAATAAACACAGGCGCGCCGGCCAGCGCCGTCATCGCGCCCACCGGCAATTCCGTTGGAGCTACCACCGTTCGCGCCAAAGTGTCGGCCAGCACAATCGCGATCGCTCCGCCAATAGCTGCCGTCGGAATCAGCATGCGGTAGTCGGTGCCGAAAAACATGCGCATCACATGCGGAATCAGCAGCCCAACGTACCCAATCGCGCCGCTCACCGAAACCGCGAGGCCCGTGAGCACCGAAGCCGCAATATAAACCACAAATTTCACGCGATTTACGTTTACTCCCAGATGTCGCGCTTCTTGTTCTCCCGTGAGAATCAAATTCAAATCCGACGAAGTTGTGTACATCGCGCCCGCCGCCACGATGAACACAAAAAACAGAAACCCAAGCCAGCCCAAAACATTAGTCGTAGGCGGCGGCGCGGTGAGATCCCCCATCAGCCAGAACGCAATGCTGCGCAGTTCCGAGCCGGTCACCATAGTCAGCAAAAACATAATAATCGCCGAGAGAAATGAAGCCGCCACGATGCCCGCGAGCAACAGCGTCGGACTATCAAGTTGTCCCCCGCGCCTGCCGAGAAAATAAACTCCCGCGATTGTGGACGCCGCGCCGATAAACGCGGCAATCTGAATCGCTCCCACGAAGTGAGGCGCAGCGATCAAGCTCACGATCGCTCCCAGCGCCGCGCCGCTCGAAACTCCCAACACGTACGGGTCCGCCAACGGATTTCGCAGCAGCGCTTGAAAACCTGCCCCCGCCGTCGAAAGTGACGCTCCCACCAAAATTCCCAGCGCGATTCGCGGCAGACGCAGCCCGAAAACCACCTGCCAAAATTCCACCGGCACTTCCTCGCGGCGTCCCACCGCAGCTTTGTACAGAGTATCCACAATGTCGCGCACCGAAATCGGATACGCGCCCATGCGCAACGAAATCACCACCACCACAAACAGCACTCCGCAAAGCCCCGCGCAGGTCCAAAGAATCCGTCGAGGCGTTAGAGGGCGCACGAAACGCACTCCTTGTTCGCGCAAGCGCTCGCCACCAATTCCATTCCCACGCGAGTTCGGCCCACAAAGTTTCCGCCGTCCGCATTCAACGCAAACGCCTCCGGATGCAATTCCCGCGCAAGCTGTTCGATAGCGCCAATCAACCCCGGAGCTGGCCGGTCGAATTCGTCGCTGGCCACCACCACGTGCCCCATTTCGACAGCCTTCAATGCCTTCCACGCAGGCCGCGCCCGCAAACTTTCCAGTTCGCTCGATTTGCCAGCCGCATCCGATTCCGCGTGGTTCGGTGTGAGCACGATGTATTCCGGTTGCACCCGCACCACTTCTTCAATACTCAACTGCGGCCAATTCTGCTCCGCCACGATCGCCGATTCCGCGCCGGCCCATCGCAGCGCATCCGCGATAAACGTATTCTGCCCAATCGTGATCAGCGGATCCTCCCACACTACGAACAGCACGTGCACCAGCGGCAACTCCCCGATGCGCGCATGCACCGCGTCGAGCCGTGCCTGCAACTGCGTCACAAGAGCCGCTCCCTGCTCGCCCGCGCCAATCAAATCCGCCATGCGCGCTATGGAATCCAGCATCCCGCGCACCGTGTGCGGATCGCTCGTGTAGACCGCAATCCCCAGCCGCGCCAGCGCGTCCACCGTTTCAGGTCGATTGATTGACGTCGTCGCCAGCACCAGATCCGGATGCAGCGCGACAATCGCTTCCAAGCTCGGCGTCTGCGGCGACCCCACGTGCGGCTTCAGCTTCGCCGCCGACGGCGTATCACAATAGCTCGTATCGCCCGCGAGCTTATCTTCCAGCCCCAGCGCGTAAATTGTTTCCGTCAAATTCGGCGCGAGCGTCACGATGTGCTGCACGTTAAACGGAATCGCCACCCGCCGCCCCGTCTCATCGACCACGTCTCTCGTCGCGCGCTTGTCGTTAGCCGCTTGCAACGGCGCGCCCGCCGCGCGAACCGCGTGGCAGCATGCCAGTGCCACAATGACGCAAACGATTTTTCCGCGCGCGCGCGTAAATGTCTTCTCCAACAAAAAAGCCTCGCGAATAGATCGAGGCTTGTCGCCACACTCTCTCTCGCGAAGAGTGTCAGCTTCGACCAGCTCGGGTAGGTTTCCTGACTTTCGGCTCGCGCCCAGCGCAGCCGATTACAGTGGCGGGACCGTGGCCGATTTTCACGGCCTTCCCCTCACTTTTCGAATCGTCCCATCGACTCCTCGAAAAGTTTGTCCCCCGAGCCAGCTAAGTTGTCACCGGCGAGTTTATGCGCCCCGCCTTTCACTGTCAATCGGAGGAGAAAATTCGCTGCTGCAAGCAGCAGCCCGCCACTCACGGGACACGCATGCGTGCAGAAAGTATTGCGAGACTTATTTGCACGACTGCGGTGTAAGCCAGGAGACCAAAAAATATAGAAACCAGCATACCGACATCGCCTTTGCGCGAAAACGAAGGCTTCCACGCCAGGTATGCGAATCCGACCACGGCGAGCGTCAGTGTATCGCTCAGCCACCATGTATTATGAGCCGCGGTGTATCGCAAGCCACCGATGAGCATTGTGACCAGCAATGACGTGGCGCCCGCAGCCATCGCCAGCGCAAGACCAGCGCGGTCGGGTACTCTCCAAGTGCGAATCAGCACGACGGCGTACGGTAGTTGACTCAGCACCAAGGTGAGGACTGCATTCATCCAGTATTGTCGGCCGTAAGATGACCCAAGCGGCGGGCCGCCCCACTGCCGCATATGAAAGTAGTCAAGAACCAGCACGGCCCCGATGGCGACATGAAGACGAACGAGCGCGGCTGTGGAATCACTCGGAACAGACGCCGGCTGTTCCACGCCTGCGTCAGGAAAAAGTTCAGGATGCGTGGCGCGGGAGATAGGCCCAGTGTAATGGCGAGGTCGCGCGGCGGCGGGCCCGATTGCGGGCGAAGATGTAACCGTCTTTACCGAGATCGCGAAAAAGCTGACAAAGCCTGCGATGAACGCCACGGCGCCGGCCAAAAAGGCAATCACATACAGGCTCTGGAGAAATTGATCCGGCTGGCCTCCCCAAACTCCGTGCCCTACCGCGACGCACGATGGATATCCTACGATGAGCCCGACGATAACAAGGAGGAGCGACTGCTGCCAGGTAGGAGATCGGCGTTTTGCGCCCCCGAGCATCGACCCTCGCCTTTCGCTGTCAATCGCGTGGGAATTTTTCAGCAAAACTAGCGGTTCTTCCATTTCGGGGCGCGCTTTTCGACTGTGGCGCGTAAACCTTCTTGCGAATCTTCCAGGTCGGCCAGCTCATTGAGGAAAACTTTCATGGAGTTGCGCACGCCTTCGCGCAGCGGCAAACCCAGGCTGCCGAGAATGGCTTTCTTCGCCATGGTCAGCACCGGCCCGGACTGCGCCGTCACCTTCGCGCAAACTTCGTCCACTTTTTTCTGCAAATCTTTTTCCGGGACCAGCCAGTTCACCAAGCCCAACTCGCGCGCGCGCTCCGCGGACATGGGGTCCGCCATCAGCACCAGCTCCAGCGCCATTTTCGGCCCAAGAATATAAGGCAGCACCGCCGCCGCCAGCGGAGGAAACGCTCCCAGCTTGATTTCCGGCTGCGCAAAACGCGCGTTGGGCGTGGCAATTACCAAATCGCCCAGCGCAGCAAGTTCCGCGCCGCCTCCGAATGCCGGCCCGTTAATCACCACCAGAATCGGCTTGGCCGTTTCCACCATCGCGGAAAACGCATTGTGAAACGCGTCCAGCAGCTGAAACACGCGCCGCGCCGTGTATTCGCCCAGCTCGATTCCGCCGCAGAAAGCTTTCGCCGCCGAATCCAGGACGATGAGTTTTACCGCGCTCGTTTCGCTCACCGAATTGATTCCGGCCACCAGCTCCATCAGCACCCGCTCGTTCAGCAAATTGTGTTCGGGACGGTCCAGAGTCAGCCGCGCGATCTCGCCTTCCACGCGGAATTTTACGAATTGGAAGTCTTCCGTCCTTGGCGCAGCCAGCGCCAGCGTCCCCAGCATTTCCGCTTCGCGCGCCGCTTTGTTTATCTGCATCAGATGGCTCCGATCCGCTCTTCGTAACGAGCCTATCCCTTTCCGACGCTCGCGGCCACGCGCTTCCCGCCCCCTGCGCCCAATCCGGCAAGACCTGTCCTGATGGACAGGCACGCGCGCCATCACGTTTCTCCCGGGACTGCCAATCTCCGGATTGGCGCCTGCCCGTCGATGCCTAAGGTTTGAATGTAGCGCCGGGGCCTTCAGCCCGGCATCCTGCTTTTCGATTCCTGCCAATTGGTGCCTGTCCGCCGACGCGGCTTGCGCGGCGGAACCGTGCGAATAATCGAAATCCTTAATGTGTGTTCTGGCCCCGGTTAGAAATTTTTCCGTCGTTTGTTTTGAG
>JBAVQA010000431.1:0-2989 GCA_049693595.1 Candidatus Acidiferrales bacterium | reverse complement strand
TCCTGCGACTGCGCGGAGAGGAGCCAGTTCGCGCTGCGGGAAACTGCTTCCTCGACTTGAAATTCGAAATCGTGGCTACGGACTGCTGCCGTAGCTTGACCGCTTCCAAAGGAGAGGTCCGCCCGTAGTCTGGGTTCTGGTGTCATCAATATCTTAGTCACATATCATCAACAGGCCGCTCGAAACATGCCGGGCAGTTCTCAGGCTACCAATCGAGCAACCCTCGCCGTGTTTATTACGGACAGGTGAACGATGTACGGCGCGGGCCCTGGCAACGGCGAGCGCCGGTATTCACTTAGATCTACTGCTGTTTCGCCCGAGATACAGAAACGGCCCAGCAAAACGCCGGTAGGCCCGCCAAGCCCCGATCCGAGCGCCGCTTGTGCGAATAGGTTGCCGCTTCGAGTCGGGAGCCCGGCTCCAAACCTCGGCCCTACTCGTACCCCATACTGTAACACTAAGATTATCTTTGGGTTTGCGTCTTTGGTCAACTGAAAACGTACCCCCAGGTTAAATGGGATGAGCGGACAGGCCAAATGGGTGCATTAGAAATGCATGCAGTTCCAGGGGGAGGGGCTTCCCGATTGGCTGCAAAAAGCGCGGCCTACCTTCGCCCAGGACGCTCGGATCCGTGAGCTCCGGTGATGGCGAACGGAAGACGAAAGCATCGGCCAGAGGCAAAACGTCTCTGGCGGAGGCTTTGAAGTCGGGCATTCGCGAATCCAGGACCATTAGGAACGTCGCGGGGCGCCAGAACCTCACCAAAGCATCGCTTTCGACGATTACGTTTTGCGAGTCATTGAGCGTTTCGGCCACCGGGCCTAAAACATCCTGGACGCGATTATCTTTCGTCTGCACCCACAAAGATCTTTGCGCTCCGGCAAGCAGATAGCGAGATGTGCCGGTGCGTCCCGAGCGATCAAGTTCCTCATAAATAGAGAACGTGTGCTCGGCAGGACCACATTTGCAATCGGAACCGTTTACGGGGCAGTGCGATTCGGCATGCGGAGTGATCTTCACGGCGGTCCAGCGCAGATCGGGCGTTGCTTTGATTACGTCTTCGATGAGCGTGGTCTTGCCGACTTTGCGGCATTGTCCGCCTACGACAATCAGGCGTCCGGATAGCGGGTGTTTCTGGGGTCGCGCGATCACTCTACGGTTTTCCTTGTTCTAGCTTTTCGACTCGTTCGATTAATTCCGGCACGCGGGCTAACGCTGCATATTGTTTCTTGTATCGATCGAGGGGACGCGCGGGAGTTCCCCACACGGTTTGACCTCGCCGAATTGTTTTTCCCGTGGGAACCCCGGCTTGCGCGCCGACTACGGTACCCTCCTCCAACTTGCAGTGATCCGCAATACCGACCTGCCCTGCAAGAATTACACCTTCTCCCAGCGAGCTGCTTCCTGAAATCCCAGTCTGAGCAGCCACGATCGAGTGTGCGCCGATGGATACGTTGTGAGCTACTTGAACCAAGTTATCAATCTTCACATCCGCCGAGATGCTGGTGACGCCGAGCGAGCCGCGATCGATTGTTGTGTTACAACCGATTTCAACGTTGTCGCCGATTTCGACCGTGCCGATCTGAGGAAATTTCCAATGGCGGCCTTCGCCGAAGACGTAGCCGAATCCGTCGCCTCCGATCACGACGCCGGAATGAAGCTCGACACCTTTTGCCAGGCGCGAATTCGCGCAGAGCGTGACGCGCGGATGAAAGCGGCATTTTTCGCCGATTGTGCTGCCGCGCCCGAGAAAACAGAAAGCTTCCACGATGCTGCCTTCGCCGACTTCTACTTCGTCTTCGATCACTACGTACGGGCCGATAAAAACATTGGGACCCAGCCGGGCGCTCGAAGCCACAATTGCGGTGGGGTGAACTCCCGGCGGCGGCGCAAACTTTGGCAGCAGATGCGCGGAGGCCATGGCGAAAGCCAGCTTAGGATTTGCCGCGGTCAGGGTCGTCTTCCCTTGCAACTGCAATCCCGGCGGCGCCAGCACACATTTTGCCGCCGAATCTTCGGCTCGCTGGAGATGCCGCGGAGAATCTATATAAATGAGATCCTCAGCGCGGGCATTTTCAGGCATGGCCAGGCCGGAAAGCGGCGTCTGACTGTCTCCTACGATAATTGCTCCCAGGAATTTTGCTAGTTCACCAGCCGTGCAGCTCATGAGCACCTCTTTTGGCAAGGATTACGAGCGTCAAAGGGAAACACTTCACGCCGGATAAATCTCTTTTTCGCCCGTGGGGCGAGTCTTCCATCTTTTGTGGACCCAAAGCCACTGATCCGGATAAGCGCGCACGTAGTCTTCGATAGTTTTTGTGAAGCGCGCGGTGTTCTCGCGAACATCGATCTCTTCGTCCCCGGTGCGCGCAAGTTCTATGGCCGGTTCAAAACGCAGGCGATATTTTCGCCGGGCGCTATCCCAGGAAAGGAATCCCGGGACGACCGCGGCGTCGGTGCGCAAAGCGATGCGCGCCAGGCCGGACGTGGTGGAAGCTGGAATACCAAAGAAATCGACAAACACGCTTTCCTCCAACACGGTGTTGTGATCGGAAAGGATGCCGACCGTTCCGCCATCGGCAAGAATTCTGAGAATCGAGCGAGCTGATTTATTTTTTTCGATGGGCTGGTTGCCGGACAGGCAGCGATAGCGGTTGATGAGCGCATCTACCCGGCGATTCGCGATGGGGCGCACCAAAAAATGAAGCGGGTGGCCGTAGAGGGCGTGCGCAAACGGCGCTAGTTCCCACGCGCTCATGTGTCCGGTAAGAAAGAGGACGCCCTTTCCGCGGCGGCGTGCGGCGTCGAAATTCTCAAAGCCGTCGAGCACCACGATTTCCTGGATGTTCTCGCTCGTATATTTTGGAAATTGCGAGAATTCCGCAGCCATCCAGCCGATTTGCTGAATCATGCTGCGAATCACGCGCTTGCGCTTCGCGTCGCTCCAATCTGGAAATGCGAGACTCAGATTGAACATCGCCGCTCGACG
>JBAVQA010000430.1:0-3639 GCA_049693595.1 Candidatus Acidiferrales bacterium | reverse complement strand
GAGTCCGCTGCTCAAGTCGAACACGGTTCTTTACGCGCGCAATCTGTACCGACTGGGATTTACGCTGGCAAAGATGCAGCGAATTCCGGAAGCGCGGACTGTGCTGACCGAAGCGGTTTCGATCAACAGTCCGTACAAAGCGAAAGCGCAGGAGACGCTGAATAAAATTGGCGGACCCGTTTCAGGGAAGAGCGCGAAGAAGAGCTCGTAGCGAATTGCCGGCGGTTTGTTTTTACCGCGATTGAATCAGGAGACAAAACTTGTTCATCATGTGCTCGAGCCAATGCGAATTGTGTTCTGCTCCGCCACGATTG
This sequence comes from Candidatus Acidiferrales bacterium, assembly GCA_049693595.1. Classification (GTDB taxonomy): domain Bacteria; phylum Acidobacteriota; class Terriglobia; order Acidiferrales; family UBA7541; genus Palsa-295. Next base: position 3,325 of record JBAVQA010000430.1, on the reverse strand, counting down.
AGGCGTTCATTCGCACCGGCACTATTTCTGTCGCTTCTTTGGTGTTGCGCGGGTTCTGCCCTGCAAGCGCAAGCGATTCGGGTGGACGCCGCGCCTGAACATTCCACGAATTCGATCGTGCCCAATCGCGCGCTGGGCGCGGGAATCGACCGGCTGCCTTACGGCGCAGCCGACAAACTTTTCGTCGAGCCGATGGTGAAGGAAGTACTTTCGGCGGGGTGGCAACCGGTTTCGTATCGCCAAAATACCGAGCTGCACATGGAAGCGTGGCATTGGAATCCTGTCGGAACTTGGAGCGATCCCAGCGGCAAGGGATATTTCACCGGCAGCGCTGCTCCGAGCGCGTTCATACGCCATTCGTACGGTTATCCGCTGCCGCATCGCGGCGTCACGCGCGACGATGGCACGGACATGGTGGGATATTCGCGACTCACCGACGGCGACAAGGATTCTTACTGGAAGAGCAATCCATATCTGACGCAGGCATTCACAGGCGAAGACGATTCGCTTCATCCGCAATGGATTTTTCTGGATCTTTCCAGCCGACAGGACATCAGCGCAATTCGGATCGCGTGGGCTGAGCCCTATGCGAAAAAATATCTGGTGCAGTATTGGACCGGCGAAGACCCCATAAAAAAGCCTACGATCGGCGTCTGGCAAACATTTCCCGCCGGCGCGGTATCGGATGGAAAGGGCGGCATCGCTACGATTCAATTGGCGACGACTACCGTTTCCGCGCAGTGGGTACGCGTGCTGATGACGCAATCATCCAACACGTGCGACACGCACGGCTCCGCGGATCGCAGAAATTGCCTGGGCTACGCCATCCGAGAAATTTATCTTGGCACGACCACTTCCGATGGCAAGTTTCACGACCTGATTCGCCACACGCCGGATCAGGATCAGACCGCAACGTATTGCTCGTCGGCAGATCCATGGCACGAACCCTCCGATCTCGACGAACAGGCGGGCGACCAGGTGGGGTTCGATCTGTTTTTCACCAGCGGGTTCACGCGCGGCTTGCCTGCCATGATTCCGATTGCGATGCTGTATGGCACTCCGGAAGATTCCGCGGCGGAAATCTCGTATATCGAAAAGCGCGGCTATCCGATTTCATACGTCGAGATGGGAGAAGAGCCGGACGGGCATTACACTCCGCCGGAAGATTACGCCGCGCTGTATCTGCAATGGGCCACGGCGCTGCACAAAGTGGATCCGAATCTGAAGCTGGGCGGACCGATTTTCACGGGCGTGAACAAGGACATTGAAGCGTGGCCCGATGCGCAGGGAAAAACTTCGTGGACTACGCGATTCATCGATTATCTAAAATCCCACGGACGGCTTTCGGACCTGGCGTTTTTCTCCTTCGAACATTATCCGATGGAACCTTGCAAGATTCCGTGGAGCAGCCTGTACGACGAAGCGAATCTCGTGACGCACATCACACAGGTGTGGCGCGAAGATGGCGTGCCGCGAAATATTCCGATGTTCATCACCGAATCGAATATCGCGTGGCAGTCGGAAGAGGCTTACGTGGATATCTGGGGCGCTTTGTGGCTGGCGGATTACGTGGGAGCGTTTCTAAGCAACGGCGGCGACGCCGTTTATTTTTTCCATTACCTGCCGATGGGAGTTCACCGCGGGTGCAACGAGTCGCTGGGCACATTCGGCTTATTTTCAACTGACGCAAATTTGCAAGTCGAGCAGCCGCTTTCGCAATATTTCGCCAGCCAGCTCATCAATCTCGATTGGGTACAACCGGGAGACGGCGCGCACCGCTTGTTTTCGGCTGGGAGCGATATACAAGACGCAGCGGGGCACGCCTTGGTGACCGTGTATGCGGCGCTACGCCCGGACGAGCAGTGGTCGCTGCTGGTGGTCAATAAGGATCAGGAAAATTCTCACACGGTGCGAATTGCGTTTGACGGATTGAAGTCCAGCGGCAGCGGACATTTTACCGGTTCGGTCAAAATGGTGACGTTTGGAAGCGCGCAGTATCAATGGCGTCCGCTCGTTGGGGGAGGGAAGGCAGATCCTGATGGGCCGCCAGCGCGTTCGACGATTGCGGCGTCGCCTGCAACTGAGTACGAGCTTCCGGCGGCATCGATTACGGTGCTCACTGGTGCAGTGTCTGAAGCGAGGTAGCCGGACCGGACTGAAATAACATTGGGTTAGCGAAGTTCGGCCGTGGCGCCGGCATTCTTCAGTTCATCGAGTTCTTTTAAAACTTTAGCCCATTCGGCCTTGTCTTTTTTTGTGGCGAAGGGGGCGTTCAGATCGCTGTAAAAATCCAGCAGGATTTTGCGCAGTTCCGGGGATATCTGCGCGAAGTGATCTTTGGACAGGTGATCCAACAATTGGGCGTAGGTTTTGTCGGCCAGCGGATACTGTCCCGGGTCCGTCACCGTGCCGGTATCAAAGTTGTCGTTTTCAAGTTCGATATGGCTAGAGTCTTTTTCTTCATGAAGAAAACGCTCGTACTCCGTGACCGACCCGTTGAAACTGGCCTCGAATAGTTTTTCGGCAGGCGGAGTGGGAGTTTTGAATCTGAAAACTCTGAATGGCCCAATCTTGGGCACCAGGCGGAAGAAAAACTCCAGGCACCTGGCCTTAAATCCAGGTGTTTGGTGTTTCTGGCCCCAGTTTTTTTCGTAGCTCGACCGGGAAATGTGGTACAGGAATTTGTCCCGGGTGATTCCCGGCATATCTTTCTGGATTTGATCTTTTTTCGAGTCCCAAGCCACCTTCGTCGCCGTGGGTATCGCTCTGCTCACGCTGTAGCGATAAGTCCCAACGGAAAGATCGAAATCTGAAAAGACGGATTTCAGTTCAACGGAGTAGGTTTCCTGAAAGGCTTTTTCGAGAAGCGGTTTGGAGACCTGGAATCCGATGAAATCGCGATAGGCATCCGGCGCATAACGTCCCTTCGAAACTTCGAGCACGTCAAAACCGAATTCCGTTTTTAGGTGGGCCGGCGGATTCTGGTCGTAGGTTACAGTGTCTCCATATTTCGCGCGAAGCTTGGGATAGAGTATGGGCACGGCAAGATTTACGGCGATGCGGTGTCCTTCGTTGTCTGCGGCGTAATGCGCCAGAGCGCCCAGAGCGAAAGCATAGTCATTCAAATCCTGCGAGTCGCGCAGGAGGGCCTGGACAAAATCACCGGTGCGGACGTAATGAACCAAATTGCTGAACAAGTGGCTGCCGAATGGATAGTAGCCGAGATCCTGAATCACGCATCCTCCGTAGGCGTAGGAGTGCGCGATTTTCAATTCGTCCGGGGTTGATGCGGGGAATCGTTTCAGGAGCAGGGGCTTTATGGCAT
>JBAVQA010000429.1:0-5901 GCA_049693595.1 Candidatus Acidiferrales bacterium | reverse complement strand
GGGTATGGGACGTAGGAATTCTCTGTAGTCTTCTACCCTTGCTCGCTTGGGGAAGAGACGAATTCCTTTCCTCGGACATACAGGAAAGGTGGAAAATACTAGAACTTCTCCCGCACTGGCATTGGTGGGTATGGGTGGTTGTATTTCTATCGCTATTACTCCCGGCCGTCTTAGAAGCTTCATATCGCGTAATACGTGATCAAGAAGTGTGGGTTGAAGGGAAAATTCTAAGGATGGCAGCAGAGTTGCACGCAGCGGTAGCTAAGCATGGCAGACCGGAGGTAGTTGTGACTTGTGATTGGCCGAGTGCAGTTTCAACGAATCGGACAAAGAATTCGGGAGAGCTGCTACTGAAAGTATTGTCTGATATTCCGGCAATGGACGTTTGCATTTATGACATCGAATTCCCTCAAGAGATTGGAACGGCGAAGTTTGAAGTAGTGCGTTTACTAGAAAAGTCCGAGCCTAAAACGCTGCCTTGCCGAGTCGAGACAGTTTTTGAAGATCGAAAGAAAGGACATACAACGAGAACACGAATGACCATGGAAGGTTTCATCAAACGCGCATATGAGGTACTTCCGTTAAACGACTTGGAGATTCCTCCAATTAGGATCATAGCCCATTACAAGGATTCGCATGGAAGAGGATGGGAGAGCGTCAATGAACTAAATTACGACACGTTTATTGAAGCGGGAGATATGAAGCTTATCGAAATAAGACCGATAACTAAGCCACGTTCTTGACGTTGGATGTAAGTTTCTTGTATTCGAGATTCGGGGATTCAATTAGCTTTAGCATCGTATCGCGGAAGAGAAAAGGGTTCTTGCGATTATTGAAACGGAAGGTCATTTCGTCAAGATAGGCCGCCAAATGCTTTGCGCTGACTTTATGCCATGTTCCCATGATGCCGCGCTTGTTTTCGCGGATATATTTTGCGAGCGTCCCTGTCTTGGCATCTTCACGTGAAGGAATCGCAGGTCGCCGTTGCGCTGACGGATGTCCATAACGACTTCCTTTTCGGCCTTGTCTGGGCTCTGTCCGATGCCGTGTTTTTTGCCACCGACATAGGTTTCGTCCACTTCGACTGTGCCAGTAAGTTTGCTTTTGCCTGTCTCAATCATCGCCGCGCGGATTCGGTGGCAGAGATACCGTGCGGTTTTGTAGCTGACTTTGAGGATTCGCATCATTTGGTTGGCAGACATTCCCTTGCGCGATTCGCAAAGCAAGTAGGTAGCGAGAAACCACTTCCAGAGCGGCAGGCGTGTATCGTGGAAGATTGTTCCTGCCGTCGCGCTCAACTGATAGCGGCATGAATCGCAATCGAATTGATGGCGGCCGTAAATGTGGGAGATTCTTTGGTGATAGCAAGAGGGACAGTAAATACCATTCGGCCAGCGCAGAGCTTCCAGATACGCGCGGCACTTATCTTCGGTGCCGAATTTATTAGGTCGAACTGTTGCGCACTGCCAACAGTAGCAGGTGCTATCCTAGGCTCCCGCTGACACAGAGAAAAGGGGGAATTCGAGCCGAAAAGCTTACATCTGAGCAGCGAAGTAAAATCGCACGCAACGCAGTACTTGCCCGATGGGGAAAGGTTAGACGGTCGAAAGAGAAAAAGAATGGAAAGTGTGCAGGATGGCAGATGATTGCCGCATGACAGAATATGCAGGGCTCCAGTTCGGTACGAAGTTACACCGCGCGGTCGCGCGCACCACCGCTTGTCTGCAATTTTGGGTTGGTCCCTCCGAAGATTCGCTTGACGATTTTCACTGAGTGCTCACCAGATAGTCTTGATCTGCTTGCAAGCGCGGATTCTATTGTCTTTCGTAATGAGAGCGATACCCTCGGCCAAAGCTGTAGCGCCGATGAGCCGATCGCAAGGATCGCCAGAATAGTCTGGTGGAAGTTGATTGGCCAGCACGGCAACCTTTACCGTGAGTGGACGGATTGCAGTCCGCGAGCTAACCTTCTCGACAAAGTCTTCCACCGTTCCGTTAATTTCCAGGCGGTCGTGAGTGGCCAACCATGCCAGCTCCCATAATGTGATTGCAGAGATCGCGATTCCGGACCCTCGACTGGCTTTGCGAATCGCGTCGCCAGCTTTTTTCGATAGTTTTGCTGGCTCGCTTGCCAGCCAGATTAAGACATGCGTATCGAGTAGGATCACTTCCGCATTACCTCCCACTCTTCGAGAGCAATGACGGGAGATTCGATATCCCCAACGATCTTGACCTCGCCGGCCATAAAACCGAAAAGATCTTGTTTTTTTGACATGACCGGTATTACCTTTGCGACTGGCGTCCCGCGCTTCGTAATGATGACAGGCTCGCCAGTGGCATTAACATCGTCCATAACGGATAAGCAACGCGCTTTAAATTTGCCGGCTGGCATCTGCTTCATGGTATTCTCCCAGTGTCTATGGTCATGATATTATGACCATGTTAAAAAATGCAAGTGAGAAGCCTTACAAAAGGTTTTTCTGTAGTGCTGGCCCCAAAGAAAGGACTATTACTGCGGTGACGATGTCTGGTCATCTAATTTCTGCAGTTACTGCTGGCGTTCCAGAGCAGTTTATATGGTGCCTTAAATCGGTCGGGCCTCGAACCTACGGTCCTTATCCCATTTGACCATTCCTTGACGACAAGGTGTCGGTATGATGAAGTTGTCTATGACAGGCGGCGCAAAGAGTTACAAGATTTTCCTCGCGGTCGTCACCCAAGTGGCTCCGAAATTGAATATGGTGAACCTGAAGTTCGGTCCTTTTTCCACAGCTCCGGCATCTCCAATTATCTCTTTCCAGCACCTGGCAACAGATACGAACATGACCGAGTCAATAACGGATGCGTTCAAATGCAATCAGTGCGGTGCTCTGTACGATTCTGAAAAAGAATTGCTGGAGCATCAACAGGCCGTTCGTCACGCGGTAGTTAGTGATCGCAAGCCACAGGAGACATCTGAGAGAGAATCAGTGAACCAACAGGCAAAGGCAAAGGCTAAGAACGCGTAAGCGACGTGCTCCGACTTTTAGGTGCTTGCCTCGATCTCAAAGCTAACCTGCTGCGGAATCCCTCGCACGGGCGTTACCCCGAAGTCCGCAATGTTCTGGCGTCTGGAAACTGCCCGGAGTGTATGAGTGCAGTATCAGACGCGGTAGAATACCCATTGCCGCACCATGAAACGCCCTAAGCCAGTCACGCTTGCACCGCCTGTGGAGCGCCGGGATACAACATCACCCTGATCAAGATTGGGGTTTGTAGACGTGAAGGTTGCATCGGAAGCATCCAAAGCGCTGTCGGAGACCTTGATTGGGCTGAGTGCCCAACATGCGCAGGAACAGGTTGGGAACGCGATAAGACGTGCAGCCAGTGCGAAGGCGCTGGTTGGTTGTTCGTTCGTCGGTGATTGAATGGTTGAACAAGCAAGGCGTATAGTATGAAGCTCCCTCGGCCCGTAACCCTTTGTACAGACTGTCGGGCGCCCGGCTATTCCATACTACTAGTCAACGCGAACTGCGGGCGCGTGGCAAACAAGAAAATATGCAGGGGAACAAACCAGAGCGCAATCGGAGAAGAAGATTGGCTGGAGTGTGGGTCATGCGCCGCTACAGGTTGGGAGGGCAATACCTTGTGCAGCCACTGCGACAGTCATGGTTGGCGATTTCAACGACGCTGATAGTTCACTACGATCTCTCACCCGCTTTTCACTTTCTCTATCAATGCATGACGTTCAGCAATCAGCTCACGCAGGCCACGAGTGTCATCCGGTCCCGAGTTCTTTCCATGCGACAAGTTGATTGAATGCTCGACATATCGGAACAGAGATGCCCGGATCTGAATATCTGCTTCAAGCGCGGCTACCAGTTCCGTTTCGTTGTTGGTCGCGGTTCCCTCATTAGGACGGTTCAAGCTTGGCAGGCAAGCACGAACTTCGGTCCACTAGAAACATTTGTTTCGTGTTAGCAGCGCGTCATGGCTGCACAGCCCGGAAGACGATCGCTACCCGTCAGATCATGGCTACAACCAAGCAGGCGATTCCCAACGAGTAGCTCCAACGGGCGATCAGCTTCTCCATAGCAACCTCCTCACGGTGAATTTTGGATCGGGCCCACGCAGGAAGAACCTACCGCGCACAATGTACTCCTGGCCGTCTCAATCACCTGCGCGTTGCTTTGGGACTGCCCAGAGGCCAGAAAGTCGGTCAATTGGGACAAAAACACGCAAGCAAACTTTTAACCTCCGACAATTGAAGGCAGAATCGGATGTTGTGGGAACTCAACGAGCACACAAAAAAAGTTTGCAGGATGGGTACGCGTAAGAGTACGGTTGCCGTTAGCGGTTCAGGCAAGCGGGAAACTCCGCTCTTTTGCCAAAACGAAAACTGATCTGAACCTTTCCGGCCCGTGATTTCGCACGGAAGGTTATAGTTGACGGTCCTGCTGAAACACGTTGAGACTTGGGAGACTCCTGTGAGCCGCATCTGGGACGCCCTGAAGGAAGCTGAACAAGCAAAGGCCCGCGCAATTCAGCAAAGCTGCATGCAGAATCCCGACAAACCTCGCGAAAAATCCTCCGAAAAGGATTCCTCCGAGCGCCGGGAAAGTCAGCGCCGAGTGCATCGCGTTCCCTTGCTCGTTTACGGCTGGGACGCGGAAAAACAGCCGTTCCACGAAGAGGCTTACACACTCGAAGTCAGCGAGAACGGATCTCTGCTGTCGTTGGACATCACGGTCGAGCGCGGCCAACGGCTGTTCTTGACAAACACGTGGAATCAAGCGGAGCAGGAGTGCCGTGTAATCGCGGTTGGGAAGCGGATTCGCTGCAAGTCACGAGTCGCGATCCAGTTCAGCCGTGCCGCTCCTCATTTCTGGCACGAGGGGTAAATCAGCTCCACGATTATCTTCCCGAGGTGACTAGCCCTGTCTCGACAACTCATTTGACAGAATGACGGTGGGTTTTTCCCCGCAACATCTCGGTCGCGCCGCTCGGTCCAATCACATCCTCCCTCCAGCGTGCTACCCACACTCTACGGTCCTTTCTGCCACGAACGAACAAACAGCCTGTTTGGTAACGGCGTCGAGTCATAACACCTGTTCCTTTGACTCGTACGCCTTTTCCTATGTCGGTATCGAGTGTACCTCGCACGTCAAGCTGCATGCGAGCCCCCACGGTGACACCGGACCCATTCCAAGACTTCCTGCTCGCGAAACCGCCAGTATTTGCCAAGACGATATCCTGGCAATTGTTCCCTCGAACGCTTGCGCATCCGTCCATAAACCCAGGACACGGGAACTCGTAGCATCTCGGCAACTTCACCGACAGTCAGGAGCTGGGTTCCCTCTCTCCCGCCTGTGGCCGTGCGTTGTGGCGCGGCATGTAGGTCGGTTTCAGAGTCGGTCGGATGAGATTCATTCTCAGACGGCGAAATTCGCGTACTGAGGTCTTTTTGTTCAGTCTGATCTGTTGCGGGGCGCAAGTCATGCTGTCGCGGGGACGCTGTATTCTCGCGCACATCGAATTGGGTTAGATGGGTCTTCATGTTTGCTACGCGGTCTTCGTAAACAGCCATCCCTCGATCTCGTGACGGTCGTCATTGCTGGGACGGTCATCCAGCCAGCGTCTGAACTCTTCATCTTTCCTGAACAGGAGCTTGAGCGCTTCGCTCATCACGTAGGATGGAGTTGCGTCGATGAACTCGGCGTAATTCTCCAGTTTCAGTTTGACTTCCTCCTCCAGACGAAGCTGAAGAGTTGTAGTTTTTGGTTTTCTCGATGGTGCTTTCAGCAGTGCCACGTGTGTTTCCTCCTTTTTTCTTTCGAGATGTAATACGGGCTGCATTACAAAATGTTTGGACTAACTCCGAGCTGCGGAAAAAACGGCACGCGACCAGCGTGCAGGGCGGGAG
>JBAVQA010000428.1:0-13821 GCA_049693595.1 Candidatus Acidiferrales bacterium | reverse complement strand
TTCCGGCGAACGCGGAAATTGTTTTGGAAGGGTATGTGAACCTGGGCGAGATGCGGACGGAAGGGCCGTTTGGCGATCACACGGGATTTTATTCGTTGGAGGGAGAATTTCCTGTGTTTCACATCACGTGCATTACGCATCGGAAGGATCCGCTGTACTTGACGACGATTGTGGGGCCGCCGCCGCAGGAAGACTATTTCATGGGGCACGCGATCGAGCGTATTTTTCTGCCGGTGATGAAGATGCAGTACCCGGAAATTGTGGACGTGGCGATGCCTGCGGAAGGAATTTTCCAGAACTTGATGATTGTGGCGATAAAGAAGAGCTATCCGGGGCAGGCGCGCAAGATTATGAACGCGATTTGGTCGTTGGGGCAGGCGATGTTTACGAAGGTGGTTGTGGTGGTGGACCACGATGTGGACGTGCAGAACTCGAGCGAAGTGGTTTGGAAGGCGCTGTGCGCGATCGATCCGGAGCGGGATGTGCAATTTGTGATGGGTCCGGTGGACACGTTGGACCACGCGGCGCGGCGGCAGGATTACGGTTCGAAGATGGGTGTGGACGCCACGCGGAAATGGCCGGAGGAGGGTTTTGCGGGCCGTTGGCCGGACGAAATTAAGATGGATGAGGGCACAAAACGGCAAGTGGACAAAATTTGGCAACATTTAAAACTGAGGGTGTCTCCAAAAGAGAAATAACGTCATGCGGACGAATACCAATCCCCAGGCTCTCACCTTCGCCTCGCGTTTCGCCTTTCCCCATAAGGTTTTCCTCGGCTTACCTGTCCTTTTCACCTGTACGTTTTCGCTACCTGTTCTCTAAGACAGGTTTTTACTGATAGCACACTCTCGTAACATGCTGGTTGACACTCACCCGTGTGGATGTAATAAACGGAGAAAGCAGAACGTACCGGGCGTAGCAGTACTACTGGGCTATCGTACGGAGCGAAGATGTAAAGGCCTCAAGGGGTGCGGGGCGAAAGCGGCAAACGCAGCAGAAAAAGATTCCGAAAGAAATTCGAAAGCGAAGCCGGGTCCGACCTGCGAAGCGGGACGGAGTAAGGAGCGAGGGGCCGCGCGATGTTCAATCTGGGGAAAACAAGATCGTTAATCGGCCTGGACATCGGCTCGAGTTCGGTGAAGGCAGTCGAGCTGAGGAAGTCGAAGGCAGGCTACGAGCTGGTGAGTTACGGGATCGAGACTTTGGCGCAGGACACAGTCGTGGACGGCGCCATCATGGATGCCCCGTCGGTCGCTGAGAAGATCATCTCGATATTCGATAACCAGAAGATCAAAGCGAAAGATGTGGCCACTTCGGTTTCCGGGCACTCGGTGATCGTCAAGCGGGTAAGCATGCCGCTGATGAGCGAGGAAGAGCTGTTCGACCGGGTACAGGCTGAGGCGAGCCAGCATATTCCGTTCGACATCGCGGACGTAAACCTGAGCCATCAACTTCTGGAAGCGACCGAAAACCAGATGGATGTTCTGCTGGTGGCGGTAAAGAAAGACAAGATTCTGAATCACACCAACGTGCTGGCGCAGGCGGGCAAAGTGCCGGTGGTTGTGGATATTGACGCGTTTGCGCTGCAGAACTGCTTTGAAGTGAACTACGAGCCCGACGCATCGCAGGTAGTGGCGCTGCTGAACATCGGGGCCAGCGTGATGAACATCAACATCGTGCGCGGCTGGACGCCTTTGTTCACGCGCGACGTTTCGGTAGGAGGCAACCAGTACACCGACGCGCTGCAGAAGGAATTGGACCTGAGTTTTGAGGATGCCGAGAAATTGAAGATGGGCGGAACGTTGGCGGGCGTGAGCGAAGAGCAGCGCACGGCGATTTTACGGTCGGTTTCCGACATTCTGATTCTGGAAATTCAGAAGACTTTTGACTTTTTCCGCGCCACGGCGAGCGGAGAAAATATCCGACGGATTTACGTAGCCGGGGGGACTTCCCGCGTTCCGGGCTTGCTCGACCTGTTGAAAGAAGAATTCGCGATGCCGGTCGAGGAACTCGATCCATTCCGCAAAATAGCAATCAATACAGGGCGTCATGATGAGAGCCAGATTCGCGAGTTGGCGCCGCGCCTGGCAATCGCTGTGGGGCTGGCGCTGAGGAGCTTTGACACGCCATGATTCGGATCAATTTACTGGGCCAGAGCCGTCCGAAGGCCACCAAACAGACCGTACCGCTGGAAGCGACCATGCAGATTATCTTTCTGGCAGTGGCGCTGGGATTGGCGGCGATCGTTCTTTCGGTCACATATTTTCAACAAAAGCGGGAGCTGGACGCGACGAACGCACGCATCTCCGCTTTGCGCGCAGAGAAGCAGAGTTTGCAACAGGTGAAACAGGACGTGGACCGGTTCGAAAGCCAGAAGGCCGTGCTGGAGCAGCGCATCAGCGTGATTGAAACGCTGCAGAAGAATCGTACCGGCGGGCAGGAACTGCTGGAGATGGTGGCGAACACGGTGGTGAGAGTGGATGCACTGTGGCTAACGTCAATCGAACGCAAGGGAGACAACCTGGACATAACAGGCGAAGCAGGCTCGATTAACGCGGTAGCCAATTTTATTACCCAGCTGAGACGATCCGGCTACTTCGACAAGATTGAGATTAAAGAGGCGAAAGAGGATGACGTTGTGAAGTCGGTGCAAACATACAACTTCACGATGACGGCTGCTGTATCCCAGACTTCGAACCCCGAGGCCCAGCCGCAAGCCAAGCCCGCAGCAGCCACGCCGCCCCCGCAGCCTGCGGCTAAGGGGAGGAGCTAGAAATGGCAACCGCTTTCAGAGATTGGCCCTGGCCGCTGCAAGCCTTGTTTTATCTGGCGCTGACGGTGGTAATCATCGCGGCTGGATTCTACATTCCGGGTCTGCCATTGGCCTCCGTGCGCGCGCAGCTGCAAGACGCCCAGAAACAGGAGAAGCCGCTGGAGCAGGAAGTAGCGAGCCTGCGAGTTTACAAACAACGGAAAGCCGAGCTGCAATCGCAAATGGATGCGCTTGAAAAACAGCTGGCTACGTTGCAAACAATCGTGCCGGAAGAGAAGCAGATCGACCAGTTCATGCTGATGATTCAAAGCGCGGCGAGCAGCTCGGGCGTTTCTCTTCGCAGAATGACGGCCAAGCCTGTGGCGGCGAAGACTTATTACTTCGAATTGCCGTTTGAAGTGGAAGCAGATGGCCCCTATTTTTCGGTGCTGGACTTCTTCTCGAGACTTGGAAGGCTTTCACGGATCATCAACGTGGGCGACCTGAAACTGAGCGGTCTGGGGAACAAAACCGTAAACGCGAATTTCCGGTTGAACCCAGGGGCATCAGTGACAGGGGTGTTCACAATCACCACTTTCTTTACGAAGGCCGCGGACGCGCCGGCCGCTGCGGGTGCAACACCGGCAGCCGCACCGGTAAGGCGGTAGGGCAAAGACGATGAGACTAGTGAAAACAACCGCGAACTTGATAGCAATTCTCGCGATTTCATGGTGTTTGGTCCCAGCTATGTGGGCGCAGGAACCAGCACAGGGAACCCCGCCGGCAACGGCACCCAAGACCGTACACAAGAAAAGGCCGGCAGCGGCGGCGAAAAAAACTGCGCCTGCGCAAGTGGCCAAGCCGGACGCCCAACCCGACGTCATTGTGGCTAAGCGCGATCCTTTTATACCGCTGGTCAATGACAAGAAAACCAGCGGGCCACCATTGCCTCCAGGGAAAGCCGGATTGGTGATTGCGACGGTGCGTGTGGATGGAACCGTGAAGGCCGCGAGCGGAATGCTGGCGGTGGTGACGAATCCAGATCAACGAACCTATTTTATCCGTGAAGGTGACCGTCTGTATGACGGCGATGTAGAAAAGATTGGCTTAGATGGAGTGACGTTTAAGGAAAATTCCAAAGATGCATTCGGGAAGCCGGTCGAGCGATTAGTTACCAAGCGAATCTACCCGAGCGCAGGAGAGCAGCAATGAGGATTATGCGGAGGGCGTTGGGCCTGACTGCGCTGGTTGCAGCAGCCTTGATACTGACGAGCGGAGCGCTGCGGGCCAGTGATGGCCCGGTAGTGCATGTTAAGGCGGTGGTAACGAACGGAAGCGTGACGCTCGAAGCTCGGGCGAACGGCCCGTTCGAGTACACCACCTATCGCCCAAGCGAGAGCCTCTATGTGCTCGACCTAAGCGGGGTGTCGGCGGCGGAGCCGGCCGGAGCGCGGATGGTAGCCTCTGACCTGGTGAAGAGTTACCGCATGCTGACGTACGCTGCGGGGAAAAAGCCCGTGGTCCGTCTGGAGATTTTGCTGAGTCAGGGCGTGGAGCCGCGGCTCGAGCGCCAGGATTCCCAAGAACTAACGCTGCTGGTTTCGCGCACGGATGAAGGCGGCGCGAAAGCTACGATCACCGGGCCCGCTCCCACGGTGACGCCGATTTCCGTCAAGACTTCGGAAAGCAAAGCGGCTGGCAATGCGTTCGAAGCCATTAAACAGGTAAACCTTTCTCAGAACGGTGACTCGACGGATGTGAATGTGGTCGGAACCGGAAAACTGACATATCATGCAATTCGATTGAAGAATCCGGACAGGCTGGTTTTGGATTTCACGGGCGCGCACCTGAAGACTTCTGAAAAGCAGATCGCCAGCAATCTTGATCCGGTTCGCGAAATTCGACTGGCGCAATTCTCGCCGGAGGTTTCACGCATCGTCATCGATTTGCGGCAAGCTTCGCCGTACAACATCACCAGTTCGGACTCCGGCATTAGGGTGGAATTCGCGGGGACAAATTCCAAGGGTGCATTCGGCGGCGCCGTGAAATCAACACCCGATGCCCAACCTGCCGATGTAACCACGACTAAGTTAGTGGCTCCGCAAGCGGAGGCGGGGATTTCTGCTGATTCCCGGACGAACTCGGTTCCAGCACCGGTCACGATTCTGCCGCCAGCGTTAACGCAGCCGACCGCCGCGCTGGCATCACCTGCATCCTCGGATGTGCCGAGTGCGCCGGCTCCGGCGCCTACGGCAGCTTCCGCGCAGCCGATTACAACTACGGAACCAGATCAAACCGCCCCGGCAGGCAAATATTCGGGCGAGCCGATTTCGGTGAATTTGAAAGACGTCGATCTTCGCGACTTTTTCCGTCTGATTCACGAAATCAGCGGACTGAATATCGTGGTGGATCCGGCCGTCAAGGGCAACCTCACGATCGTGCTCGACGATGTACCGTGGGATCAGGCACTGGAAATTGTTCTGAAAAACAACGGCTTAGATAAGCAGCTTGAAGGAAACGTGCTGCGCATCGCGACAAAAGATACGTTGAAGAAGGAAGCAGACCAAAATCGCGAACTGGCCAAGGCGCAGGCCGAGGCGGCGGACGTGGTTACCACTACACGCCGGTTGAACTACTCGAAGGCTCAAGACCTGGTTGCCACGCTGAAGAAATTCCTATCATCGCGAGGGGACATCCTAGCGGACGCGCGCTCGAACACGTTGATTATCCGGGATATTCCGAGCGTTTTGCCGGTGCTGGATAACCTCTTGCGGCAATTGGACCAGAAATCGCAACAAGTGGAAATCGAAGCGAGAGTGGTTGCGGCAAACCGGTCGTTTACACGCGATATCGGCACGCAGTTTGCGGCGGCAGTCTCCGCAGGCGGTGGGCAGAGCGTACTCGGTGGCGCGACAACCGTTGGCACGAGCCCCATCGTGCGTAGTTCGCCTACCCCGCTGCCTCCAATCATAGCCGGGGCAGGTGGTTCTACGGCGACTAGCGGATCGATGCCGCTGATCACGAACCTGGGAGCCGCATCGCCCACCAGCGCGCTGAGCTATGCTTTCTCGTCCTCGAACTTCGCTCTGGATTTCATTATCAGCGCGGCGGAGGAAAGGGGCATTGGCAAACTGATCTCGAAACCTAAGGTAATTACGCAAAACAACCAGAAGGCGACGGTGAAGCAAGGTACGAAGATTCCGGTTCAGACGATCGTGAACAACACGGTCTCGGTGCAATTCGTTGACGCGGTGCTCGAACTCGACGTAACACCGCAAATCACCGCGGACGGCACGATCTACATGGATGTAACGGTTACCAACGACCAGATTGACAACGCCATTCCGCGAGTTCAGGGCATTCCCGCGATTGACACGCAGGAAGCGAATACGAAAGTGCTGATCGCAGACGGCGGTACGGTGGTCATCGGAGGCATTATCGTGTCCTCGCAGCAGACTACCGTCGACCAGGTACCGTTGTTCGGCAGTATCCCGGTAGTCGGGAATTTGTTCAAACATACCAGCGTCAGCTCGACGGCCCAGGAACTGTTGTTCTTCCTGACGCCGCGCATTCTGCCCAGCTAAGTCGCGGGATTCACGAGATACCTGCGGCCAAAGTGACGCCCAAACCGGTGCAACCGAATTCAGGCCGGAGCCGAGTTGATCGGCTCCGGCTTTCCTTTTCCACCCTACGGGCTGATGCATTTCTCGTTACACACCTTCCCAATGTTCGATACCTGTGTGGATTCAGCGGCAGCGCTGGAGTGCTTCTGGTCGAGCCATCGCGTTCTACCCTTATCACGGATAGCCGGTATGTGTTCCAAGCGCAGGAAGAGGTTTCTGGGGCGATGGTTCATATCGCCAAGCACGGACTGCTGCGGGCGGCTACCGAGGCGCTACGGCGGCGGCGTGGACACTCGCGAGTGGCTTACGCTCCGGGGCACGTGACGGTGGCGCAGAATGCCACGCTGCAAGCGCTAGGAAGCACCCAGGTGCGCTGGGTGAACGGCGGCGACGCTATCGAACGGCTCCGGGCCGTGAAGGACCCAGGTGAACTGGCTTTGATGCGAGAAGCCGCGACTCTGATAAGCGAGGTCTTCGCGGCCGTGCTTCCGAAAGTTAGGCCAGGGATCAGCGAAATCAGTCTCGCGGCGGAAATCGAGTACGCCATCAAGAAGATGGGCGGCAGCGGCCCGTCTTTCGAGACTATCGTCGCTTCAGGGGCCCGTTCGGCCTGGGCGCACGCGCGGCCGTCTTCCAAGCAACTGAGGAAAAACGAATTGGTCGTCCTGGACCACGGTGCTATACTCCGCGGTTATTGCAGCGACCTGACCCGAACGGTATATTTAGGGCGCGCCCCGGCAAAGGTACGGCGGTTATACAAGGCCGTGCTGGAAGCCCAGGCGGTGGCCAGAGAAGCAATCCGGCCAGGGGTAAAGGCGGGTGCGGTGGACGCTGCAGCGCGGGGGACTCTGAAACGGCATAAGCTGGCTCAGTATTTTACGCACAGTACCGGGCACGGGTTGGGAATTGAAGTCCACGAGATGCCCCGGCTAGGCCGAGGGGAAGAAACGGTCCTCGAAGAGGGGATGGTAGTAACGATCGAACCGGGCGTTTATATCGAGGGATTAGGCGGCATACGGATTGAAGATGACGTGGTTGTTACCTCCAATGGCGCAGAGGACCTGACGAGCGCATCCAGGGAATTCTTAGAACTCTAAATGACGAAGAAATCGACTCCAAAATCTGAGTCTGGCCCGCGGACCGGGGGCGTGGACCTTCAGGAAGTAGAGCGACTTCTGGAGTTCATGGCAAAACATGGACTCGAGGAGTTCGAATACGAACGTGCAGGCTTCCGAATCCGGCTGAGAAAGCCATTTTCTCAGCCCACCGGGTTTAGTCGCGCGGTTTCGGCGCCTGATATCGTCGTGGCCGCGGCGACCGCCCCGGCCTCGTCCCACCATGCGCCATCCACGGGTGCGCCGACCGGGCGGGAAACGTCGGGAGACTCGGGGCGTGGAGGTTCAGAAGACGTTCACGTTGTGAAATCGCCGATCGTGGGGACGTTTTATGCCGCGCCGACTGTGGGTGGCGAGCCGTTCGTGACCGTAGGCTCTCGCGTGGAGGCCGGCCAGGCGCTGTGCATCATCGAAGCGATGAAGCTGATGAACGAGATTGAATCGGACGTGGCAGGAGAAGTGGTGCGGATCTTTGTCGAAAATGGGCAGCCAGTGGAATATGGCGAAGCGCTATTCGGCATCCACCCGCACCGGAAGAAATAGACTTACTCGCTCCGGGCGAAATGTTCCGAAAAATTCTGATCGCAAACCGCGGCGAAATTGCGCTGCGCATACTCTCCGCCTGCCGGGAACTTGGCATTCGAACGGTGGCGGTGTATTCCGAAGCGGATCGGAACGCATTGCACGTCCGGTTTGCAGATGAAGCCATTTGTATCGGGCCGCCGCGCAGCAGCGAAAGCTACCTGAACATTCCGCAAGTAATCAGTGCCGCCGAAATTGCCAACGTGGACGCGATTCACCCAGGCTATGGGTTTCTATCGGAGAACGCAAACTTCGCGGAAGTATGCGAAGCCTCGCACATTACGTTTATCGGACCCACGCCTGACGCTATTCGGCTGATGGGCGAGAAGGACAAAGCGAAAGAAGCGATGGCCGCGGCGGGGATACCGGTGATCCCGGGAAGCCCGGGGGTGGTGCCCGATGAGGATTCCGCGCAAGCGATAGCGCGCGATATCGGCTACCCGGTAATAATTAAGGCCGCGGAGGGAGGCGGCGGCCGCGGCATGAGAATCGTTCGCTCAGCAAAAGAGCTGATTCCCCTGTTTCGGACGGCCCGCACGGAAGCTGAACAAGCGTTTGGCAGCCCTAACGTTTACATGGAGAAGCTGATCGAGAGGCCGCGACATATTGAGTTTCAAGTTTTAGGCGACAAGCACGGTAACGTGGTTCACCTTGGCGAACGCGAATGCTCTCTGCAACGGCGACACCAAAAAGTGCTCGAGGAGTCGCCCTCTGTAGCAGTGGACACGAATACGCGACAGCGCCTCGGGAAGCAGGTGGTGGAGGCGTTGAAGAAGATTGGTTATTCGAGCGCGGGAACCATGGAATTTCTGCGCGAAGATTCCGGGAATCTTTATTTCATCGAGATGAATGCGCGCATTCAGGTGGAGCACCCCGTCACGGAGATGGTGACCGACGTAGATTTGGTGAAGTCGCAGATCCGTGTGGCGGCAGGGGAAAAACTTGCGAGCGTATTGCCGGTGGTGGAGTTTCGGGGACACGCCATTGAGTGCCGCATTAATGCCGAAGATCCAATTACCTTTACGCCCTCCGCCGGCAAGGTCACTGCATTCCGCGTTCCGGGCGGGCCGGGGATTCGCGTGGATACCGCTTGTTATGCAGATGCTGTGATTCCGCCCTATTACGACTCGCTGATTGCCAAGCTGATCTCATACGGACACGACCGAGCTGAAGCAATCGTGCGAATGCAGCGGGCGCTGGACGGATTTGTTGTCGAGGGAGTGAAGACGACCATCCCGTTGCACAAGCGAATCCTGGCGGACGCGAATTTTGTGGCGGGGAAATTCGACACGCACTTCCTCGAGCACGTGACGGCTGTGGAAACGAAATAGTCCTTTCGCGGAGGCGGCGGTTTGTTCCCAGCCCTTTACGCCATCCTGGACGCCAGCTCAGAGTTGGCGTCCGAGCGCGCATTATCCATTCCTGAAATTGCCGATCAATTGGTGGAAGGCGGCGTGGAACTGTTTCAATATCGTGACAAACGAGGGTCTGCGCGGCGAATTCAGACGACTTCACAGGTACTCTGCGACCAACTTGGGCCAAAGCGCATTCGCGTAATAGTGAACGATCGCGCGGACATCGCCGCGATGACCGGTGCCGGCGGAGTTCATGTGGGACAGGAAGACCTTCCCGTCGAGGAGGCGCGAAAAATATGCGGCGCTCCGCTATGGGTGGGGGTTTCGACACACAACTTGGAGCAACTGCGCGCGGCCGATGCCAGTTCGGCGGATTATATTGCCGTGGGGCCCATCTTTCCGACGGGCACAAAGGCGAATCCCGATCCTGTAGTCGGACTTGAATTTTTGCGCGCTGCGCGGAAAATAACGCGAAAACCGCTTGTGGCAATAGGCGGCATCACAGTAGAGTCCGCGGGTGACGTTTATCGGGCTGGGGCGGATTCAATCGCGGTGATACGGGACTTAATGTGTGCGAACCATCCGGCGGAGCGAGCACGGGAATACCTTGCGATTGCCAAACGGGCTGTACCCGCGCGGCCCGCACGCAACTGAGAGTTTAATCGAGTGGCGCAACAGGATCAGACCATCGGAGCTGTCCCGGCGAGCAAGCAGCCGGAACTTGTAAAGGGGCTTGGCCTGTTCGATTCCACGATGATCGTCGCCGGCTCGATGATCGGGTCGGGAATTTTCATCGTTTCGGCTGACATCGCGCATCAGGTGAAGAGCCCGGGGCTTTTGATTAGCGTGTGGCTGGTTACGGGAATCATGACGCTGATCGGCGCGCTGAGTTACGGCGAACTGGCTGCTGCGATGCCTCAGGCCGGCGGACAGTACGTTTATTTAAGGGAATCGCTGGGGCCGCTGTGGGGGTTCCTTTATGGCTGGACCATGCTGCTGGTGATCCAGACCGCTACGATAGCGGCCGTGGCGATTGCCTTTGCAAAGTTTACCGCGGTGATTCTGCCGTGGTTCTCGGCTTCCGACTGGATCTGGAAAATCGGGACGTTTGGGCCGTGGCAGATGTGGTTTGGATCGCTGGGTCCGTACAACGTGGGAATTAACCGGCAAAATCTTTTGGCCATCGCGTCGATTGTTCTGCTCACGTGGATTAATACGCGCGGGTTGCGTGTGGGAAAGATAGTACAGAACGTGTTTACTGTGGCCAAAGTTGGCTCGCTAGTGGGGCTGGTTCTGCTTGGGTTTTGGTTTTCGACTGCGGTTGCGCGGGCGGCTAATTTCACGGATTTCTGGCGGAACGCGAGTTTGTGGGTGATGCATCCTTACCCGCCTGACCATCCAATCTGGACGATTGGGACGTTGACGCTCGTGGGCGTGGCGATGGTGGGTTCTCTCTTTTCCGCCGACGCGTGGAACAACATCACATTTACCGCGGCGGAGGTGAAGAACCCCAGCCGGAATTTGCCGCTTTCGCTCGCGCTGGGCGCGGGCATGGTTATCACGCTTTACACCCTCGCGAATGTGGCTTACTTGAGAGTGCTTCCGATTTCGGGCGATCCGAACGGTGCAACAGCGCTGGCGCGTGGAATCGAGTTTGCGGCCGACGGGCGTGTGGGTACGGCTGTCGCGGAAGTAGTCTTCGGACCGGCTGGCGCGATCGTGATGGCCGTGGCGATCCTGATTTCGGGATTTGGCTGCAATAACGGATTGATTCTTTCCGGCGCGCGAATTTATTACGCGATGGCGAAGGACCGGCTTTTCTTCCAGTCGGCAGGAAAGGTGAATCGTCATCACGCGCCGGCGGCTGCGCTTGTGGTGCAATGTATCTGGGCGTCGTTTCTTTGTCTTTCCGGCACGTACGGGCAGTTGCTGGATTTTCTGATTTTTGCGGTTTTGATTTTTTACATTCTCACACTAGGCGGGCTATTCGTTTTGCGCTGGAAGCGTCCGGACATGGAGCGGCCGTACCGGGCTTTCGGGTATCCTGTTTTGCCGGCGCTATATCTGGTGATGGCAGTGTTTATCGAAATTCAATTATTGCGCTACAAGCCGCAGTACACTTGGCCCGGATTAATCATCGTTTTGCTGGGAGTTCCGGTGTATTGGCTGTGGAAGTTTGCCGGAGCGAGGGCCGCTGAAGCATAGATTTGGCTTTTTGCATTGAGTCTGACGAGGACCGATCGCAACTGCAAATCGTTACCTCAGCGGCTAAAGCCGCAGCGTCTTGGGCTAGTTACGGCACGACTAAAGTCGTGCCCTGACGAATAACCGAGTGAATTGCTTGGTACAGTTGATGTGGATTTTGTGAGAGGAGATTGCGAATGAGCAATCCGCTGTTCAAGAAAAAGCCGATGGATTGGCTGCTGAACGAAGCCAAGGCCACCGGCGAGCATACGCTAAAGCGGACGTTAGGTCCGGTATCGCTGACGGCGTTGGGAGTGGGCGCGGTCATCGGCGCGGGCATCTTCGTGCTGTCCGGCCTTGGCGCGCATTATGCCGGCCCGGGCCTGATGCTTTCCTTCGTCATATCCGGTCTGGGTTGCGCCTTTGCGGGGCTTTGCTACGCCGAATTCGCAGCCTTGATTCCTCTTGCGGGCAGTGCGTATACGTATGCCTATGCGGCGCTTGGCGAATTGATCGCTTGGATTATCGGATGGGACTTGACGTTGGAATACGCGATGGGCGCGAGCACGGTTTCGTCCGGCTGGTCGAATCACTTCATCGAGTTTCTGCAGATTTTTCATCTGAAGATGCCCCTGTGGCTGGCCTACGATCACTGGACGGCGCTGGTAACCGCGGAAAACGTGATCGCTCGTCAGATGGCACACGTTTCGGATCCGTCGCTGGTGGTGGGCAGCCAGTCCTTCCTGCTGCGCGTGGGCGACATCATCACCGCGCAGTCTCCAGAATTGCTCCAGCGCGCCCACGATCTAGTCGCCGCGCCCACACTGTTTGGCGTCGAAATCGGATTCAATCTACCGGCATTTCTGATCGCTTTGGTGATTACGGCTGTCCTGGTAATCGGGATTAAGGAGAGCGCCAACTTCAACGCTACGATCGTCATCATTAAGGTCGGCGTGGTTCTCTTTGTGATTCTCCTTGGAATGCATTACGTGAGTTCCTCGAACTGGGGACACGATTGGGGCAGTTTCGCGCCCATGGGATTCAGCGGAATCGGCAGAGGGGCCGCCTACATATTTTTTGCCTATATCGGTTTTGACGCTGTATCTACTACCGCGCAGGAGGCGAAGAACCCGCAGCGTGATCTGCCCATCGGCATTATCGCCTCGCTCATTATGTGCACCATCCTTTACATCCTGGTTGCTGCGGTGCTCACCGGCATGGTGCCATGGAAGGAAATTAACATTGAGGCGCCGCTGTCGGTCGCCTTTCTCGATCGCGGCTTGGTGAAAGCGTCCTACCTGATTACGGCCGGCGCCCTAGCCGGGCTTACCAGCGTGATGCTGGTCATGCTACTCGGTCAGACCCGCGTGCTGTATTCGATGGCCAACGACGGTCTGCTGCCCCGCAAATTCTTCGCCGCGATTCATCCCAAATATCGCACGCCCTACAAGAACACGATCCTGGTCGGCGTCATCGCCGCGGTCATCGGCAGCATCACTCCGATTAACATCATCGGAGAGATGGTCAATATCGGCACGATCTTCGCTTTCATCATCGTCTGTATATCGATCATGGTGCTACGCAAGACGAATCCCGAGCAAGCTCGTCCGTTCCGCACGCCATGGGTACCGCTCGTTCCGGTGCTGGGAATCCTCTTCAACGGCTACATGATGTACAAGCTGGGCTGGGTCAACTGGGCGCGGCTGATCATTTGGCTGATTATCGGCTTGGTGGTTTATTTTTCGTATAGCCGGTACCACAGCCGGGTTCAGAAGAACGACCGCAGCGCTCTCTAGCTTTAATCAATACAAGCGCGTTTACCAGGACCTATCAAGAGTTCCGACTTTCACTTCGGCGTGCTTTCTCTGAATTTTCAGTTGTTGCCGCGTGCTCCGCGAGAGGGCAGCGCGCATGCGGCGGCCAGTGAAATGCAAACGAAAAGAACCAACAAACGTGCTTTCATGGTGTTTCTTCTTTTAGTGGTGGTGTGTTTCTCCCGCAGGATTCTGGGGCGGTTCCCCGCCCTTCAGAAATGCGCTGGATCGGCCTGATTCTTGGGGTCCCACCCCTTCATGTCATTGAGTTCGTCCGGCGTGATCTGAGGCAAGTGCCGGATGAACAAAACCAGGCGCCAGGTTTGCGGCACAGTGTGCGTTCCGTGGAAGGCGGGCATGCCGCTCAAACGAACGCCATTTTCAATGGTGTAGTAG
>JBAVQA010000427.1:0-6618 GCA_049693595.1 Candidatus Acidiferrales bacterium | reverse complement strand
GACGCCGGAGATCGTTGCGGCGGTTTGTTCGCGAGAGCGTGACGAGCGGATGGGCCGTGAGGCCGAGCTCATCGGAAAGAGCCAGACCGATTCTCTTGCGGCCGTAATCGAGCGCAAGGATACGAGTGGGTTCGATATCGAGCGTTTCAGGCGCACGGATGTCCCGCGCGCGTGCCGTGAGCGTCATATTGTTCATATTATACGCGAGGCGTGCCCGAAGGGTGGCAGTAGACACGAAAACATCGACCTTGGAAGCGGTGCTAGGGTTCGCGTCCGCGGTCGCTTTTTTCCCATAAAGGCCAGAAGCCGGCGTCTTTCATTTCCTTGTCGAGACCGGTCCGGTTCAGCAGCTCTTCGATTTGGGCGCGCGATTGGCACGGACCGATGCGCTGTTCGCTAGCCATTTGTGCTGCAGAGTTCAGTTTCAACTTGCTCTTTGGAGAACTTTAGGAATCGCCCTCCGATTGCGGCATGACGGGGTCAAGGAGCCATGTCCGCCGTGGCCGACATGGCATTTGACCCCGCCACCCCGATAGCTCGAGCGCTAGCTATAGACCGACGTCGCCGAGCGTCTCCGTCACAATCTCAGCCAGCGTTTGGTGTGGGTTCGTTCCACCGTTCTTGCTTATTTCGAACCCATCAGCACATGGCCCGTTCGGATGCGGATGTTCTTGAGCGGGGTCGACGGTCGATTCATTGGAGTCGGTCGTCGACGGTGGGTTCGTTCCACCACTTTTGGGTGGAGGGGGATGAACGGAGAACGCCGAACCGAGTCCTTCGGGCTCGGCATCCGTATCGTCAATCTCGGGACGGAGCAGATTAAGTGAAGCCGTCTCTGCCTTACGCTTTGCTTGGAGACGCTCTAACTGCTCGATTGCTTCGGTGAATCGACGGTTTGCTGTGGTCTGATACCGCAGGATTTTATCTGCTGCAGATTCCCAGAACGGGTTGCGCCAGGACATCATCACCGTCTGTTCGTAGCCTAAGAGACGAGCGATGCGAAGAGCTTCAGTAGAAATTTTCTCGACCCAGAAATTTTCCCAATAACCGACTGGCTGGTAGTGATTGTGAACACCGTTTGCCACAGCCAAATAGTCCGACTTGTCCTTGGCCGCTTGTTCAGCAGTAGGGAAAAGATGTTTGGCGAAGAAACCATGCACGTGACTATTGGTTGCGGACTTGGCTTTCCCATCTTCGGTTCGTGGGCCAGTTGACTTTTGGGCGTTCTTCTTGTTTGCTTCGAGTTTCTGGGCTGAAACTCGAGGCTTACCGATAACTTCTTTTGGGCTGCTGGGCGAGGCCGAGGGCTCCTGGACATTACAGCCTTCGCTAGCTTTCTCATGGGGCGTGACTGGTGGCTGGACAGGCGTCACGTCGTTTCCCGAGTTTTGAGCGGCCTTCATACGACTATCATTCGTTTCTTCTTTCATTTGAGTACATCCTCTTATTTGGGGCGCTTCACACCTGCATGGTTCGGTTGGCTGCGAGGGTGGAAGGCGCCTGTTATTTGTCGGTCCTGATTCTCGAAACGCTGCCAACGTGCGTCCGTTACCCCGTATGGGGTCTGAAAAAGGACTCGATATACCAAGGGTTCCATATATCAAAAACGTGTAATTAGTGAACGGGGGGGGCTTTGCGTTGAGCGATCGAATGGGCGCGCAGAGTGTAGCCTCCCTGAAAAACGCTCCTTAGGTCTCTGACCTGACCGGCTTGATTTAGTCCAGCGGGAGTGAGAGAAAATCACTCTAAAGGAGAGCTGGACATGCCGATGAAGAAACACAAGCCGGAGCAAATCGTGGCGCTACTGCGGCAGATTGAAGTGGAAATAGCGAACGGGAAGAGCACACCACAGGCCTGCAAGGAAACAGAGATCACGGTGCAGACGTACTACCGCTGGAGAAAAGAATTCGGCGGCATGAAGCTAGATCAAGCGAAACGGCTGAAGGAGTTAGAGCGAGAGAACGCGAAGCTGAAGCGTTTAGTCGCGGAGCTGTCTTTGGAGAAGCAGATCCTGAAGGACGTGGCCTCGGGAAACTTCTGAGCCCTGAGCGGCGGCGTTGTGCGGTGGAGCATGCGCGCGAAGAATACGAAGTGAGCGAGCGTCATGCCTGTCGGCTGCTGGGGCAGTGGCGAAGGACACAACGCTATGCCGCGATTCCGCGGATCGACGAAGATGCGCTGACGGAAGCGATCGTAGCACTGGCCAGTGAATACGGGCGCTACGGCTACCGGCGAATTACGGCGCTGTTGCAAAGTGCTGGCTGGCACGTAGGCAAGGATCGGGTGCAGCGCATCTGGCGTCGTGAGGGGCTGAAAGTACCGCAGAAACAGCGGCCCCGCCGAAGATTGTGGCTGAACGATGGCTCGTGCGTGCGGCTGCGACCAGCGCGGGCGAACCATGTGTGGAGTTACGACTTCGTGAGCGCGATGACGCACGACGGCAGAATGTTGCGGATGTTGACGCTGATCGACGAATACACCCGGGAGTGTCTGGCGATCCGCGTGGCCAGAAGGCTGGGGAGGTATGAAGTGATCGAAGCACTTGCGGACGTGATGCTGTTCCGGGGAATACCGGAAAACATTCGCTCGGACAATGGTCCGGAGTTCGTAGCAAAAGAGCTAAGGGAATGGCTGGCCAAAGTGGGTACCGGGACGCTGTACATCGAACCCGGAAGTCCTCGGGAGAACGGCTACTGCGAAAGCTTCAACGGAAAGCTACGAGACGAATGCCTGAACGGAGAGATTTTCTATTCGCTGAGGGAGGCCCACGTGGTGATCAAGAAATGGCGGGTGGCGTACAACACGCTGCGTCCGTACTCGGCCCCTGGGGAGTCAATCCAACTTCACAGCCCATGGATGTGATATAAAAACTCTCACTTCTCCTGGACTAACAAATCGGGCCGGTCATGTCCGTGCCCCGTTGCTTTAGGTTAGCTTTACAGGTATTCGATCTGACCGTTCAGCTTAAAGGCAAATCAACATGACGGAATTGTCCGACGATATCATTGAGCTCCAGCGATTGGCATTCCGCTATTTTGTAGACCATACGAATGGCAAGAACGGACTTGTGGAGGACAACACACACGAAGGTTCGCCTTGCAGTATTGCGGCCACCGGGCTGGGATTGAGTTGTCATCCAATTGCGGTGACTAATGGTTGGCTCGAACGATCGGACGCGGCCGAACGCGTTCTGACCGCGCTGCGATTCTTTGACCACAGCCCACAAGGCCCCGAGCCGGACGTGACGGGCTACAAGGGTTTCTACTATCACTTTCTGGAAATGAAAGACGGTCGTCGTGCCGGGAAGTGCGAGCTTTCCACGGTTGACAGCGCGTTTCTGTTCGCGGGAATGCTCACGACGGCGGCATTTTTTGACGCTGACACGTCCGCCGAGCGTGAAATCCGCGAAATCGCCGACGCGCTGTTTCGCCGCGCCGATTGGCAGTGGGCGCTCTACGCCGTTCCTTGTAACGCAAACGGTTGGCCGACCGAAACCGTAGAAGACGTGACGATCATCCACGGCGGTACGCCGGAAGATGGTTTCATCAGTTATCGATACCAGGGATACGATGAGTCGCTCCTGATGCACGTGCTGGGATTTGGCTCATCCACCTTTGCGCTGCCTCCGGAGTGCTACGGTGCGTGGCAGAAGACATTCGACTGGCGAAAGCAATACGGCATCGAATACCTCCACGCGGGCCCGCTCTTCATTCACCAGCTCAGTCACTGCTGGCTCGATTTTCGCGGAATCAGCGATGGGTTCATGCAATCGAGGGGGCTCGATTATTTTGAGAACAGCCGCCGCGCAGTGCGCGTACAACAGAGCTACGCACAGGAGAATCCGCATAAATTTCGTGGCTATGGCCCGCTCCGCTGGGGTGTGAGCGCCAGCGACGGTCCCGGACCAGCGACGAAGACGATAGAGAACGCCGATCGAGATTTCTGGATGTACCAAGCCCGAGGTGTACCCGAGGGACCTGATGATGGCACGCTAGCGCCCGGCGCCGTCGCGGCGTCGCTTCCGTTTGCGCCCGAGCTCGTCGCTGACACGCTTCGAGAGTTTGTTCGCGCATACCCCAACTTGCGCAGCGAATACGGCCTGCGCGCCAGCCTGAATCCGACATTCGGCGACTGGGTCAGCCCGCTGAATTACGGTTTGGATCAGGGTCCGATCGTCATGATGATCGAGAACCACCGAACCGGTCTGGTGTGGAATCTCATGCGGCGATGCCCGCACATCTGGCGCGGATTGCGAAAAGCGGGTTTCACCGGCGGGTGGCTCGAATCAGAACGCGAACCGCAATGCCCGAAGGCCGTTGAGGGGAAGTGGCGCGAACGGGGCACGCCATTCAGCAAGTTGGCCGAGGTCGCGACGCACAGCGAACGATTGGATTCGCATCCGACAGCGACCATGCTCGCCGCGCGAATCCACTCGTACGGAGATCCTACCGGTGTGAAAGTTGCGCAGGCTCCCCGGCCCGATCCGGGGCGCGGACAGGTTCTGGTCCGAGTGAAAGCCGCCGGCGTGAACCCTCTGGACTGGATGGTCGCCGAGGGCAAGGCCCGCTCGTGGCTCGATCACCGCCTTCCGCTAACCTTGGGTTGGGAGCTGGCTGGAACCGTCGAGAAGCTCGGTGCGGATGTGACACGTCTTAAGCTCGGCGATGAAGTCTTCGGCATGATCGATCTCTTGGGCAACGGCGCGGATGCGGAGTTTGCCGTTGGCGACGAGAATGCATTCGCAATCAAGCCCGGAATACTGGATTTCCCCACGGCAGCGGCCGTACCCGTCAGCGCGTTGACGGCGCACCAGGCACTGTTTGACGCCGCGGAACTGCGCAGTGGGCAAACGGTGCTGATACACGCGGCGGCCGGCGGAGTCGGATCGATGGCGGTGCAACTTGCAAAGGCGCGCGGCGCACGAGTTATCGGCACCGCTTCCAGCGCCGAACACATCGAGCTGATCCGAAAACTCGGCTGCGATGAAGCGATCGACTACAAGGCGACGCTCTTTGAAGATCACGTTCGCGATCTGGACGTCGTGCTCGACCCCGTGGGCGGTGATTCGCAGCGGCGATCGTTCGGAGTGCTTAAGAAAGGCGGGATTCTCGTGGCGCTGACGGAGGAGCCGCGGCAAGACCTCACCCGGGAAAACGGCGTGCGCGCCACGATGATCGGCGTCAAGCCCGATGGCGTGCGGCTCGCCGATATCGCAAAGTTGATCGACGACGGCAAGCTCCGGCCACTCGTTCAGGCAGTCTTTCCCCTTATGCAGGCCAAAGAGGCGCTGGAGCTGAGTCGCAGCCGACACGCCGCTGGGAAGATCGTCCTGACGATTTAAATGATTGTGTGGGGCCGCGCCCCCTGTCTGCGGCCGATCCTCAATCATGACGGGAAAGATCGGCGTGTAATGTCCATGGAGGAGGCCAAGGAGCCGATCAGAGCCATGGTCGAAGGGCGCACTCAGGCAAGGCGATCTTTAGGCGCTGAAAACATGGAGACAGTTGTGTTGCGGAGTTATGTGTAGCAAACAAGAAGAGTCGCATGAGGCTGGTGGCCGGCCGATGGCGTGGTGACGACTGGTTCGATAACGGCATCTTTCGTCAAGGATGCCATGCATCTATGAACAGATCGCGACGCGCGACCTTGGTGGACGACATCCTCCTCGCCTTCCACAGGCACAATACCTTTTCCTCTGGCACGCTGCTTGCAATCGGCATCGCCGACTCGCCGGCGAGGAAATGACAGCTGCGGTCGTAGTCAGACTGCGGATGGACGCCGAGTCACAGTTTCGCCTTGGCTTCGCTATGGGGAAAATTCGGGGGGCTCGACGCATGCGGAGGCACATTTCCGTACATCGTGCCACTACCAGATATTTTTCTAACTCGTTTGTTTTCAATCTTAAGATTGAAAAGGAAGGACTTCCAAAAGATAGTACGCCTACCTTGGGCGCAGGAGCGCCTGGCTCGTTTAGACGGCAGAGGCACCTGATGCCTGTTCCGTTTGTTCCAGTTGGAGAGCAGGGGTAGCTGCAACGCATAGAGGGCACAAGCCTTATTTAGTAGCTTGTCCTTTCGATCCCCACCGCCCCTACCAAATTTCCCGTTTTCAATCTCTTACATCGTTAAGGACCATTCAATCGGAACAAACGCTTTGACCAAGTCAAGGTTCGGGTCGGCGAAGCCTTGTGATTTCAAGGATTGGCGCGGGCCGAGAGACGCAGAGTTGAACGGGAATCCTCACCGCCTCCGAGAGTACCGCGTGGATTGAAAGTCAGGACCGGACTGAGAGTGAATTTGATCTGTCGCCGCGAGGTGTCTGATGTGTTTTTCGACGAGCCGCAAAGTCGCGCCAAGAGTCGATATTGGTTTCGCACCACCTCGTCTCTGGATAACTTCCGGCTTGTCGACCATTCTGGAGTTGGCATCGGCAATCACCACAAGCGCGTTTGCCGTTACTAATGTGCGGGAACCGCTCTTCGGGAACGAAAACTTAGTTGGATGCGTAAATACGGCTCGCCAGTTGAGAATTAGTTCCGGATTGCGCTTCGCCAGACAAGGTTCATTGGCGAGAAGTCCTCAAGCCCTTCAATCCTGCGGAATCTCCAGGGACATACCG
>JBAVQA010000426.1:0-4227 GCA_049693595.1 Candidatus Acidiferrales bacterium | reverse complement strand
TACGCGCTGGGTCTTGGGGATTCCGTTGTCGGAGTGACACACGAATGCGATTTTCCGCCGGACGCGGCGAAGAAGCCTGCATTGATAAGGCCGCGAGTGGATCCGCAAGCTGCGGCGGCTGAAATTGACCGGCAAGTGAGCGAACTTGTTTCGCGCGGTGAAAGTATTTACGCGGTGGACGCGGAATTGTTGGGTTCGTTAGCTCCGGACCTGATTATCACGCAGGACCTTTGCCACGTTTGCGCGGCTTCGCCCGATGATTTGGCGACGGCGCTTACGCGGCTGCCGAAGAAACCACGCGTGCTCGCGCTGACTCCGCATTCGCTGCGCGACGTTTGGGACGACGTGCGAAAGGTCGGCGAGGCCACGCAACGCCGACGGGAAGCGCAGGCGCTCTCGATTACGCTGGAGCAGAGGGTCGCTGCAATTGAAGCCAGGGCTGCGCAAGCTAAGACGCGGCCACGTGTTTTGTGCATCGAATGGCTCGATCCGTATTACGTCGGCGGGCACTGGGTGCCGGAAATGGTGGCGAAGGCAGGAGGGCAAGATGTTCCAGGCCGCGCGGGCGAGGCATCGTTTCGAGTTAGCGCGGAGGAGATTGCGGCGACAGGTGCGGAAATTATTATCGTGATGCCGTGTGGTTTCGGCGTCGAGCGCGCTGCCTCAGAGTACCGAGCGACGAAACTCCCGGATGGATGGGGGGATTTGCCCGCGGTGCGCGAGGGGCGCGTTTACGCGATTGACGCTAACAGTTATTCTGCGCGGCCCGGGCCGCGACTTGCGGATGGAGTCGCGATACTCGCACATTTATTTCATCCCACCTTGTTCCCGGCTCCGCTGCCAGAAGGTTCATTCCGAAAATTGTAGGGCCGGGCGAAAAACTAATGGGTGTTGTTTTCGGTTTGCCCGCGCCACAAGCGATAGAAAAACAATCCCGACAGAATGATCGCCAATCCGATCGAAGATCGAACTGGGCGCTGAATCCAGATGTTAATCGTCAGCGCCAGAGCGCCTGCAACGAACAAGCCAGGCACCACGGGATAACCCCAGGTGCGGTACGGGCGCTTCATGTCCGGCGCGGTTTTCCGGAGGCGGAACAAAGCCACCACCGAAAGCGCGTAAAAAATCCAAGCGGCGAAAACGAACAGGGAAGTCAATTCTTCGAAAGTTCCTGTAAGCGCCATCAGGGCCGCGAGTGTTCCCTGAAAAATCAGAGC
The DNA here is from genome assembly GCA_049693595.1 of Candidatus Acidiferrales bacterium. Classification (GTDB taxonomy): domain Bacteria; phylum Acidobacteriota; class Terriglobia; order Acidiferrales; family UBA7541; genus Palsa-295. The sequence continues at coordinate 3,010 of JBAVQA010000426.1, read as the reverse complement.
GCCGCCGGGCGTCCGAAAGCGGCGGTTCACGCTACCTGTGACGCGGAAGAACAATCCATCGCGGGCCATCGCAAACGGCACGCGAGCGCCGCTCATGATCGAAGAATTCAGAGTGCCGAGCGCGGCGACGATCATCGCCAGCGTTATCCAGAATGCGGCGCCCGGTCCCGCAAAACTTTCCACCACGTCGGAAGCAACGTGCGAGGAACTCGCGACGCTAGCGAAAGGGAGAGCGTAGAAACATACGGCGCTGAACAAGAGGTAAATTACGGCGACGAGAATCGTTCCGCCGGCCAGCGCGCGGGGAAAATTCCGCTCCGGATTTTGAATTTCGGAGCCGACGCGGTTTAGATCTTCCCATCCGTCGTAAGCCCAGAGCGCAGCAGCGAGCGCGGCGAGGAAAGCGGTCAATGTGCCGGCAGTCGTTTGCATGGGCCAGAAAGGATGAAAGTGCGACATATTTCCGTGGCCGAACCAGAAACCTGCCGCTACGATGGCGAGCACGGCTGCAACTTTTAGAAGCGTGAGCGCAACTTGCACGCGGCCGCCGAGACGTACACCAAGATAATTGATGAAGGTGAAAAGGATGATCGCGCCGGCCGCCATTGGCTGCGACCGTGTGAATACAAAATCGTAAGGCGCGCCGCTAAACGGTAGCGTGAAATGCCAGGAAAAGAGGGGAACTGCGAGAGCGGGAATCAGGAAACTTGTAAATCGCGCTAAGCCCGCTGCAATCGATGCGGCGGAACTCGACTCGCCTACTGTGGAATGCATCCAGCCGAACAGAAAGCCCCAGACGGGGCCCAGGCCTCTGCGCAAGTATGCATACTGTCCGCCGGCTTCGGGCATCGCCGCGCCGAGTTCGGCGAAGGACAGCGCGCCGAAAAGCGAAAGCAGCCCGCCAGCAATCCATGCGGCGTAGACCACGCTGACCGAGCCGCCGACCGCTGCCATTTCGCCCGGCTTCAGAAATATTCCCGTGCCGACCATGGTGCCGACTACGATCGCCGCCGCAGCCCAGGGACCCAGGCCGCGTATCAGATCGAGGCGTTCCTTCGGATGGACGCTGGTTGCGATATTTTTCTCCTGGATGAAAAATTAGCTCTATAACGGCTGCGGCGCGCGGGCTTCTTTACTCGCGCCGCTCGCAAACATGCTTGCCAGCGAGCCGACGGCGAACGTGATTACTGTTCCGACCAGCACGTACCAAGTCCACGCGAGCGGCGTGAGAAATCGGACCGCGACCATGGCTACAAGACCCGTTACAAAGCCGACGAGCGCTCCCGTTTCATTTGCGCGGCGATTCCAGGTGCCGAGCAAAAACACTCCCAGAGTGGCACCGTACGTAATCGATGCAATCGTTAGGCCAGCCACTAGCACCGGTCCCCAGCGAATTAGTCCGAGAAGTCCGAGCACGAGGCCCCAGACCAGAGTCATCTTGCGTGAACGGAGAAGGGACTGCGCTCCTGCCTCTCCTCGACGCGGACTCAGGTCTATGATGCTGGAGGAAGCGAGCGAGTTCAACGAGCCACTTGCGTTTGACATCGCAATTGCAAAGATGGAAGCGAGCACGATGCCTGCGAGACCCACGGGCATGTGGTGAACGATGAACTCAGGATAAACCTTGTCGAGGTCGCCGCCCGGTATTGCTAGGACAAAATGCTGAGCGTAAACGAACAGCGTCACGCCCAAGACCAGAAATAACGCGAACTGCGCAAAAATAATCACGCCGCTCGCGAGCAGAGCCGTTTTGCTGTCACGTTCATTGCGCGAAGAAAGAAGGCGCTGGACCATGGTCTGGTCGGTACCGTGGCTCGCCATGGTTAGAAATGTTCCGCCCAGAAGACCGGACCAGAAGGTGTAGCTTTTCGTAAGGCTAAAGGCGAAATCGAAAATGGTTAGTTTTCCGCCTGCGGCTGCGGCAGCCTGCGTCACCGTGGGCCAGCCGCCGGGAATTTTGTGCAATAGAAGAAAAAATGCGGCGATGGAACCTGCCATGTAGAGCGCGAACTGAATCACGTCCGTCCAAATGACGGCGCGCATGCCGCCTTCGAAAGTGTAAAAAATCGTGAGCGTGGCAATGATCAGTATGGAGGTTCGTTCGCCGGTGCCAAACGCCACACTTACAACTTTGCCGATGGCGGAGATTCGGACGCCCTCCGCGAGCGCGCGTGTGCACACAAAGACCACCGCTGCCGCCGACTTTATGCGCGCCCCGAAACGCTTCTCCAGAAGCTGGTAAGCCGTGTAGAATTCCCCTTGGAAATACTGGGGGACCAGAACGACGCAAAGAATCACGCGAGCAACCAGGTAGCCAAGCACGAGCTGAAGAAATCCCAGATTTCCGCCGTAGGCGATTCCAGGCGTCCCAATGATCGTGAGCGTCGAAGTTTCTGTCGCGACGATCGAACAGGCGATGGCCCACCACGGCGCGGTGCGGCCGCCCAAGAAATAATCGCGCAGATTTTGTTGGCCGCGGCGGAAGTGAGCGCCAAAAAGCGTGATGCCTACGAGATAGAGCGCGAGAATCGCGAAGTCGATTGGGTTGATTTGCATTGTGCCGCGCGAGTTGAGTCGCGCGATGCTAACCGCCCGCTTCGAAAACTGTCAAGCACGGTGGAGAATATGCGAGAAAAGGACGCGCCCCCAGGCGGAGCTTACTATCTTGGCTTCGATGGCGGCGGCACGAAGACAGACTGCTTCCTGATTGACGCCGAAAGTAGCGTGCTAGCGCACGCTACCGCTGGCCCATCGAATCCGATTCGCGCCGGGTATGCCAAGGCGTGGTTCACGCTAAGCGATGCCGCGGATCTGGTGCTCGAACGGTGCCACTTGAAGTCGAGCGACATTCGCGGAATTTGCGCGGGGATCGGAGGCGCTGGGCGCGACGTCGTAGCCAGGCGCATCGCCGTATTCCTCGAGCGCGGATTTCCGCAAGCTGCGGTCTTGGTTACCACCGATCTCGAGATTACGCTACAAGCAGCGGTCGGTGAGGGGGAAGGAGTGATCC
>JBAVQA010000425.1:0-11315 GCA_049693595.1 Candidatus Acidiferrales bacterium | reverse complement strand
ATCGCTGATCCCAAGCGAGTCGGCATCTTCGGAGGTTCCTACGGCGGTTACGCCACGCTGGCCGGCGTAGCTTTTACTCCCGATCTTTACGCGGCGGCTGTGGATTTATTCGGACCATCCAACCTGATTACTCTGATGGAATCCGTTCCGCCGTACTGGGAATCCATCCGCCAGATGTTCTATCAGCGCATGGGGAATCCCACCACGCCGGAAGGGAAGGCGCTGCTGATAGAACGCTCGCCGCTGACGTCGGCGACCAAAATTAAAACACCGCTGCTGATTGCACAAGGTGCGAACGATCCACGCGTCAACCACGCCGAGTCGGAGCAGATTGTGATCGCGCTGCGCGATCGCGGTTTTCCCGTGGAATACATTTTGATTCCCGACGAAGGCCACGGCTTTGCGCGTCCGGTGAACAACATGGCCGCGATCATGGCCACGGAAATATTTTTTGCCAAGTATCTCGGCGGGCGCGATCAGACTGACGGAACGCCGGAAGTCATGGCGCGCCTGAAGGAAGTCACAGTCGATCCCAAGACTGTGGTGCTGGCCAAGAAGGTTGACGCGAGTTCAGTGACTGCTCCCAAAACGGCGAGAGACCTTGAGGCCGGAGCGTACAAGTATCAGGCTAAGCTCGAAATCAGTGGCCAGCAGATCGCGCTCAGTGTCTCGACCACAATCGCGGAGGACGGCGGCGGCTGGACCGCAACGGACGTGATTGACACGCCTCAAGGGTCGATCACAGAAATATCGACTCTGGAAAAAGGGACCTTGATCGCGCGCACGCTCAACTTGAAACAGGGGCCGGTAACGATCGACCTCAATTTCAGCGGCGGCAAGGCTGCTGGGACCATGAACATGAACGGAACGGACAAACCCGTAGCAGTCGATCTGGGTGGGCCGCTGTTCGCTGATGGCGCGGGCTCGAAGCAGTCCATCGCCAGCTTGCCCTTGGCCGAAGGCTACAGCGCTACGTACCGTAATTTTGATGTCCAAAAACAAAAGGTGAAGCTGATGCAGTTAAACGTTTCCGGCGTGGAAAAAGTGACGGTGCCCGCCGGCACGTTTGACGCGTATAAAGTGGACATCGCGTCAGCCGACGGTGGCGACGACAAGGAAACTCTTTGGGTATCGAAGGATTCTCACAAAGCGGTGAAGGAATCCGCAGTGCTGGCGTCCATGGGCGGAGCCGTACTGACACAGGAATTGCTGCCGTAAGCGCATCGCGCCGGCCAGCTGAAGGCGAATAGGAACTCACCGCGAGGTGGACGACTTTCCTGCGTTTTTCGTCAGATGCCAGGCGTCACACCACGAACACAGATAGGCGCGAAGGTCCTTTGGCGCATTGGCGGTTGCGATCTGGTGCGCGGCTGTCGACAGAGCTTCGCCTTCGGTCGCATACTTTCGCTTCCCGCTGACCGGACATTTTGATTCGTTGTCGACCACGATTCCTGCCGCATTCTTCTTTGACGTGAACTACCCTTGCGACTTTTCCAATTTGTGAGAGGAACACCAATCATCTGCCATTACGAGCCAATCAAGCAATTTCTAATAATGGCCAAATCGGAAGCTGACCCGCTGCCCAAGATTTAGATAGCTTCTTAGCAACCGCACAACGCGATATTATTTCCCCGTGCATTTCGGATGGATCGCATAGGGAGAATATTGTGCCACTGTTGCTGAGCGAAGCGGACGTGAAATCGCTGCTGACGATGCCAATTGCAATCGACGCTGTAGAGAATTCTTTTCGCCGGCTCGGAGACGGCTCCGCGCTAGTGCATTCGCGGCAGAGGCTGCATTTGCCGTCGAAAAGTTACTTGCACTATATGGCCGCGGCCGACGGCGTGAGCGGATACATGGGCTTGAAGATTTACACCAGCTCGGGCAAAGGGCTGCGTTTTCTGGTGACGCTTTTTAGCGTCGAGTCAGGCGATTTGCTGGCGTTGATCGAATCTGACTTTCTAGGGCAAATGCGCACCGGCGCTGCAAGCGGCGTGGCTACGCGCTATCTGGCGCGCGAAAATGCGCGAACGCTGGGAATGATCGGGACCGGATTGCAGGCGCGGACCCAGCTTCAAGCGATTGTGCAAGTGCGAAAATTGGACGGCATACGCGTATTCGGACGCGACGCGGAGAGGCGCGAAAGATTCGCCAAGGAAATGAGCGACGCTCTGAAGATTCCCGTCGTGGCGGCCACGTCCGCGGAAAATGCAGTGCTCGACGCGGATATTATCGTGACCTCGACGACCAGCACGCCTCCGGTGTTGGAGGGACGGTGGCTGAAGCCGGGCGTGCATATAAACGCCATCGGCGCTAATTTTCCGCAGAAGCGCGAGCTGGACTCGGAAGCTGTCGAGCGGTGCGATGTGATCGTCGTGGATTCTCGCGCGCAGTCGAAACTTGAATCGGGCGATCTGATTCACGTCTTCGGAGAGGACGCGGCGCGATGGGCTGGAGTGAGAGAACTAGCTGAAATCGCCGTGGGGAAGGCCGCCGGCCGAACGAGCCCGAATCAGATCACGCTATTCAAGTCCAACGGGATTGCTACGGAGGACGTTGTTGTAGCGGGAAGAATATTTGAACTGGCGAGTGAACGCGGGATCGGCCGCGATGTTCCGATGTGGGAAGGCAATGACGGAATTGAAAAGCGTACTGGAGCGAGGAAGTAGTTTGAGCTCAATCTAGGCGCGGGGGCGGCCGAGTTTCTTGACTAGCGCGTCGTGAAGGCGGTGGCGCATATCTTCGGGAAGCGGCGCAGGCTCGGAATTGCAGTAGATTTGAATGGTCTTCTTGGTGGTATCCACGATCAGCTTGCAGTTCTTGCATTTGGCCAGGTGCACTTCGATCGAGACGCGCAATTCAGGATCCAGCGCCTCATCCAGATAATCTTCCAGCTCGACAACCATCGTCTTGCAATTCACTGAATTTCACTCCGTCGAAAATATTTATTCAGCTTCTGCCGCAATTTCAGGCGCGCGCGAAGGAGCCTCGATTTCACAGCCGGTACTGAAAGCCCAAGCGCCTCGGCCGTCTCTTCGGTCGATAATTCTTCGATGTCGCGCAACTGGAAAACGATTCGAAAAGATGGGTCTAAATCACCGATTACTTCGGAAAGAATGTCGGAAAGCTCGGTTTGCTTGTAGCGATCTTCGGGCGAAGGGCCCCAGTCTTCTATCTCACGCGGGATCAAATCTTCGCCGGTGTTTACCTCTTCATCGATGGAAACCACGTTGGGGCGCCGCTTACGCAATTTCATCAGCGCTTGATTCACGGCAATGCGCACGAGCCAGGTATAGAAGCGGGAGTTACCCTGAAATCCTGAAAGGTGTTCGTAAGCCTTCAGAAACGCTTCCTGCATCACGTCTTCCGCATCTTCGCGGTTTTGGGTGATGTTCTGGGCCAGGCGCAAAATCTTGCGTTCGTAGCGGCCTACCAGGGTTTCGAAAGCGGTGATGTCACCAGCCTGGGCGGCAGCGACGAGTACGGGCTCGTCTTCCTTCACCACCTGGGAGGGAAGGGAACGCGCCTGCGCCGGGTTCTCGCCTGCCGGATTCATTTTGGATGCGCTCATTTCGACGTGTCTCGCAGAGAGAAGGGTAGCACAGGTTGAGAGAAGTCCGCGCTTTCGTCAGCTCGCCCGCGGTTAGATGCTCGAGTGGGGTCTGCGGATTGAGGAATGACGCAGAAAAAATGAAGTCCTGGCGAGCCGAACCAGGCGGTCGGCCTTGACAGGCTGGGCCACGAGAAGTATTCTATTTACCGAACGAACGTTCGAACGGAACGGCGCGTCTCCTTTATGCCAAAACCTTCGGTGCCACAGCCTGAGCGCCAGGAAAAACTTCAAGTGATCCTGCGCCACGCCGCGCAAGTTTTCTGCGAGAAGGGTTACGAAGGCGCTTCGATACGCGACATCAGCAAATCGAGCGGCGTTTCGCTGGCAGGCCTGTATCACTACATCAAGAGCAAGCAGGAACTTCTGTACCTGATTCAAATCCACACTTTCAAAACCATTCTTGCGCGGCTGGAAAATAGTCTGTCCGGCGTTAATGGTCCCGTGGAAAAGTTACGCATTCTTGTCTACAACCATTTGGATTATTTTCTGCAGCACCCGGTGGAGATGAAGCTCTTGGCTCACGAGGACGAAGCTCTGGAAGGCACGTTTCGCAAGGAAGTCCTGGAAGTTAAGAGGCGCTATGTGGAAATCGCTCTGGAAATCTTCGAAGAGATGCGCAGAGCCGGAGTGGCGCGGCGATTGAATCCGCGCGTGGCCGTGCTGTCACTCTTCGGAATGATGAATTGGACCTACACATGGCACCGCGCGGAAATGGATCCGCAGGCGGACGCGCTGGCTGAAACGATTGCGGGAATGTTTTTGCACGGAGTAATGAACGGGCATGGAGATGCGCTACCGAAATCTGCGCGGCCCGCTGGAGCACTCTTGCGGAACCGCCGCGCGCGGGCGGATAATCTTTAAATACGAATCGAACAAATGCTCAAAATAATTTCCCGGAGGAAATAATGGCGACGATGCAGGCGGTAGAACAGAAGCAACTGATTCACTACGGAGTAGAAGGCGGAGTGGCGATCATCGAGATGGATGACCCGCCGGCGAATACCTACACCTACGAAATGATGCAGCAGATCGACACGGCGATTTTACAGGCGCGCATGGACGAGAATGCGCACGTGATCGTTCTGCGCGGCAAGGGCGAGAAATTCTTTTCGGCAGGCGCGAGCATTCCCATGCTCACAAAAGCTGATCCGACGTTTAAATATTATTTCTGCCTGCACGCGAATGAGACGCTTTGCCGGTTCGAGCAGACGCCAAAGCTCGTGATTGCGGCGCTCAACGGGCACACAGTGGGAGGCGGACTGGAAATTGCGCTGGCTGCCGACATCCGCATCGCAAAAAAAGAAGGCGGGAAAATCGGCTTGCCGGAAGTGAATCTCGGCGTGTTGCCCGGCACCGGCGGGACGCAGCGGCTCTCGCGAGTGGTTGGTCGCGCGCGCGCGATTGAGTTGATGGCCACCGGACGCACGTTCAGCTTCGAAGAGGCGCTGGAGTTCGGCTTGATTCATTACATCTATGAGAAAGAAACGTTCTGGGAAGAAGTGATGGCGTACGCAAAGCAGTTCTGCCCGCCGAATAAAGCATCCCGCGCGGTGGGACGCATCAAGCGCGCCGTGGTTACCGGCTCGGAAGTCGGATTCGGCGAAGCGCTGGGCATCGAGCGCGAGATGCAGCAGCTTCTCTTCACCAGCGAAGACGCCAAGGAAGGTTTGAAAGCGTATGTGGAGAAGAGGCAGCCGGAATTCAAGGGGAAGTAAGGCAGGGCCGATATAGCAGATTCAGGTGCACGCGAAATACGAGCGGCGAATCCAAAGGACTGAATGCGCACACTGCCCGATTATCTTCGTAAGGGAATGAAAATGATATTGGTGGGCGCCAATCCAGGTGACCGTTCGGCGCGAGTGGGGCATTACTACGCCGGGCGCGGCAACCAGTTTTGGCCCATGATGTATGAGTCCGGCGTGATTCCGGAACCGCTCGGCTACGAAGATGACCGTCGCGTGCTGGAATTTGGAATCGGGATGACGGATCTGGTAAAGCGCCCCACGCGCGGAGTGGAAGAAATCGAGCGGCAGGAATTTTCCGAGGGGCGCGTCTTGTTGGCGCAGAAGCTGGAAGACTTGCGGCCGCGAGTGATCGCCTTCAACGGAAAAATGGTTTACGAGAAATTTACCGGGCGGGTATGCAAGTTGGGGTTGCAAAAGGAAAAACTTTACGGCGCGCAAGTGTTCGTGCTGCCTTCGACGAGCGGCGCAAATGCCGGGACGGATCGCGGAGTGAAAACGCGGTATTTCAAGAAGCTCGCGGCGTTGCTGAAAAGCTTAAAGGACTAGGGGAGCGATGTCATGGCGGCAACCACACAACAAAACGCTGTGAGTCAACTGGTGCTCGAGGAGCGCGACGGCAGGACTGTCACGCTGCGTTTGAACCGGCCGGACAAACTGAATGCGCTGAACGTGGAATTGGGACGCCAGCTGGTTCACGCGCTGATACGCGCGGGCGACGATAAAGGGATTGGCGCTATCAGACTCATCGGGGCGGGCCGGGCGTTTTGCGCTGGCGGCGATCTGGAACTCCTTCACGAGTTGCGAAAACGCAAGGACTCGAAGGAACTCGAAAACCTCCTTGTTTCGGGAAAGGAAATCTGCCTGGTGATTGCAGGGATGCCGAAACCGGTGCTCGCGGCTGTGAACGGTCCGGCGGCCGGCGGAGGAATGAATCTGGCCCTTGCCTGTGACATCCGCGTGGGATCCGATCAGGCGAAATTCGCCCAGGCGTTCGCGCAGATTGGGCTGTACCCGGATTTCGGAGGAACCTTCTTTTTACCGCGGCTTGTGGGGCGCGCGCGAGCGGCGGAATTATTTTGGACCTCGGAGAGGCTGGCGGCCGAAGACGCTCTTAGGATGGGGATCGTTAGCCGAATCATCCCGGCAGCGCAATTCGAAGAAGAAACCAAAAAAATCACACAGGATTTGGCTGCGGCTGCGCCGCTCTCGGTTCGAGATTCGAAGCACGCCATGACGAGCAATAACCGCGCCGAGCTGACGGCGGCGCTGGACGAGGAAATACGGCTGCAGATTCACTGCTTCCAGTCGGAAGACTGTCTGGAAGGGCTGAACGCGTTTTTCGAGAAGCGCAAGCCGAATTTTCGCGGGCACTGAGCGCTGAATTTGGCTGCCGGTGCTGATGCACGTCGCGGTTGGCTCGGCGAAGGGTTTATAAAGTTAAGAGCTTCAGAAAATGGGAGGGATTTCATAAATGTCCGCAACACGCATTGCTACCTTCGATGATTGGGTCGATTTATTTCGCGTTTGGCGCAACGACATCGGCGTGAACTATTCCGAGATCGACAGCTATCATTTCGAGGCGAAGTTCGGGCCCACGCGGTCCAATGAAATTGAATTCGGCGCGTTCAAAGGCCGCCCGAAATGGCAAAAAGTGCTGGACATTCCGGACCAGCGGATTCGCGACGGCCTGATGAACCTGATTATTTATCAGGGTGACACAGAATTTGCTTCGGTGGAACAGCAGCGCCGGCTCTTCGAACATTCCCCGAGCGAGCACGACCGCAAATCGCTATGCCGTGTGGTGACGGAAGAAATGCGGCACGGCTGGCAGATGTGCCATCTGCTGATCAATCACTTTGGCTACAGCGGAAAAGTGGAAGCGCAAAAGATGCTGGAGCGGCGCGCATTTGAATCGAAACGCTTGCTGGGCGCGTTCAATCAGGAAGTGGCCAACTGGCTGGACTTTTTCACCTACACGGATTTCGTGGACCGCGACGGAAAATTTCAGCTCACGATGCTGAGCTATTCAGGCTTCGAGCCGCTGGCGCAGTCGATGAATCCGATGCTGCGGGAAGAGTCGTTTCATCTGGGCACCGGGCACGATGGGCTGAAGCGTATTGTGAAGGCGGAAGTGGTGCCGCTCAATATCGTTCAGAAATATGTGAACAAATGGATTCCGGTGAGCTACGACTTGTTCGGCGTCGATCAGTCGAGTTCCGCGCACTGGTTTTACGTTTGGGGATTGAAAGGACGTTACGACGAGGCCCAGACGCAACAGGAAGTGGACCTCGGTCACATGAACGAGCACAATCGCCATCTTTATTTTCTGGAGTGCGAGAAATTGATCGAGCAGATCAACAAGCACGTCCCGGCGGGCGCGGTTCCGCTCTACGTTCCGGACATGAAATTCAACCGGCACATCGGTGAGTTCGCCGATCAGCCCTACAGCGTGACCGGCGATCTGCTGTCGCCGGAAAAATATGCGGAGCACTTGAAGGAAACATTACCCCAGCCGGAAGACATCAAGCTGGTGGGCGAAATACAGGACAACGAGCCGAAGTGGGTTGCTCCAAAAGGGAACATGGACTTATCGTGACGGCTCGGTCGGAAGCGGAAGTCGCCAGCCGCGGTTACACTCTCAGCGAACTGATGGTTGCGGCCGCGGCCAGAGAAATCGGCGACGGTGAACTGGTTTTCGTTGGGATGCGTCTGCCCATGCTGGCTTTTCTGGTGGCTCGGCGCACGCACGCACCGCGCGCTGTGGGACTCTTCGAAAACGGCGTAGTCCGCGAAACACCTTCGCTTGAACTTCTTTACACCATGGGCGATCCGCCGAATCTTCTTCGCGCCACGCAATGCGGTCAAATGCTCGATGTGATGTCGCTGCTGCAGCAAGGCCGCGTAAACGTAGGCTTTCTCGGCGCTGCGGAAGTGGACCGCTTCGGCAATCTGAACACCACCTGGGGTTTTCGAAATAAAGAAAAGCAACGCTTGCCGGGATCGGGCGGAGCTTGCGATATTGCGTGCCTCGCGCAGCGCACCGTGGTGTTGCTTGCGCACGATAGAAGCCGGCTAACCGAGCGCGTGGGACATATCACTTCGCCAGGATACGGGACCGGGCATGGTTGGCGGCGAGCGCAGGGCTTGCCCGCGAATTCTGGTCCTTCGGCCGTGATCACGACGCTCGGTGTGATTCGTTTCGGTGAAGATGGCGAAGCGTATCTTGCTTCGGTTCATCCGGGAGTGAGCGTGGAAGAAGTGCTGGCCAACACAGGATGGAAGCTGCGCGTGGCCGATGAACTTGTTGAGACGCTCCCGCCTCGCGATGAGGCGCTGGCCGTGATGCGCGAGCTGGATCCGAATCATTTCTGGACTCGCTGAATCGAGTAGCGCGCTGAAAAATTATGGCTGAATCAAAATTGATGACGATGCGCGAGGCGATCGCGCGGCACGTGCCTTCCGGCTCGATGGTGCTTCTCGGCGCGCAACTGGAACAGATGATTCCGTTCGCAGCGGGGCACGAGCTGATACGGCAGGGACGGGGCGATCTTACCGTCGTCGGGCCTATCTCGGACATTTTATTCGATCAGATGATTGGGGCGGGTTGCGTGTCGCGCGTGATGGCGGCCTGGGTGGGAAATGTTTCGGCGGGAGTGGGATACTGTTTCCGCCGGGCCGTGGAGCAGGCCGTCCCGCGAAAGATCGAGGTGGTGGATTACTCGAATTTTACGATGGCGCTGGCGCTGCATGCGGCGGCGCTCGGCGTGCCGTTTCTGCCGACCTATGCGACGCTGGGCAGCGATCTGCTGAAGAAGAACGGAAACTTACGCGAGTTTTCTTCGCCCGTCGGCGAAGAAAAGCTTGTTGCAGTGCGGGCGCTCCGGCCGGACGTGGCGATTTTGCACGTGCAACGCTCGGACGCTAAAGGCAACGCGCATATTTGGGGCAGCCTGGGCGTGGCCATTGATGGCGCGCGAGCAGCGAGGAAAATAATCATTGTGGCCGAAGAAATTGTCGAGCCGAGCGTGATTTCGTCAGACCCGAATCGTACACTCGTACCGGGATTTTTGGTCGAAGCGGTGGTGCACGAGCCTGGCGGCGCGCATCCTTCGCCAGTGCAAGGCTATTACGGACGCGATCACGCATTTTTCGCGCAGTATCACGAACAAACCAGGCGCGCGGAAGGCTTCGAGGATTGGCTCGCGCACTGGGTGATGGGTGTGAGCGATCGCAGCGAATATTTGAAGCAAGTGGGTGAGGCGCAAATGCAAAACTTGGGAGTGAAAGATCACGCTTATACTGTTCCGGCGGACTTCGGTTACTAATGACAGAAGATCTCTACGCAAACATGGAAGTCGCGCCAGGCGAAGTGAAGGACAAGCTCGCGCGAGGCGAGAAATTTGTTTTCGTGGATGTCCGCGAAAAATGGGAGTACGACACTACGCACATTGAAGGTTCGGTGCTGATTCCGCTGCGCGAGATTCCAGCGAATCTGGCGCGACTGGAAGCTGCGGACGAAATTGTGCTGTTCTGCCACCACGGGATGAGAAGCTTGGACGCCGCCGCATGGCTGCGCTCGCAAGGCGTGAAAGGCGCGCGGTCGATGGCTGGCGGGATTGACCGCTGGTCGGCGGAAATCGATCCCAACGTACCGCGGTATTGAGCGCAAAGAATTGCGAGAGGAACTAAAGCATGGCCGTTAAGAAAGCAAATAAGAGGCCGCATAAACCGGCGAAGACGGGGAAGAAAGTTGAGTTCCTGCACAAGCCTTCGTGCACAACCTGTCGCAAAGCGCGGGCGTACTTGGAAAAGCGCGGCTTCGGCATGCATTTCCGCGATCTGGGGAAAGAGCGCTTGAGCGCGGCGGAACTCGAGAAATTGATCGGCGACCGCGATCACCTGCCATTTCTCAACACGCGCAACGAGCTTTACCGCGCGAAGAAAATGAAGGACCATCCACCGTCGCGCGAAGACGCTATTCGAATGATGGCTGCGGAGCCAAATTTGATTCGGCGTCCGGTAATTGTCGCGGGCGGCCGTGTGGTACTCGGGTTCAATCAAGAAGGGATCGATCGAATCTAGCTGAAGAGTGAAGCCCGCGTTCTACAATAGGGAGTTGGGGGAATCCAAGCTTGCCGCCAATAATCGACATTCACATTCATGTGCAGCCCAACGATGCGATCAAGCCCGAAGCCCTCGAATTAGTGCGCAGGGGGCGTCGCGACAACGACGAGATTTTGCGGTACGCCGAGAGCGCGAAAGAGTTTCTAAAGTTCCTGGATGATGCGGAAATCGAGCGCGCCGGAATCATCAACTACGTAAGCCCTGACGTGATCGGATATACGGCGGAAGTCAACGATTGGGTCGCAAATTATTGCTCCGCTGACCCGCGGCGCCTGCTTGCCTTCGGCTCCGTGCATCCCAAATACATTTTCGATGCTGCCGCGGAAGTGAGCCGCCTGAAAAAGCTTGGAATTCGCGGGCTGAAGGTTCATCCCTCCCATCAATTGTTTGCGCCCAACGAGTACCGCAACGGTCTGGGGCCGTTACGCGCGATGTATGAAAGGGCCGAGCAACTTGGTTTGCCTGTGATGATTCATACCGGGACGTCCATTTTTCCTGGCGCGCGAAATGTGTACGCGCAGCCGATGTTGGCGGACGACGTTGGCGTGGATTTTCCCAACCTGGAGGTGATCCTGGCGCATGGTGGCCGTCCACTGTGGATGAACGAGGCGTTTTTTCTCGTTCGCAGACACAAGAATATGTACATGGATATCTCCGGCATACCCCCGCAGAAAGTGATGGAGCATTTTCCTCGCATCGAGGAGATTGCAGACAAAGTCTTGTTTGGGACGGATTGGCCGGGCCCCGGAGTCCCCGGAGTGAAGGGTAACATCGAGAAGTTTCGCGCGCTGCCGATTGCGTCGAGCGCGCAACAGAAAATTCTATACGACAAC
>JBAVQA010000424.1:0-6556 GCA_049693595.1 Candidatus Acidiferrales bacterium | reverse complement strand
AAGAGTATGTGTCGAATTACCGAGACCCGGCGCGCGTGCACGGAATCTGCGAAGAATATCGAGCTGCTGCGACGATCGACGTGGAGCACGACCGCGCGGACAAAGACGCGTCGCGAAAAATCGAATGTCCCATGCTGCACCTGTGGGCTGAAGGCGGTCCGCTCGATACGTTTTACGCGAAAGAGGGTGGGCCCCTCGGAATCTGGCGCGAGTGGGCTCCGCGCGCTCACGGCCGGGCGATGACGGGCGGGCACTTCTTCCCGGAAGAAAACCCGAACGACACGGCGGCGCTCATCAAACAGTTCCTCACTGCATAAAACGGCCCTTGCGAATGGATCGTGCGGCGGGGTATGTTTTGGCGCCGCGAAATTAAGGAGAGATAGAGATGAAGACCTGGATGAAAGTCGCGATTGCAGTGGTCGTGGTGTTGATCGTCGGGTTGTGGTACTGGTTCCGGCCGGACCGGCTTTTCAGCAATGTAAGAGTGGACGAAGCGATGCCAGCGGCACAAGGCGCGGCGGCTGCCCTTCCGCTCGAGTCGGGAACGTTCTACACGATTCTGCATCCGACATCGGGCCCGGTGATTACGTTCTGCCCGACGGCGTAGCGCTCGTTCCCGGCATTCTCACCGGTTCCATTACGGGCCCGCTGCCTTCCAGCGACGTCCTCCGCGCGCCCCAAGTCCTCGAGACTCGCGCGATCATCGATGCCTACAACACAATTATCGCGGTCGAAGCCTTTACGCACGGCGCAGTGCTCGTGGACATCCACACTCTCGCCGATCAAATCCGCTCGCAAGGTATCGAAGCCGACGGCCACCACCTAACCAATGCCTTTCTCGGCGGCGCATTTTCACTCGACGGGATCCATCCCACCAACACCGGCTACGCCGTGATCGCCAACCAATTCATCACTACTCTCAACCAGCAGCGCGGAACCAACATTCCGCTCGTCAACATCAATCTCGTGGCCAGCACCGATCCGCTCATCTTCTCGGAATTGGTTCCGGCTACTTCGATCGGCAAGCATGTGACTCCGGCCGTTGCCGCATCCATGCGCTCGCTCTTTGTGCATACGTCGTCGCAAAAGTAAAGAACGAAATTCCGGTCAGTCCTAAAACCAGTCCGCTCGCGGGGGAGACGTTGTCGCTCCAAGTGCCCACGAGTCTGTGCCGCAACTCCGATTTTCGTCAGGGCACGACTTTAGTCGTGCCGTAAATGGTGCAAAATCAGTCCGGCTTTAGCCGCTGAGGGACTGAATTTGCGGTTGTGACACAAACTCCTACGCCCTCGCGGAAGCCGCCGGTTTCGTTGGCTCAGCTTTTGCTATCCGCCGTCCAACCGCCGGCGCGATCACCCGCACTTCGTCCATCAGTTGCGCGAACTGCTTCGGATAGAGCGACTGCGCCCCGTCCGACAGCGCGTGCTCCGGGTCTTGATGCACTTCGATCAGCAAACCGTCCGCCCCCGCCGCCACCGCAGCCCTTGCCATCGACGCCACTTTATCGCGCCGCCCCGTGCCGTGCGAGGGATCGGCGATCACCGGCAAATGCGAAAGCTGTTTGATCACTGGAATCGCCGCAATGTCCATCGTGTTGCGCATGTAAGTATCGAACGTCCGAATCCCGCGCTCGCACAGCATCACATTGTAGTTTCCGCCGGACATGATGTACTCCGCGCTCAGCAGCAGTTCTTCAATCGTCGCGGACATCCCGCGCTTGAGCAGCACCGGAACGCTGATTTCTCCCAGCGCGCGCAGCAAATAGTAATTCTGCATGTTGCGCGCACCCACCTGCATCACGTCCACGTACGGCAGCATCATTTCAATCTGCGAAGGATCCATCACCTCGCTCACCACCAGCAGCCCGTTCTTGTCCGCGGCGTCGCGCAACAGCTTCAAACCCTGCTCGCCGAGTCCCTGAAAAGAATATGGCGAGCTTCGCGGTTTGAACGCGCCCCCACGCAGCAATTTCGCTCCCGCTTGGGCTGCGCGCTCGGCGATTTCGCCGATTTGTTCGGCTGATTCCACCGCGCACGGCCCCGCCGCAACCATCACCTCCGCTCCGCCGACCGACACGCCTTTGCCCAATTCAATGATCGACCCCTCCGGCCGGAACTTCCGCGAAGCCAGCTTGAACGAATGCGTGATCCGTATGATTTCCTCCACGCCCGGTGACGCAACCAGAGTTTCCAGCTCGCTTTGATGCTGCTCGATTTTTCCTACCACTCCGATCACCGTTCTTTCCTCGCCGCGGCTCAGATGCGCTTGGCAGCCGCACTCCTTGATTCGCTCCACCACATGATTGATCTGCTCTTCCGTTGCATTCGTCGCCATATTAACAATCATGATTGCTCCCTTAATTGTGCTGTAGTGTTGTTCTCCGTCTTTGCCGAAACATACGAACCCAGAATCCTCATATCCACTGCCAATTTCTCCAACTCGCCCAGCGCTTTGGCAACTTCCGGATCGCGCGCCGTCGCTTGCAGATCCAGATAAAACCGGTATTGCCACGGAAGCCCGTGAACCGGTCGGCTTTCAATTTTCATCAGATTGATATCTCGTCGCGCAAATGGTTCCAGCGCGTAATAAAGCGCGCCTGGAAGATGCGCAAGTCTGAAAACCAGGGAAAGTTTGTCAGCTTCCTCCGGTGCCGCTTCCGTCGGGGATGCCAGCAGCAGGAACCGCGTGTAATTCTCAGCATCGTCTTCCAAATGCTCGCGCAGTATTTGCCCTCCATAAAGTTCCGCCGCGCGTCTGCTCGCAATCGCGGCTCGCGTGCGATCTCCCGCTTGCACGATTTCGCGAACGCTTCCGGCCGTGTCGTCCGTCGCAATTCTTTTCAACCCCGGGCGAGCGCTGAAAAATCGCTCGCACTGCGCCAAAGCCACCGGATGCGACTCCACAATCGCCACCTCTTCAATCGTTCCGCCGCGCGGCCCAATCAGATTGTGCTCGATGCGTAGTATCACCTCGCCCACGATGCTCAGCGAGCTTTCCACCAGGAGATCGAACGATCTGTGCACCGGCCCGGCCAGGCTGTTTTCGATTGGCGCCAGAATGTAATCCGCCGCTCCGTTCGCGATCGCTCCAAAAGCCGCTTCAAACGTGGGAAGCGGCACCAGGCGAACCTCGTCACCCAGCAGCTTCACCGCCGCTTCTTCGCTGAACGCGCCGCGCTCTCCCTGAAACGCCACGCGCATATGGGTCGCAAGTTTCATGCCGCGTCCGGCTTCCGCCGTTTTTCGAGCCGCTGCTCGCGGGCTCCCTTCGAAATCACTGTGGCTCCGTAGCCGTAGCTCTCTTGAACGCGAATCGATTCGCTCAGAATTAACTGGTAAATTTTCTCCACCGCCTCTCCGTCCAGCGGCCCGGGGTTCACTTTCTTCATCCGCGAAAGAATTTCCCGCTCGCGTGCCGGTACGCGAAGCGGAACGCCCGCCTCTCCCTTCAGCCTTCCTACTTCCAGCGCAAACGCCGCGCGCACGTTCAGCAGATGCAGCAGAGTCGTGTCAATCGCATCAATTTTCGTTCGCCAGTCCCCGATCTTCATGCCTCTCATCCCGCCTCCTGGAATCCTGCCGCCTATAAACTCCGCCAACGCAAATACCGGAAACCAAACGCCCAATCTCCGCGACCCGAAAATGCCCCTAAAAACAAAAAAGCCGCATCCTCTCGGTGAGAGTCGCGGCCGGCGTCTTAAGACTTGCTGCGGGTTTTGTCTGCTAGCTTCTCAATTCATCCGCGCGCGTCTCGCCGGTCCGCTCCGTAAAGTAAAAGCGGTAAGCATAGCCGAGACAGTAAGTAAACAATCCCATCGCGCGTTTCCAACTTCCTTTCGATTGCCTCAACCGCCACAATCGAGCTGTAACTATACGAAAGCCTCATACACGCGTCAAGGCCTTCATACTGCCGTCCCCAGCCAGCCAAGGTGCGCTTGTTAGGGTGTGTGTCTCCTCGCAGGCTCTATACACACAAAGCCCGATTTGACAGCTATGATATAATGGTAAATTATGATGATAACACACTCAAAATACGATACTTACCACGCTCTGAAACGGGATAAATGAACGTCCCCGCGGCTCGGCCCTTCAGGGCCACCCCGCGGCCTCCCGACAAGAAAGTCAGAATTTCTAATCGAGAACTCGAATTATTAGGATCTCTCCTAAGTTACACAAAACAAACAACCGCACCCCGTTCTAATCGAGAACTTTCAACCATCTCGCTTTTCCTTCCCAGAGTCCGCTCTCGACGCGCAGCCAGCCTTGACCGCCGTGTCGCACGTGAGAAGAAAGGTTTACTTGTCGCTGGAAACCAGGGATTCTTTCAGGCCCAGTGCGTCGATATAGAAGCGGTTGACGTACTCTTTCACCATGCGTGTGGTGCAGAATTGCGGCGCCGCGACTTTTATGGCTTCTTTCATTACCTGAACGAATTCGTGCGGAATCTCGTCGTCGGAACGCCGGTAGTAAAGCGGAATTATCTGCTCCTCAAGCAAGCGGTAGAGCGCATCAGCATCAACATTTGTTCGGTCACCTTCAACCGGATTTCCGCCGAAAGCCCAGCCGTTCTTCCCGTTGTACCCTTCGAGCCACCAGCCGTCGAGCACGGAAAGGCTTGGCACACCGTTCACGCCCGCCTTCATTCCGCTTGTTCCGCTCGCTTCCAGAGGAGGCAGCGGATTATTCAGCCACACGTCCACTCCGCGCACCATTCGCTGCGCCAGATGCTGGTCATAATCTTCCACGAAAGCGATGCGAGCGGCGAATTCGGGTTCCCGCGCCAGTTGAAACACTCTTTGGATCAACTGCGCGCCCCCCACATCAGAGGGATGGGCTTTGCCGGCAAAAATGATTTGTACCGGCTGCAGCGGATTCGTGAGCAGGCGTTTCAGTCGCCCAAGATCGTGGAGGATCAAGTCCGGACGCTTGTAGGCCGTAAACCGCCGCGCAAAACCGATCGTCAGAATCCGTGGATCGAGCAGCGCGCCAAATGCAATTGCGCTCTCTGCGCGAACACGTTTCTGTTTCCACTCTTCGCGGGCGCGTTCGTTGATGTCTGCGATCAACAAGCCTTTCAACCGGCTCCGCAGCCACCAGAGTTCTTTGTCCGGGATTGCATCGATCCCTTGCCAGGTTTTGGCTCGATCCATGTCGCGAACCCAGTTCGAGCCTATATATTTGTCGAGCATCGGTTGGAGCCAGAGCGGATCCATCCAAGTGCGAACGTGGACTCCATTCGTCACTGCGGTTATCGGAATGTCTTCTTCTTTCTTACCCGGCCACACCGCGGCCCACATTTGCCGCGCCACTTCTCCGTGTTTCTTGCTCACCGCATTGCAGAACTTCGCCATGCGCAACGAAAACACCGTCATGTTGAATCCCGCATTGGGGTCTGCCGGGGAAACGCCGAGTTGCAGAAGCCCGTCGCGATTCGTTCCCAACTTATCGTACAAATGGCTGAAATATTTCTCGATCAGGGGAAAAGGGAAAACGTCGGTGCCGGCCGAAAGCGGCGTGTGTGTAGTGAAAATAGACGTCTCGCGAACTTGCGCAATGGCCTGCTCGAAGCTTTTTCCACCTTCCACCAGCATGCGCGACCGCTCCAGCAGAGCAAGCGCCGGATGGCCTTCATTAATATGCACAGCCGCGGGATGGATCCCCAAAGCTTCCAGCACCCGCATTCCGCCGATGCCCAATACGATTTCTTGCCGCAGCCGCTGCTCGGGATCGTTGGTATAAAGACGTTGAGTGATCGTCCGGTCCCAGGGCTGATTGCCCTCCACATCCGTATCCAGCAAATAAACCGGAACCCGGCCGATGTCCGCGCGCCACACTTGCACGTGAACCGGAGGATCGAACAACGGCACTTGCACCAGGAGAGGACGATTGTCTTTGTCGAGTGCCTGCCTTACCGGATCGTACGTGCGATCCAGTATTTTCTCGTCATCCTCCTGCCAGCCGTCGTCTCGCAGTTTCTGCGAAAGATACCCGCGGGAATAAATCAGTCCCACCGCCGCCACCGGAATCGCCAGATCGCTGCATTCCTTAATATAATCTCCCGCCAGAACTCCCAGGCCCCCGGCATAGAGCCGCAGCGAATGGTGGAACGCGTACTCCGCCGAAAAGTACGCGATGGGCGCCTGAGGGTCGCCGTACTCCGCCGTAAACCAACCGGTCTGCGACGCGATGTTCGCTTCAAATTCTTCCATCACCGCGTCGTATCGCTTCAGAAATTCCGGATCGCTTGCGGCATTCTGAAGAATTTCCTGCGGCAGCTGCGCCAGCATGCGCAGCGGGTTATGGTCGCTCTCTCGCCACGCCTGCAGGTCGAGTGCTTGGAACATATCCCGTGCATGCGGTTGCCAGCTCCACCACAAATTCAACGAAAGACGCTCCAGTCCCCGAATTCTTTCCGGCAAATTGGGAAGGCGCGGCGGCAGGTTGGAGTTTTCGTCTCTAAGGCTAATCCCCAAGTTCATTCGGGTCCCTTTCGAATCTATGATTCCGATAACGCCCGTCTGGATAGGTTGACGGAATCCCAAACAGCGACGATATAT
>JBAVQA010000423.1:0-2673 GCA_049693595.1 Candidatus Acidiferrales bacterium | reverse complement strand
TCTCTGCGCCATCGAGAAGAATCAGAACGGGAAGTACAACGTGCGGGTGCGTGCGGTTTTCGGGCACGACGGCTGGTCGTTGCCGGTATATTTCCTCGCGTCGTCATTCAACGCGGCCATGAAGAAGCTGGAAGAAGCGCTTCAGCTCTTGCAGAAGAATGAAGAGCGCTTGAGGTTCTGGGGGGTGGAGCGCTCGGACGATCCCAACGTTGCCGGAGACCTTCTCCGGGAGTTTGGGTTGTGGCTCGATCGCCGGAGGGAATTTCCGAGGAAAGTTGCGGAACTGGGTGTCCAGCGCGAACGGCCCGTGCCGGCTTCTTTGCTGGCGCCGGTGCGCCGCATCCTGGCTGACTCGGTTTCGCAACAGCGACCCGTGTTTGCCGCAGCGGGCGACTAAGCGGCGGGTTGGCCCGGAACATTTATTTCTCGCGGACCAGGACTTCGCCGTTCGCCACCACCGCATCGTTCAGCGACAGCTTATAACGATACGATCCCGGATTCAGGCCTGGGCGCGCGGTGCCGCTTAACAAGCGCATGCCGGGCGGGGCTTGGAAGACGTTCGAGGAGAAGGGACAGCGCTGCGGATCGAATTCAATTTTGATGTTCCCGGCGTTCGAAAACCATTCGACCTGTTCGCCGGGATCCAGCACGACTACTTCGGGGAGCACTCCTACCATCACTAGCTTTTCGGCCACTCAGTTATCCTCTCCACATAACTCGATTTTTTGGCCGGCATCGATTTCTCAGCCGGCATCGATCTTTTAGCCGGCTTTTACGCGATGGCGCGGACGGCTTCGATAATGTGGCGCGCGGAAATTCCGAACGCATCCACCAACTCTTCGGGCTTGCCTGAATGCGGCATGCCGGTCACGGCCAGAAGCTTAAATTTTGTTGGCGACACGCCAACTTGCGCCAAGGCCGTCAGCACGGCTTCGCCGAGGCCGCCTTCCGGCCAGTGATCTTCCACGGTCACCAGGGATCCTCCGGTTGCCTTGATCTGCTCAGCAATGGCTTTGCCGTCGAGAGGTTTTACACAATAGAGGTCGAACACGCGGATGGCAATGCCTTGCGACTTCAACTGATCGAACGCCTTTAGCGCTTCGTGGAGAGTGACGCCCGCGCCGATTACGGTGGCCTTGTCCTGGGCGCTCTGCCTCAGAACTTTAAATCCGGGAATCGGGAATTTCTCATCCTTGGAATAAAGAATGGGCATCTTGGGGCGCGAAGTCCGCAGATAATTTATGCCCGCGCGCCGGGCCATGTGCTCGGTCAAGCGTTCGGTGCATACGGCATCGCTGGGATAATAGACTTCCGAGCCGTCGATGGCGCGAAACATCGAGATATCTTCCAGAGCCATCTGCGATGGGCCGTCTTCTCCAATGGAGACTCCGCAATGCGAGCCGCACAAATTGATGTTCGCGCGGCTGATTGCGGCCATGCGCACGTTGTCGTAGGCGCGCGAGAGGAAGCAGGCAAAGGTGTCGGCGAAAGGAACTTTGCCGCGAGCCGCGAGCCCTACTGCGATACTCACCAGATTTTGTTCCGCGATATAGCCCTGAAAGAAATGGTCGGGATAAGCTTTGTCGAAAATTTCCGAGAAGGTGGAATTCATCACGTCACCCGACAGCGCAACGACGTGCGGGTTCACTGCCCCTAAGCGCTTGAGCGCGAAACCATAGGCTTCGCGGGTAGCGATCTGTGCATCCGCCGCATAGTCGGGCGCGGCTGGCGCGGGGAAATCCGGAGGCTTGGGCAGCGAAGTTCGCGCGTACGATTTTCCGGGGTCCGGAGGAACCACCGGTGGA
This sequence comes from Candidatus Acidiferrales bacterium, assembly GCA_049693595.1. GTDB lineage: Bacteria > Acidobacteriota > Terriglobia > Acidiferrales > UBA7541 > Palsa-295. The sequence goes on along the minus strand of JBAVQA010000423.1, from coordinate 868 downwards.
GTTCCGCCACGTTCTTTAATCGCTTCGGCGAGTTGTTCTTTTGTGAAGGCTTTGCCGTGCCAGCCTTCTTTTCCGGCAACCAAACTAAAGCCATGGCCTTTGATGGTGCGAGCGATGATGGCTTGCGGACGGCCCTTGGTAGCTTTTGCGCGGTCGAGCGCGGCGAGGATGGCGGGGACATCGTGGCCGTCGATTACTTCGGTGGCAAAACCTTCCGACTCGAATTTGCGCCGGTAAACTTCCATGTCGTGCTTGTACATGGTGTAGTCGCTCTGGCCCAGCGCGTTGATGTCGGTGATTACCGTGAGATTCTCGAGGTTGTAATGCGCGGCGAAAGCTGCCGCTTCCCAGATTTCTCCTTCGGCTAATTCGCCGTCGCCTGTGAGTACGTAGACGCGCGTGGGACTTTTATCCATTCGCGCGCCGATGGCGAGGCCGTTGCCAACGGAGAGGCCTTGGCCGAGCGAGCCGGTTGCAGCGTCCACGCCAGGAATACGCGGAGTCGGATGGCCTTCGAGTTCGCTGGAAAACTGGCGCAGGGTCATCACGCGCGATACGGGAAAAACTCCGGCTTCGGCCAGCGCGGAATATAGAAGCGGGGCGGCGTGACCTTTGGAGAGCACGAAACGATCGCCGTCGTTTGAATTTGCGTTCTTGGGATCAAACTTCATGGCGTAGAAGAAAACTCCGGCGACAAGTTCCGCGGCGGACATGCAGGAAGTGGGGTGGCCGGAGCCGGCGGCGGTGGTGGACATCATGGAATAAATCGCCAGCAGCCGAGCGTGTTCCTTGACGGCTGCGACGGTGGCGGCGGACGGTCCAATAGAGGGGGTGGCGCTCATGAAAGCTCCTTTTCGGTTGGCATGGT